>JAOUKO010000036.1 GCA_029882525.1 Candidatus Aminicenantota bacterium | reverse complement strand
TTTTTTTTTTGTGGTTTCTCTGGCCTGGAATCTCTGGCCCTCAGTCCAGGGAAAAATTCAGGGAACAGTGACAGACAGCGAGGGAAATCCTATCCCAGATGTAGCGATCACCATCACCTCGTTGAAAATGGCTTCAAGGACATTAAGCCTCAAAACAGACAAGGAAGGAAAGTATGTTCAAATAGGACTCTGGCCGGACCGCTATCAGGTGCGATTCAAAAAAGCCGGTTTTCTTCCTGCAGCGCGGGAAGTGAAGGTGGGCATCGCCGAAACAATAAAGGTGGACATGGTCATGGAAAAAGCTCAGGAAGCTCTCGAGAGGTCCCTTTCCAAGGCAGACAGTCTTTTTCTGAAGGGAAATAAGCTGTACGGAAACGGCGAATATGAAGAAGCCGCTCAGACTTTTCATGAAGCTATCGGGCTCAATTCAACCCAATGGGGATACCATTTCAACCTGGGCCTGGCTTATAAAAAGATGGACAAGAAAGAAGAGGCCCTGGAAGCCTTCCAGAAAGCCTTAGAGCTCAACCCGGAAAGCTTCAGCTGCAATAAAGAAATCGGAGAGATTCTGGGCAAAAGCGGGAAGTTCGATGAAGCGCTGATATATTTTCAAAAAGCCACGGAAATCGACCCCACAGAACCCGATGCCTTCTACAACCTCGGTGTTTGCCAGATGAACCTGGGAAAATCAGAAGAAGCCCTGAAAGCCTTTCTGAAGACCATTGAGATAAAAGAAGATTATGCGGACGCCTATTATCAGGCTGGAACGATTTTCATCGGTCAGAACAACACCGCAGAGGCTGTAAAATACCTGGAGAAATTTCTGGAACTGGCTCCAGACCACGAAAAAGCCAGTGTAGCCAGACAGCTGCTCGATTACTTGAAAAAATAAGAGGAACACATGGAAAAAAAGACATTCGTCTCAGTTTTTCTGGTGGCTCTGCTGGCCGCGCCTCTTCTATCGGCAAAAGAAAAGGGGAAGTATGAAAAATGGCTCAAAGAAGAAGTGGACCTCATCATCACCAAAGCGGAGAGAGAGGAATTCAATAATCTTAAGAAAGAAAAGGATAAGGAAGCCTTTGTCAAGCTTTTCTGGGCAAAGAGGGACCCCACTCCCTTGACTGAAAAGAATGAGTTCAAGGATGAATACCATATTCGCCTGAATACCGTGAAAAATGCCTTTCTTTACGGGTACAAAACAGGAATAGACACGGATATGGGCAAGGTCTATCTTCTTTTCGGCAAACCCAAGATCTTTCATCCCAGCACTGGTCCATCTGCAGCTGGACAAAATTACCCGCCGGAGGTTTGGATCTATCCCACCCAGCCCTGGATGAACATTCCCCAGGAGACCTTCAGCTTTGTCTTCACTCACGATGGCCTGGGCTACGTACTGGAAAGGGCCAGGACCGACAACAGAGCCATGCAGGCCTTCTACGCTTATCCGGAAAAAATCCTCCTCTATCCGGACCTCAAAGACATTCCCAAATACAGAGAGATCGAACCGTTCACGCCCGAATCGTTCGAAGGCAGGCTCATCCAGCAAATAAAATCCACGGACGAAGACATCATTCAAATCCCTTTTGAAAGCCAGCCGATCTTCACCAAGGCGGAAAACCAGAGCAGCTATTTAACTCTCCTGCTCAAGATCCATCCCGGTGAGGAAAGAGAAACTTTCCAGAAAAAGCTTGTTATCTTTGGCAGACTGGAATCAGGCATCCTTTCTTATGACTTCCGTCATGAAAATATCCTGCTAGAGGAGAAAGACTATTTCATTACTCAGGTGGGTCTTCCGCTCTATCCTGGTGATTACGACCTCTTTCTCGGGATTTCCACGCCAGATAAGGAAGGGCATTCAATCAGGAAGGTCCAAGTCCATGTCCCGGACTTTTGGAATCAAGAACTGGCTCTCTCGTCCATTCTGGCTTCACCTCAAGTCCGAGAAGAACAGGCTCCTGTTAAAAAAGAAGAGTACGATGTTTTCCTTATAGGCCGCTATTCTCTTCTTCCTCATTTCAGTCAGGAATACACCAAGGACCAGTCCTTGAACCTGTTCTATTATATATACAACATGGCCGTCGACGAAAATCGAAACTGTTCTCTCCGGATTGAAATGGAACTCCAGAAAGGGGATAGAAAGTTCAACCTGAATCCCCAGGAGAGGAAGCGGGAGGTAGGCTCCGAGGCTGTCCTCCTGGAAGGTACCCAGATATCGCTTTCCGCTTTTCCAGAAACAGGCGAGTATGTTCTGACAATAAAACTGACCGATGAATTGACCAATAAAACAGCCAGCAAGACACTGAGATTTTATCTGCGCTGATTATTGCTTCTTCAGGATGTAAAAATCCCTGACCCGGTTGTCTCTTTTCACCTTCCGGAAATCAGCAATCCTGTATCCTCTCTGAAGAAGCGTCTTAAAAGCCTCTCTGGTCTTTTCCCTCCATTCAAGCGGGATATTCCTGACTTCTTGATCTTCGACATCCGTCTCCCTGAGCATAACGTAAAAATCAACCGGTATTTCTATCAACAGGAAATCGCTGTCCAGGTCGAGGTTGACATCTTTAACTGATTCAAGCTCTAAAGGCCCGCTCCAGCCTTTAACTGTCCTCATCTCCGCTTCAACGGCCAAACATCCCGATTCAATCAGGGAATTCAGGTCATACTCTGGCCTCTGAACCTCCTTCTTCAGGTCCCAGGAAATAAATAACCTATCACAGGGGACGTCCAGCCTGTTCAGCAGGCCGCCGAACTGCCCGTAATATGCCTCCCTGTAGTCAACCACATCCATGCCAAAGTGATGAATGTTCCTGTAAGCGTTGATCCCGCTCAAGGGATCATAGGTGCAGGTGACGGTATAAATCCCGAATATCCGGACCAGGGTTTCTTTCTGGAACTCCTTTATCTGCACTCCCAGCCCCAGGTGCTCGGAATCCTTCCTGACGCAGGTGTACTGAGAATAGAAGCGGAGGTTGCCGGGATCCCTGTAGGCAATGTTCTTATCTTTAATTCCCACAAAACCGTAGGAAAACCCGACAAGATGCTTTTTGTCCTGCTTGAACCCCCCTTCGTCAGCCTCGATAAAAACGCCGATAAAAAGGCTGCTCCCCTCATGGAGGAAATTCTCGCACTTCATGTTCCGCGAACCAGCCATGTTATCCTTCGGCTCAGCCCAGACTTCGTTCCTTAACTCTTCGTATTTTAAGTAGTCGCGGTGATCGCCAGACTCCTCCACCCTGAACAGAAACTTCTTTCCCTTGATTTCGAGGACTTTCTCCAATCCCTTCATTCCTGCTCAAACCCATCTAAAGGCTGATATTCAGAGCATGCTGATTTTATCCAAACACCCTTCTGATTGCAAATTGGAAGGAAACAGCCTCCCACAGTTAAGTATTTCCGTGATGAGGGAACCATCTGATCTCATGTAAACGCAGTAAATAAGTTTACAATCTCTGTGCGGACCTGGATGCTGCCTTCAGCCCCCGGACCCCGAAGGAACCTGTCCCGTCGGTTCCCCCCGTCGGATAAACCGACGGGTCCCCCCTCCGCTACGGGGGCTCGAGGGCAGCATCCAGGCCCGCTCAATAGAGGATGCAACACGAACTATTGCGTTAATATGAGTTGACAAGTGCGGCGGCGGTTCCCCTCCATCCGATGCCCATGGTGGAGGGTGGGAGGGTCTTGGCGAGGATGGAGGGAATCGTAGCTGCTCTTCCCCATTAAGTCAGATGTTTCCTTCATCACGGAGATAGAGATGCTTGCCTTCGACAGAAAGAATTTGAATTCGTCTCTTTTTTAGTATATTTTAAATATCCTTATCTCGAACAATTTCAATACAAGATAAGAACAACCACCTTCAAAGGAGGCAGAGAATGAAAGCCTTCAGGAAATCCCTTGCCGCATTTCTTCTTTTGATCCCGGTGCTTCTTCTGGGTTCTGAATTCCAGGTGAAAATCATCCAGAGCGAGGATGACCTTCCCGAAAAATTCTGTTCCATCTGGAAAGCCGGGGATTTTCTCCTATCTGACGGGGAAACCCTGGCGATAATCGGCGGAGTCAAGAGATACTTAAAGACCTCAACCAACTACCCGGCAGCAGATGCTCTGGGGAGCATCATCGGTTTTGCTCCTGCGGGGAAAAAACTGAAAAGCGACATGATCGTCGGCGCGCCCGTTATCCGGATAAAAGATAAAAAAGAAGAAGTGTTTTACAGCTCGGTCAAGCCCGTCAAACAGGACACCCCAGACGGTTCCCTCACCGTAGAAGCGACTGCCTCTTATTCGGGGAAGAAAGGAAGCAAAGCCAGGGTCCAAACCCTGTACCGTTTTTCCCCGGGTGAAGCAAAAATAGACGTCACATCCTCGCTCACCAACACGGGCAAAAATGCCCTGGAAGAACTGGACTACTCTGTCTATTTCAGCGCATTCCACAGCTACTCCTTCAGCCCGTTCAACCGGGAAATGCACCCGGAGCTGAGATTCAGGGTCTACCAAAAAAAGGGCCATTATCTAGCCTGGCTGAACAGGAACCCTCTTGAAGAGGAGGCAGAGCATATTCCGGGGACACTGGAACCCGGCCAGGTCTATACAACCCGGCATACACTGCTGGTGGACACGGACCATGAGGAACTTCTCCAGAAAATCTATCAGATTTTCGGCGTCAAGCCTGAGGATGCCACTCTCAACTTCAAGGACCTCAACGGAAAAATGACGGAAGTCATAGTCAGAGACGCTTTCTCTTCAGCAGTATTCTTCCGTTCTTTTCTTGAGGATCCTTTCTCCCTCAGCCTCGTGCTTCCCGAGGGAACTTACTGGGTCAGGGCGAATTTCTTCCCAGCGGTCCTTGAAAAACTGCTGGCTGTTAAACCCGGTGAAGAAAACATCTGCATACTCGAGGACGCTCCCCTGGGAATAGTTAAAGTGAAAATTCAAGACAGTCAAGGACAGCATGTCCCGGGAAAGGTCGCCTTTATCGGACTGGCGCCGACAGAGACCCCCTACTTTGAGCCGGATAATCCGGTGGAGACCGGGAGAAACTGGGAAACATCCAAGAATTCCGTCTTCCCGGAAGAAAGAGTCCTGGAAGTGAAACTCCCGGTGGGCACTTACCTTGCCTACGCCTCAAGAGGGCCTGAATACAGCCTGGATAAAAAAGTCATAGAAGTCCTCAAGGATGAGCCTCTCGAACTGATCTTCCGTATCGACAGGGTGGTCAAAACGCCGGGACTCATATCCATCGACCCCCATATGCACACCAGAGAATCGGATGGGAGGATGGGCATTGCGGAGAGGCTGAGGTCGGTCGTGGCCGAAGGAGTGGATGTGGCTGTGGCCAGCGACCACAACACCATCACCGATTACTCTCCGGCGCTTAAAAAACTGGGACTGAATAAATACCTGGCGGTGATAACCGGGAATGAAATCACCGTTTCCGGAATGATCCACTACAATACCTACCAGGTCAAATACAGACCTGAGGAAGAAGAGAACGGCGCCATCTCCCCTCTCGCGGATGAAGTCTCGCCATTGTTTGAAGCCAGCCGGCAAAAAGACCAGGAAGCCATCCTCCAGGTCAATCACCCCAGAGCCGGGACCCTGGGATATTTTAACAACTACCAGCTCGACCTGGAATCCGCAGCCTTCGCCTGGGAGAACTTCAATATCTCCTTTGACGTCCTGGAGGTCATGAACGGTCCTTATTTCTACTCCTCCAACTTTACGGCCATCGAGGACTGGCTTCATCTTCTGAACCGTGGATATTACTATCCCCTTGTCGGCTCATCAGATTCTCATGGGATAGACCGGGGCGAACCAGGATATTCCCGGACTTATGTCTATTACAGAGGAGAAGAAACCGACAGCCTGGACTGGAATTCCCTGGCTCATTCCTTACGGAAAGGCCGGACCTTTGCCACCAACGGCCCGATTATCGAATTCAAAGTCAACACCACCTACACCTCAGGCGATACTTTTACGGATAAGGACGGAAAGGTGGATGTGGCCATCAAAGTCCAGAGCGCTCCCTGGATAGCCGTTGATGAGGTGAGATTGATCGTCAACGGGGAAAGAAGAATTATTTTCCCTGTCAATACTCCAAAAGAGACTATCTTGAAATTTGACATGGCGTCCTTCGGGTTACCTCTGCTAAAAGTGGATTCCTACATCGCGGTTGAAGTTCTGGGGAATGAGTCTCTCTATCCTGTGCTCCAGCGGTCATCCTGGAGCGGACTTTCGACAAACGCCACCCTTCCCTATGCCCTGACCAATCCCGTCTTTGTCGACGTCGACGGCAACGGCAAATTCGACCCCCCGCTTCCCGAGAAGATCAACCTCATCCCTGAAACAGAGCTGTCAAAAGAAATCATATCACGCTAATGAAGAAAAGCTTAAAAACCATCGGATAACCTGACAGACGCATTTTTATCCCAATCTGTACTCGAATGAAAAGGAAAAATAACAGCTCGTCCGCTCCCCTGATAGGCGATTATCAAAAACACTCTAAAGCCAGGACTTTCCTGTTTATCCTTCAAATTATCTTCGTCCTCGCTCTCCTTACCCTGTGGCTGAGCTCTGAGTCCATCCGGACGAGCAAAAGCCTCTGGATACTCTTTTTCTACAGTCTTCCGGCTGAATTTTTACTGGCGACCATTCCTCATGAGCCAGTTATTCTTTACTTCGGAAAGTTTTTCCCGCCTTTAAAGGTCGCCCTGGTGGCAGGAGCTGGAACGCTCCTGGCCGAGGCTTTCAATTACTCCATTTTCCATTATATTTCTCTCTTGAGCCGCTTCCAAAAGATGCGTCATACAAAATTCGTTCAAAAAATTGTGGACCTGTTCAACAGAGCCCCCTTTCCGGCTCTCCTTGTGGCCGGATTCACTCCCGTTCCTTTTTATCCGTTCCGTTTCCTTGTCGTCCTGGCCCATTATCCTCTGGTCAAATACCTCTTCGCCATCCTTCTCGCCAGGACTCCTCGCTTCTTTCTCATTGCTTTGATAGGATATGCCTTTAAGATCCCTGACTATCTGCTTCTTGCGCTTTTTGCCGGGCTCATTCTGGCAGGGCTCGTCCCCTACGCGACGAACTTACTTAAAAAGAAAAGGAGGGAAAAATCAGATGCAGCCTAAAGCCTTGGTCACCGGAGCCTCTGGATTCATCGGAAGCCATCTAGTAGAAGCGCTCGTGGCTCAAGAATGGGAGATCACCTGCCTTGTCCGGCCCACGAGCCGTACCGGCTTTCTCCAAAAACGGAAGGTCAAGCTGGCCGTTCATGACCCCAGTGATCCTGCAAGCCTGGAAAAGGCCGTTAAGGACCAGGATTATATCTTCCATCTGGCCGGACGGATCCGCTCCGCCAGCCGCCGGGCATATGATGTGGCAAATTACCAGCTGACCAAGGACCTGGTCCAGGCATGCCTCCAGAAAAACCCGAACCTCAAGCGCTTTGTCCATGTTTCCTCGATTGCTGCGGCTGGCCCTTCGCTTCCTGGTCAGTACTCAGAGGAAAGCCTGCCTCCTTCTCCGGTTTCAGAGTATGGACGGACCAAGCTCAAGGGTGAACAGGCTGTCCGAGAGTCATGGGATATCATCCCTTCGACCATCATTCGTCCGCCCAATGTCTACGGGCCAAGACAGCAGGAAACCGAGCTCCTGGTAAAGCTCATCGGCAAAAGAATCGTCCCTATCCTGAAGGAAAGGGGCGAGACAACCAGCCTCATCTATGTCAAAGACCTGGCGGAAGGAATACTCCAGGCCGCTTTCTCGCCAAAAACACAAAGCCAGGTCTACTATCTGACAGACGGAAAAGGATATTCCTGGAGGAAGTTGATCCTGACCATGAAAAGACATACCCTGGGCAGCTCCCTCTTCCTCCCGGTTCCCGAGGACCTTATCTCTGCCGCAGCCTGGCTTGCGGATATCATCAAGTCCACAGGGATCGTCAGGCTCTTTTTTGGCCGGAAGATCTGGAGCGCCATGACCCAGACTCTCTGGCTGTTCTCAACGGCCAAAGCGGAGAAGGACTTCGGCTTCCGTGCCAGATACAAGCTGGAAGAAGGAATCAAAGAAACTGTCCAATATTACCGCAATTGAACCGCTGACCTGAGCAAGATCTTTCTTTTTTCCGACCGAAAGACAATAATATTTCTCCAAGCGTAAAAAAGGGGGAAAGGAAGGGGAAAAAGAAGGGGAAAAGGGGCCTGGCCCCTTTTTTTCAACCTTTTTTTTGAGAACGCCATCGAACTCAAAGTCCCGAATTCAAATTATTTTTGACTTCGGTGAACAGAGGTGCTAAATTACGAATTCAAGATCAAGATGATAAAAGATAACCCTTTTCCTTTATCCGGAAAGTGCATAGTCAACCCGACTGCAGCCCGTAATAAATGGATAAGGAGAAAAAAACTGAGAAGATATCTCAAGGATCACCTTCCTTACCAAATCATCGATGACTGCGAGAATAAAGAGAGCGTCATAAAATCTGCCAGAGAGAAAAGCCTCGATAGTCATATCATCGTGGCCATCGGAGGAGACGGCACGATTATCGATATCATCCAGGGGATTATCGACAGCGAACGCGCTCAAGATATCCTCTTGGGCTTGATACCGTTCGGCAGCGGAAACGCTTTTCGAAAATCATTCGGGATCTCCAAAAAACTAAAAAAAGCCTTAAAAACAATCTCGGAAGGCATTATCTCAGAAATGGACCTGATCGACATCGATGGAAACGTGGCCAGTTTTGCCAGCGTCGGAGCAACAGCTCAGGTGACCCAGGAAAAACTCCGGCACGCCATCCCGGGATTGGCCGGCCATCTCCTGGCCTCCAGGATTATGGTCGGTTTACCCAGGAAAAAGCAGGAGATCGAGCTCATCGACGGTCTGACCGACGAAGGAGAGCCTTTTGAAAGAAAGATGCTGAACTTGAACCTGTATGACTGCGTGGTCGGCAAGACAAATTACTTTGGCTACAGCTGGAGAGTGGCTCCCAAGGCCAGACTCGACGATGGCTATCTGGACATCACCCTGTTTGAAACCTCCTGGCTGAAATACTACCTCTGTTTTTCCCTTATCTATCTCGGCCTTTACCAGAGAACACAGAAGCACTTCAAGGCCAAAAAAATGATCATCCGCAGCCAGGCTCTTCCGGTCCAGTATAACGGCGAATTCCTGGGGTTCAGGGATGAAGTCACCTTCAAAATCCTCCCTCGAGCGCTGAAAGTGATCGGCACCAAAAAGTGATCCTTTATTTTCTGGCCTCGGTCACCATCCTTTTCACATCCTCAAGCACCGTCGGTGCGTGGAAGACAATGCCGTCTTTTATCGTCCACTTGACCCCGCCTCTTCGAATCAGCTTGCCCTCCTCCAAACCGACAACACCCGTGGGGTAGAGATACTTGAAGTTTTCCAGCGGGTTTTCATCCACCAGGATGAGGTCGGCAAGGTATCCCTGGCGGATCCGGCCGAGCTCCTTCTCCTTCCCCAGTATTTTGGCGTTATTGCCAGTGGCATGCATGATGACATCGATGGGATGGAACCCGGCCTCCTGCTGGAGCTCCAGCTCCCGGATGAGGCTGAAACCGTAAAGCATGTAGATAAAGCCGGCATCCTCCCCAACTCCGATAACTCCTCCCCTATCGGAAAACCTGCGCAGCGCCTGCATCCATATTGTGTAGTTTTCCCGCCAGAAAATCTCATCGGTCGTGCTCCAGTCCCAGTGATAGGAGCCGTGGTAGGCTGGATTGGGCTTAAAATACTCTTCTACTGCCGGATGCAGATAGTCTTTGAACCAGGGCTGGTTCACAGCCCGCAGCAGATCCCGGTTAGCCTCATAGATAACTAAGGTCGGGCACCAGGCCACTCCTTTCTCGACCAGCGTTTGAAGGACTTTATCGAGCTTTTCCGGGTCAGCCTCCCGCCAGAGCCGGCCGGCATACCGGAAACGGTCGTCCTCATTGCTGTAGTTGTACCAGTGAGGAAAATTCTGGGACCCGTGGAGGGCGGCATCGGGCACCCCGTACCAGTGTTCGATGGAAGTGACTCCGAAGGCGGCATCATCCCAGGCGTCTGTCTCCTCCACCCCCACATGACGAGCCACTCTCAGGCCCAGCTTGTGTGCTTCATCCAGGGCTGCTTCCATGATATCCCTTTCCATTCCAAAGATCTTCACGCCATCTCCGCCTCTCTTTTTTATCTCCTGGACACTCCTGCGCGCCTCCTCAGGGGTCCTTCCCCAGGCCATCATGTAGAGGAATATACGCGGTGCTACGATCAAACCCTCCTGGCTCTTTCTCCGTTCATCTATGGTTTTTTGAAAATTGCTTCCCACATCCCTGATTGTGGTTATGCCGCAGGCCAACCAGAGCTTATAAGAATACTCAAAGGGAAGAGGCTGATCCGCACGGCTGTCGTGGAGATGGGCATGGATGTTGATAAGCCCAGGCAGAAGATACATCCCCGTCCCGTCAAGAACGTGCTCTTCCTTCTGATAGGCATTCTCGCTCCTGGCCGCGCCACGGACGGATTGAATCCTGTTTCCTTCAAGGATGATGTCCATAGGCCCTACAGGCGGCGTCCCTTTGCCGTCGATGACGATGACATTCCTGATGACCAGTCTCTCATAACGCTGCCCATTTTCCACGCCTCTTGTCTGTCCGTTCAATCCTTGCCCGAGCCAAAGGCAGACCAACACAAATGATATGACCTTAATGGATTTTTTCACATCTTCCTCCTTTTCAGAGAGCTATTTTTTTTACCACATGAAATCACACTTTGATGTGATGACAACCTCTCTCTGACTTCTGTATATTCTCAGTGGAAAAAAATGCGAGTCTATCCATTAATACTAAATATCTCGGGCCGGGTCTATAAAAAATAAAAAAAAAATGTTAGTCTTACGGGATATGGTCAAAAGAAGAATTTCCTTTTTCTCCTTTCTATTTCTTGTGGCGGGATACAATTTTCTTTACTCTTTTGACCTTGAAACTTTCGGATACTATGAAAACCGGTTTTTCATGCTCAGCAGCGGCAGGCTGAGCTTCCAGAATTTGAGCGAGAATTTCTCCCTGGGCGACTACAACCGTCTCCGCCTCCAGTTCCGGTCTGAGGTAGCGGATAACATCTCCCTGAACCTGGCTGTGGATTTCTTCACTTTTCACGGCATCATCCGCAGTCCGCTCGGCGTCTACGAAAGCACTGAGCCGGCCGGCTTAACCCATACCCAGCTGGACAGAGCCTACATCGACCTCTACTTTCCCAAATTCGACGTGACCATCGGCAAACAGCGGGTCGCCATCGGAGTCTCCCGTTTGTGGGCTCCGCTCGACCTGTTCAACCGGGTCAACATCTTCGAACCAGGAGAGGAAAAGCCAGGCGTCAACGCCATCAAGGTCTATGTCCCCATGGGGAAAGCCTCCGGCCTCACCGGGATTTTCTCCCCGGAAAATGACTTCAACACCTCCAAGTCCGGGTTCAGGGCAAAGACCCAGCTAGCCGGCGTGGATGCGGCTTTCACCTATATCCACCACGGAACCGGGAATCAAGATATATACGGCCTGGACCTCCGCGGCGAGAATATCATCGGCTGGTGGCTGGAAGCGGGGTATTTTTCATCCCCAGGAGAACAAGACACTAAAGTCGTCATCGGGTTTGATTACACCTTTCCCCTGAAAAGCGGTGTCTACTGGCTCAACGAATTCTACTATGATCAAAGCGGGGAAAGAGACAGTGCCCGGTACGACTTCGACAGACTCTTGACTGGAGACCGCTTCACCCTGGCCCGGGAGTACTATTTTTCCGCCCTCCAGTTCCCGACCCAAGGATTTCTCTCGTTGAGCCTGACTTATATCGGGAACTGGACTGACGGCTCGTATATACTCAGCCCCGGCCTCCGCTACGAGATCACCCAGAATGTAGCCTTGAGCACAGGCCTGTTCTTTTTAATGGGCAAGAGAGGCGGAGAATTTAACAGGGAAGGGGCAAACGATGTATTCTATATCTGGCTTAAAATGAATTTTTAACCTGTATATCAAGGGAGCGAGAGATGTCCATAGCCAAACTCGAAAACGTCCACAAGGTTTACCATATCGGGAAAATCGACTTCCCCGCCTTGAGAGGCATAGCCTTCTCTATCGATGAAGGCGAATTCCTCTCGATTGCCGGTCCTTCAGGGTCCGGAAAGACAACTGTCCTCAACCTCCTGGGCTGCCTGGACAAGCCCAGCCGCGGAAAGATCTTCCTGGAGGACAAGGACGTCACCGCTCTTCCCACATCCAAGCTGGCGGATGTGCGGCGGAAGAATATCGGGTTTGTCTTTCAGACTTTCAACCTGATCCCAGTATTGACCGCCATGGAGAATGTGGAATTCCCTCTGATCCTGGGAGGGCTGCACGACTCCAAAGAGCGCCACCGCCTAACAGAAGAAATCCTCACAGAGGTCGGGCTTAAAGATTTTTTCCATCGTCGGCCCAACGAGATGAGCGGAGGCCAGCAGCAGAGGGTGGCCGTCGCCAGAGCGCTGGTCAAAAGACCCAAGCTGGTACTGGCGGACGAGCCGACCGCCAACCTGGATTCTGTGACAGGAGAAGAGATCCTTGAGCTCATGCTCGGGCTGAACCAGAAGACATCCACCACCTTTGTCTTCTCCACTCATGACAAGATGGTCATGGATTTCGCCCGGCGGATCATCAGGCTCCGCGACGGGAAAATCGAATCTGACCAGAAGGTCAACACAAAATGAAAATGCTGCTCAAGCTCGCGTTCCGGAATGTCTTCCGTTACAGAAGACGGACGGTCATCACCTTCTCCGCCATCTCCTATGGTCTCGGCCTGATGGCCGTGGGAATCTGCCTCTATAACGGAGTCAACACCCATGCCATGGACAGCATCATCAACACCCAGACAGCCCATCTCAAGATCTTGGCCCCTGGATACTTTGAGGAAAAAGACGAGGTTCCTCTTGAATTCACCATCGACGAACCCCAGAGAATAAAGAGCCTGCTGAAAGAGAATAAGGACATTAAAGGCATTGAGAGCCGCATCCTCTTCCAGGCCAGCATCATCTCCGGCATGGAAGAGCTTCCCTGTCTGGGCGTGGCCATCGAGCCTGAAGTCGATCCCCTGGTGTTCGACATCAAAGACTCGATTAAAGACGGACGCTTCCTGGAACCTTCGGAGCCGAAGATCATCCTGGGCAGCACTCTGGCCCGGGATCTGGGACTGGAAGTCGGAGACGATTGCGTATTGAGGATGTTTCTCTCCACGGAAGATTTTATCTGGAATGCGCTCGACCTGGAAATCACGGGAATCGCTCACACTGAAAACCCGACAGTCAACCGGCAGACCGTCTTCATCCCTCTTTCTCTCGCCCAGGAAGCTTTAAGCCTGGACAACAGGGTCACCGAGCTCGCAGTCCGGATTGAAGACAGGAACCGACTTTCAGATGTCAGAGAATCCATTCAGAGTCGTCTGGCCACCTTAGGTACGGATTATGAGGTAGTGAGTTTCAAGGAATACGCCTCTGACTTCGTTGAGCTGATGAAGATGAGAAGCCGCGTTCAGGTCCTCATCCCTCTGATGATGATCCTGATCGCCACGCTGGGAATCGTGAACACCATGCTCATGGCTGTTCTGGAGCGGACGCGTGAGATCGGTATGCTGGCCGCGATGGGCATGCGGAAAATGGAAGTCATGCTGGTTTTTGTGTTCGAGGGCGCAATCATCGGCCTTTTTGGCTCTCTTGCGGCCTGCGCCATCGGAGGCCTGGGTGGTTGGTACCTGGAAGCCAAAGGATTCAGCCTGTCTTTTTTGGGAGAGGAGATAACCGATATGCTGTCCTTTCTCCCCATGGAAGTGTTCCGCGGGGATCTGACAGCAGGAACACTGCTCTTTACTCTTGTCCTGGGAATCGTCGTCTCTATCCTGGCCAGTCTCTACCCGGCCTATAAGGCTGTCAAACTCGACCCGATTCAGGCATTGAGGCACGTAGGATGAAAAAAATCATTCAATTAGCCTGGCGGAACATCTGGAGAAACTGGCGCCGGACAATTCTGGCCTCCCTGGCTGTGTCCTTTGGAATGGTCTCCATCATCTTCTCCTACAGCTATCTCGAAGGTGTCACCGCAAGCATCTATAAAAGCCTGATAGAGACAGAGCTCGGGCATGTGAAAATCGTCTCCAGAGAGTTCTTAAGGCTGGAAAGGATCATGCCCAAGGAACATCTCATCTATAACTTTAAAAATCTTGAAGCGGACATCTCCTCCCTTCCGGGGATATCCGCCATGACGGAAAGGATCAAATTCCATCTCATTCTCTCCTCCGAAGATGAAAACGAGCCGTGCTTGGGCGTTGGCATCAACCCGGAGCAGGAAACACACTTCTTTGACCTGAGACAGCATCTGATCCAGGGGAGCTACTTTCAGGAGTCAGCTGCGGAAATGCTCATCGGTGACGGCCTGGCGCAAAAATTGGGAGTCGGTCTCGGTGATGAGCTCCTGGCTGTGACCACGGACATCAACTACTCCACCTATGCGTTGACCTTCACGGTAGCCGGGATCTTCAAGACTGGATTCACCTTCATGGACAAAAACTTTTTCTACATCCCCATCGAAAAAGCCCAGGAGCTCCTTGATTGTCAGGGAGCCGCCCACGAAATCCTGCTTCTGCTCGAGGATGCGGAGAAAGCCACAGAGATCTCTTCTGAGATCCTGACGTTCCTCAAAGAGAACGCGCTGGAGGATACCCTCACCGCTGTCCCCTGGCAGGACAACTTCTTTATGACCTACATGCCGTTTGCAGAAATCGTCTTTTCTGGCATACTGCTCATCATCATGCTCATCGCCGCCCTGGTCATCCTGAACACCATGCTCATGGCCGTCCTGGAAAGAACCCATGAGATCGGGATCATCAAGTCCATGGGAATGAGGAATGGAGGGGTAGTGGCTTTGATCCTGGTGGAGGCTACGTTTATAGGCCTTCTGGGAGTGTTCATCGGCGGGTCGGTCGGCAGCGGCCTGTCCCTGCTCGCCCAGAACACCGGGCTGGATTTTACACGGATGATGGAAAAAATGGAGTTCGAGTTCGCCTTCTTTTCCCCCGTCATCTACCCCAAGTTCACCTTCGGGATCCTCCTTGGCGCAGTGGTGTTCGGTCTGGTAACCACACTCGTCGCTGCCTTTTACCCGGCCCGGAAAGCTTCGCGGATGGAGCCGGTGGAGGCTCTGCGAGCAAGCCTGAAGTAATCAACATAAATATACTAATAAGAAAGAAAAGGAAAAAATAACATAAAAAATGAGGCTCATCACAAAAATGAGTACCTGGGATGAAAAGAAGATGATTCAGAGAGGATGGGTGGCGCGGTGTGTCTCCGCCCGCAGCGGAAGGGGTTCCCCATGGGGGGATGGGTGGAGCGAGGACGGAGATATACCGCGTCAGGACCCATCCGTTTGTTCCATTTTCTTCCATTCTGTTTACCAGACACTCATTTTTGCGATGATTCAAAAATGAAAATCAAGAAGATAAGAGGGACAGTCATGAATAAATTCTTCTTGCTCTGTATAGTGACTTTTATCCTGACACCCCATCATTCGGCCGGCCAGGAGCTGTCAGCCGAGGCCATCCTGGCCAGGATAGACGATAACATGGTCTATGAAACCGCCTACTCCGAGATTGACATGATCATCACCATCGGAAAAAGAGTCATCGAGAAGAAACTCGTCAGTTACTCAGGAGGAGTCGAAAACTCCTTTATCGAGTTCCTGAGCCCGGCCAGGGACCGGGGAACAAAAATGCTGAAGACCGGCAAAGTCCTCAAGGTCTATTTTCCCTCAGCGGAAAGGGTGATGCGTCTCTCCGGACACATGCTCAAGCAGAGCATGATGGGGTCAGATTTCTCATACGAAGACATGATGGAGACGGCAGAAGAGCTGAAAAAAGAATATCAGGTCAAGCTTCTCGGGGAAGAGATCTTCAATGATATCGCTTGTTATGTTTTAGAGCTGGAGTCAAGGGACGAGAGCAAAACCTACTTCTTTCGGAAAATATGGGTGGATAAGGAAAAATTCATCGGCCATAAAGTCGAGTTTTCCGCGAAAAGCGGCAAACTGTTGAAGGTCATGACCGTGGGAGACACCCAGTCCTTCAAGAACAGATACTACCCGACACGGGTGACCATGGTCGACAAGCTGAGAGAAGACTCGAAAACCGAGATGATGATCAAAAACATTCAGTTCGATATCGCCATTCCTGAGGGCACGTTCACGGAAAGGAACCTGATGCGGAGATGACGGCAATCCATCGGCTCAGGATCGAGGAGGCATGATGATCGCCCCGCTTTTAAAATCGCCGTAGACTTCCGCTTTTCCCTGCAGGAAGAAAAGGCCGACCAGCGCTCCCGTGACTGCGTCCAGTTCGTGGTCCGTACTCTCTGTCTTCAGCCCCCTTATTCCCAAATGTGCCAGTCCTCTCCGCAGCCCGGAGAGGTCATTCCTGGCTCGGGGAATGCGCCATACATCCTGAGCTCCCCCCGGATAGATCTCGACGACTCTGAATCCCTCTTTTTCCAGGATCTTTCGAAGCCTGATGCCTCTCTCTGTCAGGCCCCTCATCGGGCCCAGAGTGATCGGAAAAAAGGGGATTTTTCGACGCCTCAACTCCTCATCACAAGGGCGGAAATGGGAGTCCGTCCTTTCCTCCATCGATTTTCTACCGGGAGGAAGGGTCAGAGGAGCGTCTATGGCCACCAGGTCCGGCTTGTCTTCTCTGACCCGGTTCATGATTTCCTCGTCAGAATAGAGAAGCCCGGTCCTCGCTTTTAATCCTTTCAAGGTGCACCAGCCGGTCGGACGGTGCGGCACACCGGCCAGGTCGATACCCACAACTGTAAAAATCTTCACTACTCTCCTTGCCTTCTCAGGACAATCCAAGAGAAAAACGGCTCGATCGGCTGACAAAGC
>JAOUKO010000260.1 GCA_029882525.1 Candidatus Aminicenantota bacterium | reverse complement strand
CACTGGGTCCACTGGAGGTCGCCGGTCAAGGTCAGTCCTTCCACGGGCTGGAAAGCGGCTCCGACAGCAAGCCACATCGGCCAGGTGACGCTTCTCTCCGTATCCGATGTCTCGCTTAATCCCAGGGCAGCCATGCCGCTGATGGTGGATTCTCCCTTGAATTTCACGGTGCTGGCACTCCTGAAGGTCGCTCCGATGCTCAGCTTGTCGATGGGCTTGAACAGGACGCCCACTGTCGCCCCGTATCCCCAGCCTTTCATGCTGTCCTCGTACTGGCCGAGGTCCACTACCGGAAGAGGGGCTTCTGTCGAGCCGGCGTGCATGGCCAGGTTGAACAACCCGTAATTGATGTTAAAGGTCACTCCGACGGCTAACTTCTCGCTGACCTGAAAGCCGATCCCGGGAGAAAAGGTGATAAGCCCGATCTTGCTCTTCCAGTCAAGGAACTGATTGTTATTGGAAAGGACTGCAAAATCTTCCCCATTCCAAGTGGCACCCAGCCCGGATGGAACATAGACACCGAACCCGACTACGACTTTCTCGCTGACAGGATGATAATAGGCAACCAGGCCGGAAAGATAATGTTTGGTCTCCGTCTCAGCGCCCACAAGGCGGACAAGCGGGGGAATATCCACATCCAGCGTGAACTCCTGAGTGGGGATGACATCCGTCCCGTAGAAGCCAAAGTACTTCTTGCTGAAAAAAGCCATTCCAGCCGGATTCCAGTAAATGGTGCTGAAATCATCTGCCAGCCCCACAAAAGCACCGCCCATGGTCAACGCCCTTGTGCCCAGGCTGTTGAGGTTCAAGCCGTTCGCCAGGGCCAACGAACTCGAAAAACAAAGAAACAGGATGACCGAAACACATAACTTCCCTTTTTTCATGCTGACCTCCTCTTGTTTTCCCTTTGTTTACTCATTTTGATTTTCTTTGTCAAATGGATTGTCCCTGGCCATTACCTTTCTCGCTCAGGGATTATCGTCCGCAACAGGCTTAAACGGCCTGCACTTCCTTTATCTGAGGGACTTTCTTCTTGATAAAGCGGGTGATGCCGTGGGTCAGTGTCATTTCCCGCATCGGGCATCCTTCGCAAGCTCCCAAAAGCCTGACCTTGACCACTCCATCTTCTGTGACATCAATAAGCTCCACGTCGCCACCATCGGCTTTGAGGTGGGGCCTGATCTCTTCCAGCGCTTTTTTGACTTTTTCTTTCATAGGCCTCTCTCCTTAACGCGTTCTGTAAGGGACTACTATATTCTAATTCAAAACATTTCTCAAACGATGATTTGCGGTGCGGCCTCCCCATGCAGCCATTATTCAGAGGCTATTTCTCAAGAATCTTTATTTCCGTGATCAGGAAAACATCTGGTCTAATCATAACGCAGTAAATAAGGTTACAATCTCTGTGCGGCCTGGTTGCCGCCCTCGGCCCCCGGACCCCGAGGGAACCAGTCCCGTCGGTTCCCCCCGTCGGATAAGCCGACGGGTCCCCCCTCCGCTACGGGGGCTCAAGGGCGGCATCCATGTCCGCTCAAAAGAGGACGTCAAACGAATGATTGCGTTAATATGAGTTGATAAACGCGGCGGCGGTTCCCCTCCATCCGGAGCCCATGGAGGAGGATGGGCGGGTCTTGGCGAGGATGGAGGGGAGTCAGCGCTTTAACAGATACCACCTCCATAATTGACTGTCACGGAAACAGATATGCTTCCGTCAGTCCAGGCCATCCAGACGCTCAAGATTTCTTGCTGAAAACAAACTCGTTCCCGTCCTTCACATCGACCTTGACCCTGGCTCCCTCTTTATACTTACCCTCCAGGATCTTCTGAGCCAGGGGATTCTGAATATCTCTCTGTATCGTCCGCTTCAAGGGACGAGCCCCGTAAACCGGGTCGTATCCTCTCTCAGCCAGTAATCTCTTTGCCTTCTCACTCAGCTCGATGCCAATCCCCTTCTCTATGAGCCGTTCCCTCAACTCATCGATCTGCAGGTCCACGATCCCCAGGATTGCATCCTGGGTAAGGGCTTTAAAGATGATGACCTCATCCACCCTGTTCAGAAATTCAGGCCGGAAATGGCTTTCCAGGATGGCCGTCACTTCCCTTTCCATCTTGGCGTAATCCTGGCTGAGCTCCTTGATCACGTGGCTGCCCAGGTTCGAAGTCATGATGATGATGGTGTTCTTGAAATCGACCGTTCTTCCCTTTCCATCCGTCAGGCGTCCGTCATCGAGGATCTGAAGAAGGATATTGAACACATCGCTGTGGGCTTTCTCGACCTCATCCAGGAGGATGATCGAGTATGGCCGGCGCTTGATGGCTTCGGTAAGCTGTCCCCCCTCTTCATACCCCACATATCCGGGGGGAGCTCCGATCAACCGGGATACCGTGTGCTTCTCCATGTACTCCGACATATCGAGCCTGACCATGGCTTTCTCATCATCAAACAGAAACTCGGCCAGGACCCGGGCCAGCTCGGTTTTGCCGACGCCGGTGGGCCCCAGAAAAATGAATGATCCCAGAGGCCGGGAAGCATCCTGGATCCCGGCTCTGGCCCGCCGTATGGTGTCAGAGACCGCTCGCAGAGCATGGTCCTGGCCTTTGATCCTCTCGGCCAGCACGGACTCCATCTTCACCAGTTTCTCCACTTCTCCCTCGATCATCCTGGAGACAGGGATTCCCGTCCATTTGGAAACGACTTCAGCCACATCCTCCTCATCCACCTCTTCCTTGAGCATCTTCCCGCCCTTCTGAACCTCTTCCAATTTCTGAGAGGCCTCTTTCATCTTCTTCTCGTTCTCTTTCAGCCTGCCGTACCTGATCTCGGCCACCTTCTCCAGGTTGCCGGCTCTTTCCGCGTTCTGCTCTTCCACCTTGAGCTGGTCCATCTCCTCCTTCAACCTGTTCATGGATTCAATCATCTCCTTTTCCCGCTGCCAGCGGGCTTTGAGGGCACTGCTTTCCTCCTTCAAGTCGGCCAGCTCTTTGCTCAATTTGTCCAATTTTTCCCTGGCACTTTTGTCCTTTTCTTTTCTCAAAGCCTGCCTCTCGATCTCGAGCTGGATGATCTTCCTTTCCAGTTCATCGATCTCTTCAGGCATGCTGTCTATCTCGATCCTGATACGGGAAGCCGCTTCATCTATCAGGTCGATGGCTTTATCCGGAAGATAGCGGTCAGCGATGTATCGATTGGATAGAGTAGCCGCGGCAACAATCGCCGAATCCTTGATCTCCACGCCGTGGTGAACCTCGTACTTTTCCTTTAAACCCCTGAGGATAGAGATGGTCTCCTCCACCGAAGGCTCGCCCACATAGACCTGCTGGAACCTTCTCTCCAGAGCCGCATCTCGCTCGATGTGCTTCTTGTACTCGTTAAGGGTGGTGGCTCCCACGCAGCGGAGCTCTCCCCTGGCCAGCGGCGGCTTCAGCATGTTCGAGGCATCGATCGCGCCTTCGGCAGCGCCGGCTCCGATGATGGTGTGCAGCTCATCAATGAACAGGACGATCTCCCCCTCCGCTTCTTTGATCTCTTTGAGGATGGCTTTGAGCCTGTCTTCGAATTCTCCCCGGTATTTGGTTCCAGCGACCAGAGAACCGATATCCAGAGCGATCAGCCGTTTATTCTTGAGCGGTTGAGGCACGTCGCCGTTGGCGATGCGCTGGGCCAGCCCCTCGACGATAGCCGTCTTTCCCACTCCGGCTTCTCCGATCAGGACCGGATTATTCTTCGTCCTCCGGGAGAGAACCTGGATGACCCTTCGAATCTCATCCTCTCTGCCGATAACCGGGTCCAGCTTCCCCTGCCTGGCCAGCTCAGTGATATCCCGGGCATACCGCTCCAGGACCCTGTATTTGGCTTCAGGCTGCTGGTCGGTAACCCTCTGCGTTCCCCTTACGGCCATGAGCGCCTGAAGCACGGCGTCCTCGCTCACACCGTTTTCACGCAGTATCCGGCTCGCCTCGCTGGAGCCTTCCTTCAGCAGGGCCAGAAAGAGATGCTCGGTGGAAATGTATTCATCCTTGAGCTTATCCGCCTCCTTTTGAGCATCGTTCATGATCTTCCTCATAAAGGAAGAGATGTATATCTCTCCGGCTCCCTTGATCTTGGGCATCTTGTCCAGGGCAGAGTTCAGGTCTTGGATAACTCTGGGGATACCGACTCCGACCTTGGCCAGGACGGAATTGACGATGTTCTCTTCCTGGCTTAAAAATGCCCAGAGGAGATGTTCGGGCTTCAGTTCCTGATGGCCAAGCTCTTCAGCTCTCGACTGGGCCAGTTGGAAAGCTTCCTGAGCCATGACAGTGAATTTGTCCCATTTCATTTTTTTTCTCCTCTTTTATTTAATGAATAGGACTCCTCTGTGTCAAGAGAGCAAAGGAGTCCTATTCATTAAATAAAAGAGG
>JAOUKO010000261.1 GCA_029882525.1 Candidatus Aminicenantota bacterium | reverse complement strand
GGTTCGAACCGGTCGCGGCTGGTCAGACAGTTCCTTATCGAATCGCTCCTGTTGAGCTTCATATCTCTTGTCTTCGCAGTTCTGGCCGTTGAGCTGCTCCAGCCTGTTTTCAACAATCTTTCCGGAAAGCAATTGAACATCAACCTGCACGGCAATTGGATACTACTGCCTGGCCTTATAGCTGTCATGCTTTTTGTCGGTGTGCTCGCCGGCAGCTATCCTGCTTTTTTCCTCTCTTCATTCCAGCCCATTTCCGTATTGAGAGGAAAACTGATAACCGGGATGAAAAGTTCCTGGTTGAGGAACGGACTCGTTGTCTTCCAGTTCACTGTTTCCATCATACTGTTGGTCGGGACATTTGTTATCTATCGTCAGCTCGAATATACCCGGAATAAAAAACTAGGCTTTGAAAAGGAACAGGTCCTGGTCATACAACGCGCTCATAATCTGGGTCAACAGAAGGAGGCCTTTCGGAATGAGCTCAAGAAACATCCAAGTGTCATCAATGTGGCCTATTCGAACACTGTCCCTGGCCGGCATTTTGGCGATTGGACCCATATAGCGGAGGGCGCACCTTCGGATGAGATGGTACGCATGTTTATTTTACTCGCGGATTTCGATTACCTGGATACTCTTCAGATGGAAGTGGTTTCAGGAAGGTACTTTTCCCAAGATAGACCTGCCGACAGGAATTCCGTCATTATCAATGAAACCGCGGCTAAAGCTTTAGGACTGGAAAATCCAGTCGGAAAACGCGTGATCCGCGGCGCGCTGACTCCGGGAAAAGATGAGGTTTTTTCGGTCATCGGGGTGGTAAAGGATTTCCATTTTGAGTCACTGCATCGGGAAATAAGACCTTTAGCCATGTATATCCTGTCAGACGAGGAGGGAAGATATATCTCTGTTCGAACTCGTCCTGAGGCAGTTAACCAGACACTGGCTTTTCTGGAGAACAAATGGAAAGCGTTTGTGCCCGGTCAACCCTTCGAATATTTTTTCCTTGACGATGATTTTGACCGTCTCTACAAAGCAGAGAAAAAGATCGGACAGCTGTTCACATCCTTTTCGGTCCTGGCCATTCTGGTCGCCTGCTTGGGCCTTTTCGGCCTGGCCTCGTTCACGGCCGAGCAGCGGACCAAAGAGATCGGCATCCGCAAAGTCCTCGGAGCCAGTGTCTCCAATATCGTTGTTCTCCTCACCAGAGAATTTTCTAAATGGGTCCTCCTGGCCAACCTCATTGCCTGGCCGGTCGCCTATTTCGCCATGCACCGCTGGCTCCAGAACTTCGCTTACCGCATCAGCATCGGAGTCTGGATGTTTTTTCTGGCGGCTTCCCTGGCTTTGGCTATTGCCCTGGTCACGGTCAGCTACCAGGCCGTAAAAGTAGCCCTGGTTAACCCGGCTAAGTCACTGCGGTATGAGTGATCAAAGCGAGAAGAAAGAAATGGGATAACCTTGTTCAGAAAGGAAGAGAGGACCGAAAAAATAAAGCCCAAAGCTTGCTTCAAGCTTGGCCTTATGCCGGATAAAGGGAAAAGAGCATGTTTAAAAATTACCTTATAATCGCCTTGAGAAACCTGAAAAAACACAGGGGATTTTCCTTTATCAACATTGCTGGCCTGGCTATCGGGATCGCCTGTTGTCTTCTGATCCTTCTCTTGATCAGAGAGGAAATCAGTTTTGACCGGTTCCATGAACAAAAAGACCAGATTTACAGAGTTATCACCCAGCATCCGGGTCTTTCTTATATGGGCACAGATTTCATGGCCGTGACCGCAGCGCCTCTTGCACCGGCCTTGATGGCGGAATTTCCTGAAGTTATCAAAGCAACGAGAATCGATTCCTCTGATGAAGTTATTATCAGTACTAAGAATAAGAGGTTTTACGAAGACGGCTTTTACTGGACGGACAGCCATTTCTTGGATGTTTTTTCCTTTCCTCTTCTTCGAGGGGACCAGTCAAAAGCCCTGAGTGAGCCGTATTCGGTGATTATTTCCAAGAGGATGGCTCAAAAGTATTTCGGGGATGAGGACCCGGTCGGCAAAACCATAGCTTTGAACAACAGACACGATTTTGTGGTTACGGGTATAATGAAAGATGTCCCTCGTAACTCCCATCTCCAGTTTGATTTCCTGGCACCTTTGATCACCTTAAGCAGCATCAGGGGACAGGAAGACTTTCTGGAGAGCTGGGGTAACTATTCCTATTACACCTACATCCTTCTGCCAAAGGGCTATTCCCCTGGCGATTTAGAGCACAAATTTCCGGCTTTTTTTGAGAAATACCTGGGTGAAATATTGCGTCAGTGGAGGCAGCGGGGTCCGTCATATGAAGCATCGAGATTTTTCCTCCAGCCTTTAGGACGCATCCATCTCTACTCCCATCTCAATTTCGAGATTTCGCCGAATAGCGATATCAAGCAGATATATCTCCTCGCTGCACTGGCCTTTGTCACTCTGCTTATTGCCTGCATCAATTATATGAACCTGGCCACAGCCCGGTCAGCCAGCCGGGCCAAAGAAGTCGGGATGAGAAAAGTGGTCGGCGCAGAACGCAGACAGCTCATCAGGCAGTTCATCGGAGAATCCATTTTTTTCTGTTGTATAGCTGTTCTTCTGGCAGCAGTCTTGGTTGAGCTCTTTCTCCCTGCTTTCAATTCCCTCATCGGCAAAAGTATTAGATTTCACTTTTTCCATGACTGGGAATTTTTTATCGGCTTGATATGTCTTGCCCTTGTCGTGGGAATCATTTCCGGAAGTTATCCAGCCTTTTTTCTTTCGACTTTCCGGCCCGTCACCGTGCTCAAGGGAAGCTATAGGACTGAAGCAAAAGGCTCACTCTTAAGAAAGATACTCGTTATTTTTCAGTTTGCGGCTTCGATTATTCTGGTCATCAGTACGATCATCATCTACAGCCAGATCGAGTACATAAGGAACAAAAAGCTGGGATTCAACAGAGAACAGGTCGTTGTCCTTCCTGTAAAAGATAGAGAACTGAGGCAAAATCATGAGCCTTTAAAAAATGAACTGCTGCAGAACCCGGCCATTCTCGGCTGCACAGCCTCTACCTGGCTTCCCAATAACATCAGAACGAATGTTGGCGATACCACCTGGGAAGGGAAGGAGGAAGGAACGGATATGCAGGTCTATCTCCTTGAAGCGGATTATGATTTTATCGATGTTTTCGGAATAGAGCTTGTTGAAGGCAGGAATTTTTCCAGAGAATTCTCAACGGATTCCCGGGCATACATCATCAACGAGACAGCTCGGAAGATTTTTGGCTGGGAAAAAGCTCTGGGGAAGCGATTCGGCTTCCGAAGGGAGGAAATAGGAATAGGCTCGGTCATTGGTGTGGTGAGGGATTTTCATTTCCTCTCTCTCCATCAGGAGATGCAACCGCTGGTCATTCACTTGACCGCTAACTCGATGTCTTACCTTTCGCTTAAAATCAGCACTGAAAACATCCCCAGGACAATTAGATTCCTGAAGGAAAGATGGCAGAGATTTTCGCCGAGCCATCCCTTTGATTACTTCTTTTTAGATGATGATTTTGAAAAAATGTATAGGTCTGAGATGCGTCTGGGGAAAATATTCGCATCCTTCGCGGCTCTTGCCATATTCATCGCCTGCCTTGGTCTATTCGGACTGGCTTCGTTCACTTCAGAGCAGCGAACAAAGGAGATCGGAGTGCGAAAAGTCCTCGGCGCTTCTGTCTCCAATATTGTTATTCTCCTTTCCAAAGAGTTCTCGAAGTGGGTATGTATTGCCAGTCTTGTAGCCTGGCCTGTGGCGTATTACGCCATGAGCCGTTGGCTCCAGAGCTTCGCTTACCGGATGTCTGTGGGAATCTGGATATTTTTACTGGCAACGATACTGGCTCTCTTTGTGGCTATGGCTACAGTGAGCTTTAAGGCCGTAAAATCAGCTTTGGCCAATCCCGTGGATGCACTGCGGTATGAATAAGTTTTGGAGATATTGTTTGGATTCAAGAATTGAGCAACACTTTGGGTCATTTTATAGGATTTAAATTGTCATTGTGAACGACCAGAAGGAACATGGCGATATGAAAAAATTGTCATTGCAAGCCGCTAGAGGGAACATGGCAATAAGAAGAAATTGTCATTGCGGACGACTAGAGGTAACGTGATAGTAAGAATAGATTGTCATTGCGAGCGCAGCGTGGCAATCTCATAGGAAAGATTGCTTATGGAGTGTTTCAATATGAATGTATTTAAAGAGACAGAGTGTTTATCATAAATAGAGGAGGGTTGGGATGCTTAAGAATTACCTCAAAATCGCTTTAAGAAACCTGCGCAGACATAAGTTTTTCTCCCTGGTCAATGTGATGGGACTTGCGGTGGGCATGGCTTGTTTTTTCCTGATCCTAGCCTTGATACAGAAC
>JAOUKO010000259.1 GCA_029882525.1 Candidatus Aminicenantota bacterium | reverse complement strand
TGGAAAAATGATATGCCTCTCGAGTCGGACAGAAATGAGGCATCGAGCTCCAAGAGTTCCTTCCCGTTAAGACTCGAGCCTAGAATCGCGAAGGAGTCTGAGGATGGCAAAAACTCTGGTCACCTACTTCAGCCAGACCGGAAACACCAAAAAAATAGCCGAGGCCGTACACGACAGCCTGCAAGGGGAAAAGGAGATCAAGCCTGTCGATGAAGTCCAGGAGCTCGATGAGTACGGTCTGATCTTCATCGGGTTTCCTGTCCACTCTCATGGTGTCCCGTTAAGAATCGAGAGACTGCTCCAAAGAATTCCAGCAGGAAAGAAAATCGCTCTCTTCTCCACCCACGGCTCGATCACAGGAAGCCGGCTTTCACGGGAGGCCATCGAGCATGCCGTGGTCACCGCTTCAAAAACAAAAGTCCTGGGGACATTTTCCTGCAGGGGCAAGGTCTCTGCTCATGCCCTTGAGGTATTGAGCAAGTCCCCGGAGCACAGAGCCTGGTCAGAAATGGCTGCTTCCGCGCAGACTCATCCTGATGAAGGGGACCTGGAAGACGCCAGGACATTCGCCAGATGGGTGGTAACCCTCAGTGCACATAAATAGAATGAAAACCTGAGGATTTTTTGCTTCTTCATCTCCTCAGGAAAAATTTAAAGACCAGAAAAAGCAGAAGACTCAGGAAAAGACTCGCTAAAAGGCAGGTGACAAGGGGAAAATAAAAAGTGAAGTTTCCCTTCTGAATGACGATATCGCCAGGCAGCCTGCCGACCCACTTCAGCTTTCCCATCAACCTGAGAATAAGCCCTATAAGGATCGCCGCGATCCCGGTCAGGATGAGAATGTGGCTCAGGGTCTTCAGCATTTCTTCTCAATCCCGGCTTTGTACTATTGAGAGGTTTTTTTCAGTCTTTCGACGATCTCATCGGCTACCGTGTAGGGGTCGATCTCTCTCCTGTGGATTCTCTCGATAAGGTTTTTAAATTCCGATTCATCAATGCTCTGAGTGATAGAGTGATAGATCTTTTCGCTGATAATGTCCCTCAGCATCCAGGGAATAAGCCTCTTCTTCCTCGATTCCCGAAGCTCTTTGTCTTTCTCCTTGACCAGTTTGTCGATCTCATCAACCAGGCTTTCCACTCCTTTTCCCTCTGTAGCCACAGTCTTGACTACAGGGGGCGGATTCTTCCCTCCAAAACCCAGGTCCAACATGGCTCTGAGCTGCCTCTCGGTCCTTTCCGTCATCGGAGAATCCGCTTTATTGAGAACGAAGATATCGGCGATCTCCATGATCCCAGCTTTAAAGACCTGGATATCATCGCCGGCCCCAGGGACCAAGATTACGAGGATGAGGTCGGCAAGCTTAACAACCTCGACCTCATCCTGTCCCACTCCGACAGTCTCAACCAGGACAAAGTTCTTTCCTGCCGCTTCCAGGATGGAAATGGCTTCTCCTGTTGCCTTGGCCAGGCCGCCCAATTGGCCGCGAGTGGCCATGCTGCGGATGAATATATCCGGGTCCACGCTGTGCTGCATCATCCTTATTCTGTCCCCTAATATGGCACCTCCACTGAAAGGGCTGGAAGGGTCGACCGCCACGACACCGATCTTTTCTCCTCTTTTCCGCAATAGACCCATCATCTGGTCAGCCAGGGTGCTTTTGCCAGACCCGGAAGAGCCCGTGATTCCGATGATGACCGATCCTCCTGTTCGAGAAAAAATCTTCTTCATCATGGCCTGAGCCGCCCTCCGGTCGTTCTCCACCAAAGAAATCGCCCGGGCGATGGCCCGATGGTTTCCCTTTAGGACCTGTTGAGCCAGGTCAGAAGTTTTCATTCTTTTAAAAGATCGATCAGTATTCATCCAGGACTTTTTGGGCAACTATCCAGCGCTGGATTTCGGAAGTCCCCTCGCCGATGGTGGCTAATTTTGAATCCCGGTAGAATTTCTCCACCGGGTATTCCTTGATGAATCCATAGCCTCCAAAAATCTGGACAGCCATCGAGGAGGCTTTCACAGCCAGCTCACTGGCAAAAAGCTTGGCCATAGCCGATTCTTTGGGTATCTTTTTTCCCTGGTCTTCCAAATAAGCAGCCCTGTAGGTGAGAAGACGGGCTGCCTCCAATTCAGTGAATCCATCAGCAAGCATCCACTGTATGGCCTGAAAATCAGCGATGGGCCTGTTGAACTGGACTCTTTCCTTGGCGTACTTCAAGCTTGCTTCGAGCGCTCCAGCAGCTATTCCCAGAGAAAAGCCAGCAATGGACACCCGGCCTCCGTCCAGGATGGCCATAGCCTGCCTGTAACCGCTCCCCTCTTCGCCCAGCATGTTCTCAGCCGGGACTCTCACGTCTTCGAAAATGAGCTCGGATGTATCCGCAGAGCGTATTCCCAGCTTGTCCTCTTTTTTCCCGGGCTTGAAGCCTTCTATTCCTTTTTCCAGGATAAATGCGGAAATGCCTTTTCTTCCTTTTTCAGGGTCAGTGATCGCCATGACCACATGAATCTCTGCCAGAGAACCGTTGGTGATGAAACGTTTTGTGCCGTTAAGCACCCAATCATTCCCGTCTTTCACCGCCCTGGTCTTCAGCGCCGCTGCATCAGAACCGGCCTCGGGTTCAGTCAATCCCCAGGCTCCCAAGGTCTGGCCCGAGGCCAGCCTTGTCAGATACTTCTTTTTCTGCTCTTCATTCCCGAAAAGGTTGATGTGGTTGGAGCAGAGCGAATTATGAGCGGCGACGACCAAACCGACAGAAGGATCCACCTTGGAAATCTCCTCCAGGATGATCACATAATCCACATTCGAATATCCCGCACCTGAATACTCCGGGGGGATAACGATCCCCAACAGCCCCATGTCTCCCAATTTTTGCGTCAGCTCCTCCGGCCATTCGCCTTTGGCGTCGCTCTCTTTGATTCGTGTTCTTATCTCCTTTTCGGCAAAATTCTTGATGGAATCCTTTAAAATTTCCTGTTCTTGAGTTAATAAAAAGTCCATTGATTCTCCTGTTCCAGGATTAAAATAGGGTTATGATTATGGTTGTTAGATAATATGATAACCATCTGAAAAAATAACGTATTTCCTTTTCATGTTACTTTTTAGCCTGGGAATAATCAAGAAAAATTTGGAAATGCCTCCATCAGCTGGGTGTGTTTGACAAGGTTCAACAAATCATCTAAGGTAAAGACATGATGTCTTTCTTCAAGATCATTCTCTACGCTTTTCTCGCTTACATCGTCTACTGGCTCTACCGATTTTTCAAGGCCCTGAACAAAGGAAGCAAGGCTCCCAAAGCTGTGAAACGGTCTTCGGGCATAATGGTCAAAGACGAAATCTGCAATACCTATCTTCCGAAAGAGGATGCCTACAAGGAAGTATACGCTGGAAAAGACTACTATTTCTGCTCGCAGGAATGCCGTCAGAAATTCTTAGAGCAGAAAAAGCCTCATTAGCTTTCCCTAAGATCCTCCTTATAAATCCCCTGTTATTCCTCAACCCAGGCAGGATTCCTCTCTTAGTGAATCAGGGAGGCAAATCAGAGTCTAAAGACTTCGGGGCAGGGCTTTACAGCCTGTGGTAGAGGAGGTTATTCAGGAAATTTCCTTAGAAGAAGTCAGCGTAGGTGACACTGAATTCTGAGAATTCCCCCGTATAGTCTTCCCAGGTGACATCTACTTTATCCACCCGGGCCAGCCTCGGCCCTTCCTTCAGCTTGTTGATGAGGTCCTCTATGCCTTCCTTATCCCCTTCTGCCATCACTTCCACCTGACCATCCTTCAAGTTTCTCACCCAGCCTGTAAGCTGAAGGGAACTGGCCCATCTTTGGGTGTGGTCCCGAAAAAAAACCCCCTGAACCCATCCTGAGACAAAAATATGAGCTCTTGCCTTCATTTTTTACGGTTTCTATCTTACCACAGACTCCGACCAAGGTTAAGCCCAAATTGCAGGAAAGATGATAAAATCAGATCCTCTTAAAAAGGGGGCCTGGCGTGTTTTTGTACCTTATAAATTCTGTGATGAGTATGTGCTCAGGCTGGGTGGTTCAAAAACACGCCACTTTTGCCCCAGCGAGACCTCGGAGGGGGAACAGCTTCGCTTTCCCCCTTCCGACGGGAACTCAATTTCATTGAGACTCCCTGCCTCCCCTTCTCGGGCGGAACAGAGAATCCCGCCCTGCGACCAAGGGAGCATACTCCCTTGGAACTCTCACTGATTTGTGTTCCAGGAGAAGGCCACAAATCAGTCAAAAGCGGCTCGATTACAGGCTTCGCTCTCCTCTCCCTTCGGTCAAGGAACCATGCCCGCTCAGCCTTTCATACGGTTTTTTCACCACCCGGCATGAGCACATTTTATCAATCTCGGGAAATGGGATGCTTACTCCATTTTTTCTCTATTTGACAATAAAAATGGAGTCTGATAGAAATCTTTTGGGCTCA
>JAOUKO010000258.1 GCA_029882525.1 Candidatus Aminicenantota bacterium | reverse complement strand
GCTTCTCGGATTAGCGTTTCCGGCAAAGACCAAGCTCCGCTGGGTGGAAGAGTTTTTTGCCGGATTCAAGTCCGCCGCTGAAGAGTGGAAAGTCACTCTTGCCGGAGGAGATATTTCCCAGTCCAAGAAGATCGCGGTGTCTGTAACCGCTTTGGGTGAAGGAAAGACCATCATCCGCAGAGATGGCGCTAAGCCCGGACATCTCCTGTTTGTCTCCGGAACTCTGGGAGATTCCAAACAGGGATTAATTCTTCTCAATAAGGGATTCAAGCTAGAAGACGATGAATTGGCCGATCCTTTGCTCAAGGCTTTTTTAGACCCGACTCCTCAAGTCCCTCTTGGTCAAGGCCTCTCCCGCCTTAAGCTGCCCTCGGCCATGATCGACATCAGCGATGGATTGTCCGTGGATTTGATGAACCTCTGTCAGGAGAGCGGCTGCGGTGCCGAGATAGAAGAGGCCAGCCTTCCGATTTCTTTCGAATTGTGTTACTGGCAGAGAAGACCTTATGATTTCGCTCTCCATGGCGGGGAAGATTACCAGCTTCTGTTCTCTGTGCCTCTTGAAAAGCTGGATTCCATGGCTCAGCTGCAGAAAAAATATAAAATAACCTGCATCGGAAAGATGACCAAAGAAAAGGGTATCTCCTTGGTCACTAGAGACGGGAAGAAGAAGTCCCTGGAGATCAAGGGCTTCGAGCATTTCAAATAAAAAGGGTTTGAAAGCACATCTATCTCCGTATCAGTTAATTATGAAGGTGTGATCTGTCACAGCGCCGGTTCCCCTCCATCCTTGCCAAGACCCTCCCACCCTCCACCATGGGCTCCGGATGGAGAGGAACCGGCGCAGAAAAAAAGAGGCCAGGACCCTTTTTTTACACGGATGTTTGGATCGTCACGGAAATAGAGATTCTTACACGGATTTCAATCCTTGACAAAGCGGGTTTTTTTGTTGTAATTCATAACACAAAGTAAAATCCCAACGGTTGGGAAGGAGGAGGATATGGGAAGAAAAATCCTCGTTTGCCTCTCTTCTATTTTCTTGCTCATCTCCGGTCTTTGGGCAGGAGGGTGGAACAACACTTTGATGGGGTGCAGAGCGCTGGCTATTGGCGGCGCTTTCGTGGCCATTGCGGACGACCCGACAGCGATTTTCCATAATCCTGCAGGTCTGGTCTACCAGGAAAATGCTTTCAACCTGTCTATAGACGGATTCTATATTTCGCCCACCCACGAGTATGTTACTGTCGACGGGTCAAGAGTAGAAAGTCACTACAAGTCCTCTCTGCCTCAGTTCTTCCTCACTTACAGAGCCAGCGAGAAAATGACGATAGGACTGGGATTCTACATACCCTATGCGGGAGGAGGAGTCGACTGGAAAGAAGGCGTGCTGAGCCATCCTCTGAAATCAACCATGGGAATATACAGTCTGACTCCGACTTTATCCTATAAACTCAGCGAAAAGCTGTCCGTTGGCCTCAACTTGAACTTCTATGGCGGAGTGATGAACGTCCAGACTGAAGATGAGACTACGGGCTATCCCATCTCTATTGAAGAAAAAGGCTCGGCTGTGTCAGCGGGCTTTGGCCTGCTGTTCAAGCCTTCGGAGAGAATGAGGATCGGGCTGGGAGTGAGAGGCCCGACCAGGATGATGCTCAAAGGCGAGACGGTTGTTTCATTAACCGAGCCTCTGCCGCTCCAGATCGTACGGGATTCTGAAACGAGCTTCAGCCTGCCCTGGGATATTGAATTGGGATTTTCTTACCAGATATCTGAGAATTTCCTTTTTTCGACCAGCGCTCAGTACACCATGTGGTCTGTTCTGGATAAAGTTGAGAAAATCATCAAAGATCCCGTAGCGGGAGATATTTATGAAGAACAGAGGCTTGATTTTGGCAATATTCTCATTTTAAGGGCCGGCTTCGAATATTTTGTCTCCGGGGGAGTCATCCTGAGGGGAGGCTTGGGCTATGACCGCTGCGCCACACCTGCAGACTGTTTGGATATTACAAACATCGATGTGGATAAGTTCACGATAATCGGAGGCATAGGCTATCGAACAGGACGGACTCAGATCGACTTCGTCTATGCCTACGCTGATGGAAAAGAACGAGAAAAGCGAATTACAGGTTCACCGACGCCGGAAAGGTACAATCTCAGTGCAGGAATCTTAGGTGTGGGAGTGACCTTTTCTTTCTAACCGGTTGAGTTTAAGACGAAAAAAAGTCCCCTTTAAGAATAACCTCTGCAGGCCCTGATTGATAGACCTTCTTTTTCTCCCATTCCACAGTGAGGTGTCCCATGCTTGTCCTGACCATAACTTTTCGATTGGTCAGGTCTTTCAAGATCGAGGCTGCGGCTGCCGCACAGGATCCGCTTCCTGAAGAGAGGGTTTCGCCAACACCCCTTTCCCAGAAGAGGACATCTATCTCATCCCTGCTCAACACCCTGACGAATTCGATGTTTGTCCTGTTGGGGAAGAAAGGATGGGATTCGATCTCGCGCCCGATCTGGTGCCATTCGATACGGGCAGGAAAGCGGTCGACAAAAATAGTGCAGTGAGGATTCCCCAGAGAAAGAGCGGTTATCGGATATATTTTTCTATTGATGGAGAGAGGATAATCGATGATCTTGTCGTGTGCCGAGCCGTCATCAAAGGGGATCTCCTTGGAGGTCAGATGGGGAATACCCATCTCTATCCTGATCTGGAAGAAATTCTTTCTTTTCTCGATGAGCTTGCACTCTCTGCTGCCGGCGGTGGTGAGGAAATTGATGTGACGCGAGCCAATCTTGTTCTGGTGGTAAAGATAAGAGGCAGCGCATCTCAGGCCGTTTCCGGATATCTCCGCTTCAGTGCCGTCCGCGTTGAATATGCGGAATTTGACGCGGCCTTTCGCTTTATCTTTGACCGAGATAAGGAGCAGGCCATCTGCCCCGGCACCGGTATGGCGGTCGCAGATCCTTCCGGCAAAAGGACTGATCTCGGGGAAGCGATTGAGCCCTGCCTCATCGATGATCAGAAAATCGTTTCCTAATGAATGGATTTTGAAGAACTTCATTCAGGTATCCTGAGAGTTGTGATGAACTCTCTGGACTCACCGTTCCTCTCCCTCCGGATGAGCAGGATGAGGCCGTCTCCCGGTTTAAGCTTGCTTATGATTTTTTCCAATTCCTCTGCGGTTGTGACCTCTTGTCTGTTGGCTTCCAGAATTATGTCTCCAGGTTGAAGGCCTTTCCCTTCGGCTTCGCTGTAGCGGTTGACTTCCATGATGAGGACTCCTTGCTCAGCTTGAAATCCGTAGCGTCTGGCAAGTCGAGGCGTCATAGTGGTAAATCTAAACCCCAGGTCCTGCCCTGATGAGGAGGATGGCTGTTCGGTTTCCTCTCCGGTCGATAACTCGTCGAGCTTGGCGGTGAGCATCTTTTCTTTCCCGTCGCGAATCACTTTGATATCGACCTTTGTTCCTGGCGGAGTATCCGCAATCTTGAAAGATAGCTCGTGGGCGTTCTCGATAGGCTGGCCGTCGAATTCAACGATAACATCATAACGCTCGAATCCGGCTTTATCCGCAGCTGTTCCCGGTACAACCTCTTCGATAAAAGCACCTCTCCTGGATTTTAAATCCAGAACTTTTCTTTCTTCCTCGCTGATGTCCCCAGGTCTTACTCCAAGATATCCTCTGACCACTCTGCCTTTTTCCTGGAGCTGTTTGACGACTTTGCGAGCCAGGTCAGAAGGGATGGCAAACCCGATGCCGATGTTCCCTCCAGTGGGAGAGGCGATCATGCTGGTGATCCCGATGACCTCCCCTTTCATGTTGACCAGTGGACCGCCGCTGTTTCCGCGGTTGATGGCGGCGTCTGTCTGGATGAAGTCTTGATAGGAAATAGCAGTCTGGCTCTGGAGGTTCTGCCTTCCTTTGGCGCTGATGATTCCCGCGGAGACCGTGTGCTCAAACCCTAATGGATTTCCGATGGCCAGGACCCATTCACCGACTCTTAACTGGCCAGAATCGCCCAGCTCCACAAACGGCAGGTTTTTATCAGCGATCTTCAGCAAAGCGACATCCGTCGGCGGGTCTGTTCCCACGACTTCTGCTTTGTATTCATTTTCCTGAAGAGTGTAGATGGTGATTTTTTCAGCGTTTTCAACGATGTGGTTGTTGGTAATAAGGTATCCATCCGAGCTGATGAAAAAGCCCGTGCCCGCGACCTGAGCACGGAATTCTCTCTCTCTATCGCGGGGAATCCCGAAAAACCTGTCCCAGAAGTCATCGCCCCAATCGTCAAAAAAGCCGGCAACTCTTCTTCTTTCAACCCTTTCGGCAGTGATCCTCACCACAGCCGGGCCGACCTTGTCAGCGACCCTGACGAAGTCCAGGTCCGGCTTCTCCTGGGCAACAGGAGAAGCATAAAGAAACGATGGGGATGATGGAACTT
>JAOUKO010000257.1 GCA_029882525.1 Candidatus Aminicenantota bacterium | reverse complement strand
GGAATTGATCAGGAACATCCAGGGAACTTACAATCCTGATTCAGCTCTGACCGAGGTGGATATACTGTCTCCGATTTTCAAGAGTGAAGTCCTTGTCCTGGACGAGCTGGGAGCTAAAAGAACCACGGCTTGGGTAGAGGAGACTGTTTTTTACATCATCAATAACCGGTATAACAACAAGAGACTGACGATTTTCACTTCCAATTATCCCGATAGTGACGAGGATGAAGAAGATCCCCGTGACCCTTACTTCAAAAAAGGGAATGATACTCTGGTGGACAGGATCGGCGTCCGGCTGAGGTCACGGCTGTATGAGATGTGCAAGATCGTCAGGATGGACGGGGATGACTATCGGAAGAAGATAAAACAAGCCGGCTACCGGTTCTGATCCGAATTTTTCATCTCAAATACCGATATCCTATCTTTTCATTAGTTGTGATAACTGTTTAGTCTCAAATCCATCAGCAATCCGTTGATATTTTCCGGAGCTTCTGCTAAATTAATGAAGACTTGCTCCTCGGTAGCTCAATCGGCAGAGCGGGTGGCTGTTAACCACTAGGTTGCAGGTTCGAGTCCTGCCCGAGGAGCCAATGTAAAGCTTTCTTGCCATTCCTTGCTTTTTCGCACGCCATGAGATAGAATCATCCAAAATTTTTTATGGTGAAGGAGGAGGTTACAGGATGGCTCAAATGGACCCAAAGCAAGAAAAAACCTGGGGAATGCTCTGTCATTTATCTGCGTTGGGGGTCTTCTTGTTTCCGCTCGGCAACATCATCGGGCCCCTTATTGTCTGGCTGGTCAAAAAAGATGAATCTTCTTTCGTGGATGACCAGGGGAAAGAATCCCTCAATTTCCAGATATCGTTCACGATCTACTGTATTATCGCCGCCATCTTGATCATAGTGGTCATCGGCATCATCCTCCTGATCGCGCTGGGAATCGTATTCCTCATCCTGGTCATCATGGCGGCCGTTAAGGCCAATGAAGGTGAAGAATTCCGCTATCCTTTGACCATCAGGCTCATCAGCTAACATCTCTTTTAAGAGTATTGAGAACGCAAACGGCTCTTTTCCCATTCTCATGAATTTACCTGCAGCACAAGTCCTTTCAGACTCTTCTTTTTCGGTCTTCGAATGTTTCAGGAAACGGGTCTCTTCAGAGGAAGATGCTGGCCCGTATTTAAACGGAAATATAAATGTCAACTCCAATGTCCTTTTAGAAATCCACCCTGATAGTTCCTCGTTAGCTGAAAAGGGTGAGGCAAAATCACCCCAGGAATCACCGTATAAGGCTATTTACTTTTCAGTCTTTTATGCCTATGCTCTGATTAATAACGGACAGATATGTCTAAAAAACTGACTCTCCATCGATCTCACTTTTTCAGAGTTCTTGACAAGGGGTGAAATATATTCTATATAATTCGGAAATTCCAGAAAATTGAAAATGGAGGAAGGTGAATGAAAAAATGGATTTTTGTAAAGCGTAACTGGAAAGCCCTGTTCACGCTGGCTGTGTTCCTGTTTGCCGTTTCATCCGTTTTTGCCCAGGATGAAGGGGGAGACCTGGAGGAGACCTTAAAGAAACTCTCCGAGTCTGCTGCCCAGGGGTATGTCGGACCCATCGTCTCTGCCTTCGGATCGAACCTGAACGGCGGCTGGTTCCACAAGACACCCGCGCCCAAGATATTCGGTCTGAATATCGAGTTCGGTCTGGTGGGGATGGGGACCATGATTCCTGATGACCAGGACATCAGGCGCTTTTCCACCAGCGGATCATTTCGTTTCGACCAGAGCCAGGCCCTTGAAATCGTCCAGTCCAGCGGTTTGGGTTTGCCCGCACTCACCGAAGCTGCTCTGGCAACTGCACTCACTCAATCCAACTATACTGTTGGAATCGAAGGAGCGACGATCATTGGCGCCTCGGACGACTACATCCAGATATCCTTCGATGGAGCCACTATCACTTTTAATGACCCGGTCAGCGGGATGCCTATGACCCAGACAGTCGATCCCTACACGGTCACTCTGGATTTTGGAGGTCTGGGAGATTTCCTGGCGGATGTCCCGTTTATTCCGTTTGCAGCTCCTCAAGCCAGTGTTGGCACGATTCTGGGAACCCAGGCGGTCTTCCGCTACATCCCTGAAGTAGAGATTCCTCTTGTCGACATCACCGAGGATATAGGAAAGTTCAGCTGGTTCGGTTGGGGCGTTCAGCATAATCCTGCAGTGTTTTTCCCGACACCTCTTCCGCTGGATGTCTCGCTCTGCTTCTTCAAGCAGACCCTTAAGCTGGGTGATGTTTTTGAAGCGAATACCACCGCCTACGGATTGACCGTCAGCAAGAAGCTCGGTATCGGGCTGATCAACATCACTCCCTACGCGGGGTACTTGATTGAGAAATCCAAGCTTCGCTTTACCTATGATTTTACGCTGGACGAAGGTACTCCTTTGGTGCAGACTATTCTTGTTGATTTTGAAATGCAGGGAGAGAATAAGAGCCGCATCACGCTCGGAGTGAGCATGAAGCTGCTGATGTTCAACATCAACGCGGATTACAACATCGGCAACTATAACTCCGTCACTGTCGGAGTTATGATCGGCCTCTAAAAAGCCAGCTGAATTTTTGAGATAGAGATCCTCAGTCAAAAAAGCAGGGGTTTGAAAGCTTTTCAAACCCCTGCTTATCTTTTTCTCCCTTTCTCATTCCTGCCTTAAATAAATTACCTTTATTGGTTCTATTCCATTGTGTGTATGGGTGGTTTTATGAAAAAAATACACAGAAATGGCATAGCTTCCTTTATTTTTATGTTTTCACCGCGCATCATAAGGTCTTCGTTTTTTAAGTGAAAAGATACGATTTTTATTGTATAAATTTATGATTTTCTTTAAATTAACGAGTGAGGAAGTCAGCTGGAGAAAGAGAATGAGGCATTCAAAATCAAGGAAAACCATTTTTGCTAAAATATTTTGTTCACCAAGGACTGGATTGGTTTTGATGTTAGCCGTGACCATCATCTGGGGAGCATGTCAAAGCAAGAGAGGGGCAAGAGCTCCAGATGAACAAAAAAAAGTGAAACTCGGGATCGAGGTTTTTCTGGAAAAGCATCTGGATCTGGTAGAAGGGAAACGAGTGGGATTGGTCACCAATCCCACAGGTGTCAACAGCCGTTTAGAAACCAGCGTTGACCTTTTCTATAAAAATCCGAAAATCAACCTTGTCGCCCTCTACGGCCCCGAGCATGGAGTCAGGGGAAACGCACAGGCCGGTGAGTACGTGCCCTTCTATATCGATACCAGGTACGATATCCCTGAATATTCCATTCCTGTGTTCAGCCTTTACGGACAGTCCCTGAAGCCCGCTAAAGGGATGTTTAAAGATATCGATGAGTACATGCGCTCCTTTGACACCCAAAAGGTGGGCAAGATTCCGGAACACTCTATGGTCGAGAGCATCGATGTCCTTATCTTTAACATCCAGGATGTGGGGACAAGGATCTACACCTACGTGGCCACCATGGCTTACTGCATGGAGGCGAGCGCTGAGAATGATATTGAGTTCATCGTGCTGGACAGGCCGAATCCGATCAACGGAATATCCATGGAAGGTCCGCTCCTTGAGTATCCGGAATACAGCTCTTTTGTCGGGCTTTATCCTGTGCCGGTTCGTCATGGGATGACCATGGGAGAGCTCGCCAATTACTTTAATGATAAGTTTTTGCAAAAGAAGGCTAGCCTGACTGTGATCCCGATGCAAGGCTGGAGAAGGGAAATGTGGCATGATGAAACCTCTCTTCCCTGGATCATTCCTTCACCGAACATGCCCGCCCTCGATACTGCCACCGTGTATCCTGGCCAGGTTTTTCTGGAAGGAACAAATGTCTCTGAAGGAAGAGGGACAACCAAGCCTTTTGAGCTTTTCGGAGCCCCCTGGATCGATGGCTACAGCCTGACAAAGGAGCTGAATAGGTTGAATCTTCCAGGCGTTAAGTTCAGAGAAGCCTGGTTCACGCCCACTTTTTCCAAGTATAAAGGAGAGCTCTGCGGTGGAGCCGAGATCCATGTCGTTGACAGAAATCAGTACAGGTCATTTGATTCATCGCTGTTTATCATCAAGACAATTCTGGAAATGTACCCTGAGAATTTTAAATTCCACACAGAGTACTTTGATAAGATCATGGGAACATCGAAGATACGAGAAGCTATTGAAGAGGGGACTGAAGTCAGGGATATAGTCAGTATCTATCAAGAAGAGCTCAGTCGTTTCTCGAAACAGAGAGAGTCTTATTTGCTTTACAAGTAGAGCGTCAGGAGTGGTTTTCTTTCTGAAGATTGAAGCGACTATAGCGGCCAAAGGGCCCTTATTTTCTTTTTTTGGTTAAAACAGTTGTTCCGCAGCCTATAAGCATATATAAATGGAAAGAAAAGAGGTTTTAAGATGA
>JAOUKO010000256.1 GCA_029882525.1 Candidatus Aminicenantota bacterium | reverse complement strand
GGAGAATGTTTAATCCGAGGGAAAGCAGGTTGAACATCTTCTCAAAGAAGGCAAATTCAAAGATCATCAGCGCTTCCTCGTCCCTGGGGTCGAAGTTGTGGCGTTCGGCCAGGACGCTTCGTATCTCAGTCACTACCTGACCGGATTTGGTCCTGTCCTTCGGAGTGGCAAAGACAAGGTCAAGGCTCTTCCCGTCGCTCCACAACTGTTGAGCTGTGCTCAGCGGGACCAGAACCTGGTCGTCATGGCGGCTGTTTATGGTGGACATCTGCAGTTCTTTCTCGACAGCTACGCCTACGATGAGAAACGATACGCCGCGAATCTTGATCTGCTGGCCGACCGGATCGGGCTCTTCGCCAAAAAGCTGCTTTCTGACGTTATTGCCGATGAACGCGAAACGCCGGCGATTCCTGATATCATCCTGGCTGATGAATCTTCCTTTCGCCACCTGCCAGTTGTTCATCTTTTTGGCGGCAGGCAGGACCCCACGGATATTGTACTGTCGGGCTTCTGTTTCCGATTTCACCTGGTAATAGCGGCTTATCTGCGGGTTCACTTCAGCCACTGAAGGGCATTGAATTTTAATAGCTTCTATATCATCAAATTCCGGGACTACGGGTCGTCCGGTTTTGTATCCGCCCACTCCGATGGATGTGTGGCCCGGAATGAAAACAACCAGGTCTTTACCGATCTTCCCCATGCCTTCCCACATATAATCGCGGAACCCGAATCCCCAACCCAGCAGGATCATGATGGCCATGATGCCCCAGATGATGCCGAAAAGCGTGAGGGTGCTTCGGAGTTTGTTGGCTTTAAGGTCTATGAAAGCTTGTTTGATTATATCGGACCAGTGCATCACTCAATCCTTGATATGGGTCTGATCCAGATTGTTGTGCTCATACTGGATGAACCCTTAAAAATTCATCGACACCGTTACTGGGAAAGAACGACAACCTGTCCCTCTTCCAGCCCTGATAAAACCTCGGTCCGGAGACCATCAGAAATCCCCTTGGTGATCTCGACTTTCCGTTTGCCCTCAGGAATGGAATCATCCTGGACATTGACGAAAGTCTTTCCATCCTCGTATATTATGGCTCCTTCCGGGATGACCAGAACATTTTCATGTTCCTCCAGAACGAGCTCGGCATCCGCCGACATGCCAAATCGGAGTCTGTTCTCCGGGTCATCGATCGTCGCCCGGATCTCGAAATTGACGATCTCCTCTTCTTCGCGGCCCTGAGGACTGATATGGGTCAGCTTGGCCTTGAAAGGCTCGTCCGGATAAGCCTCGACGTAGATCCGTGCCGGCAGGCCGAGATGCACCTTTCCGATATCCGCCTCATCCACGTCTCCTCGAAAATGCTTCTCAGAGATATCGGCGATGGTCATGATCACCGTTCCTCCGTAGGCTGAAGAAAGAGGGATGACCGCGCTTCCTTTATCCGTGTCACGGGAAAGGACAATACCGGAGATGGGAGCGATCAAGGTCATGCTGGCGATAGCTTCTTTTGTCTCCTTTTCGATTTCGAGCTGGTCCTGCTCGCTGATCTCGATTCCCTCAGCCAGCGATGCTATGTTCGAACCCTGCTCCAGCACTCGTAGCTGAGCCATGGCTGCATAAAAACGGGCCTTAGCCGTGCTGTAATTCGCTAAAGCCCTATCGTGGTCTTCGGGTGAAATCATTTTCTGGTCGATCAGCTCTTTGCTTCTCTGGTATTGTTTTTCAGAGACGATCTTATCGTAGGCCGCAGCTTTAACCTCGGTCCGCGCCTGGACCAACTCTACCGGCGTGGCTCCTGGAATGACTTCCACTAACTTCTGGCCCGCATTCACCCGGTCCCCTTCCTCGACATAAAACTGCTTGATCAAACCTCCGATCTTGGATTTGATCTCAGCCTTATACAGCGGCTCGATCTTGCCCGTGGCCACAACGGTCTTGGAAATGTTCCCTATTTCCACTTTTGCCGTGTTTAACGTTTGAGTGCTGCCTTTGGTTTGGCAGCCCTTAACCGCCAGAAACCCAAAAACAACAACGACCACCACGACAACGATGATGATAATAACTTTTTTCATGGTGTCTCACTCCGTAAATGATTCTCACTGGATATTTCCAGAATGCGCGATGAATTAGACATACTCATCTCTTTAACTATACATACGAATTAGAATCTTTTTGGTTCGCTCCAACCTCTTTTTGATATCCTCGACCTCAGCAACACCCGGATCACATCACACCAAAGGCTATGGCTTGTTCTCGTATTTGACTTTCAATTTGGCTTCGATCAGATCACTGTGATCCAATTGAAGCAGTTTGGCCAGCTTGTGAACAAAATGGTCCTCGTAGCCGTCCAGCTTTTCATCCGCATAGATCACCCGCCAGGCACTCTCCACGATCCTCTTTTTCTCCTCTTTTGAATAATTCACATTGATCAGGTTGGTGAACTCCCAAAGGTCGATACTTTCCTCCCGTTTCCTGGAGGCAACCTCCATCAGTTCTTCAACCGCTTCAGCCGATATATCAAACTTCTTCTTCAGGATAGCCTTTACAGTGGCTTTCTCGATGCTGCTGAACTCATCATCCGATTTGGCCACTTCAAGAAGAATGATGCACGTTGCGACCTGGACCCGCTCTGCCTCAACCTGTTCCTGTGACTCTGTATCTACTTCTACTCCTTTAAGCAGTACTTTTTTCAAACTGAACAGGGCCATGTTCTTTTTCCTTTCTATTAAGGCTGGTTGCTGAAATACTTCAAACACACATGATAATGAGGCTCATTTCTTCAGTCAAGGTTACAGAGTGAGTTCCTGTCAAAAAAAAAATTTTTGAATCCCGGCAACCTTTTCTAAAAAATTGCGTACAAATATATGTATCCATTTTTCATACAAATTAAAAAGGAGCGATTGACATGATCCTGTTATCAAGGTCCGAAGAGATCGTCCTTCTGGCGATCTGGAAGCTCAAAGACAATGCCTACGGCGTATCCATTCGTGAGCAGGTCTCCAAAGATACAGGCCACGAGTGGTCATTCGGAGCGATCTACAAGCCGCTTAAAAAGCTGGTCCACAACGCCTATGTCGAAAAACAAAGCAGCCAGCCCTTTGCCGAGAGGGGCGGCCGGAGTAAATACATGTACTCATTGACCTCAGCCGGAAAAAAAGCTCTCAAGGAAATACGAAAAATCTATAAAACAGTCTGGACAGAGGAATGTAAGCTTGCTTTCGATTGAGAGAAATCGATGAATTTCAATAAAGACAGTCTTCCTTTTCTGGGAAAAGCCATCCTCTGGTTTTTTCTAGATTACGACGATTATTATCAGGCCGTCGGCGATTTTGAGGAGGCTTATCGAGAAAGAGTGAAAACAAAGGGGAAAGCCAAGGCAAAATTGTGGTTCTGGTCTCTTCTTTTCAAGTCCCTTCCGGGATTCATTTTAGACCATTTGTATTGGAGAGGAGTCATGATCAAAAATTACCTGAAAATCGCTCTGAGAAACATCAAGAGACAGAAAGTGTATTCTTTCATCAACATCATTGGCCTGGCCGTTGGTATCGCTTGCTGTCTGTTCATCGCTTTATGGGTATTCGATGAGCTGAGTTTTGACAAATTCCATAAAGATGTCGACAACATTTATCATGTTCTCATCCATACCGACGTCCCCAACAATTCAACGACACCCGTTCTGCTCGCGCCAACGCTCAAAGAGGAATTTCCTGAAATCGTAGAAGCAACAAGGTTTCATTGGTTTTGGCAAAATGCGCTGCTTTCCTATGAAAACAAGTTATTTTATGAAAGACGGATGCGGGCTGTGGATCCTTCCTTTTTCAGTATGTTCAGCTTTCCCTTTATAAAAGGGAATCCTAAAACGGCATTCAAGGAGCCCCATTCCATCGTGCTCTCAATAGAGGCGGCTGAAAAGTATTTTTCAAAGGAAGACCCGATCGGCAAAGTCCTGACCATGAACCAGGAGCACGAATTGACCGTGACCGGGGTTATCGATAACAAACTCAACAATTCCACGCTTCCGTTCAACATGCTTGTGCCGATGGAATTCAGGATACTCACAGAAGGAAGTTCGTATCTGGGGTGGAATAATCACTTTGTGTATACTTTTGTAAAACTTCGAGATGGCACCGCCCCAGAAGCCCTGAATGCCAAGATTGCTGATGTCGTCCAGAGGCACGGGGGCCGAAAGGATGCAGCGCTTGCCCTCCTGCCTTTTGCGGAACGGTATTTCTTCTTTTACTCAGAAAAAATGAACATCTCCATTTTTTTAACGGTGGCTGCCTTTATTCTCATGATCGCCTGTTTCAATTTTATGAATCTTTCAACCGCCCGTTCGGCGAAGAGGGCCAAAGAAATCGGCATGAGGAAAATTATCGGAGCCTTTCGGAAGCACATTGTCTATCAATTTTTAGGCGAATCTCTGTTTTTCTCGTTGGCAGCCGTCATTTTAGCACTGGTATTGGTC
>JAOUKO010000255.1 GCA_029882525.1 Candidatus Aminicenantota bacterium | reverse complement strand
TATCAGAAATTTACAGGCGTGGCGGGTGAAGAAGACAGGATGAGCCCTATCTCCGCGCAGTTTTCAGTAGAGGCAGGGATGAATCGTTTTATCTGGAATATGCACTATCCTGACGCAGAGCGAGTTCCCGGCGCTATTCTCTGGGGCGGTATACTGAGCGGTCCGGTTGCTGTGCCCGGTGTCTACTCGGTTAGGCTCTCTGTGGGTGAAAGATCGATGACACAGAGCTGGGCGTGGCAGAAAGATCCTCGCCTTTCAACATCGCAGGAAGAATTCCAGGAGCAGTTTGATTTTCTGATTCAAATCCGGGATACGGTCACAGAGATTAACCAGGCGATAAATCGCCTGAGAGACATCAAGAAACAGCTAGACGAGATTTCTCTGAAGGTCAAAGAGCATGAGAAAGGAGAGGAGATCATCAAGGCGGCTAGGTCGCTCAAGATGAGGTTGAGCTCTGCAGAGGATGTTCTCATCCAGTCCAAATCCAAAAGCGGTCAGGACCCGCTCAATTATCCCATCTTGCTGGATAATAAGATTGCGGCTCTAACCTCTGTGGTGGCCAGTGCTGATGCTCGCCCTACGGATCAATCGTACCAGGTCTTTAAGGAATTGTCGGCTAAAGCGGACGAACAGCTCCAGAGATTGAAGTCAACAATAGAAAAAGACCTTCCTGAATTCAATGAGCTGGTCAAAAAGGCGAAAATCCCTGCAATTATTATCAAATAAGCGCTGAGCCTTGCTTTTTTCCGAAAAGAAAGGCCTTTCGTCATGTATAAAAAAATCACGCGAGAAATAAGACAAAGACTGGAAAAGATTGTCGGAGAGAGGAATCTGACCTTTGACCCGGAAAAAATGGAGGATTACAGCCATGATGAATTCTCGCTTTCCGATATCGTGAGAATGCCCGAGCTCGTGGTCAAGCCGACAAAGACTGAAGAAGTGGCTGGGATTCTCCGCCTGGCCAGCGAGGAGATGATCCCCGTTACCCCCCGTGGTGGCGCTACGGGTCTCTGTGGAGGATGCGTCCCCTCTCATGGAGGGATAGTGCTGTCCCTTGAAAACATGAACCGGATCGTTGAAATAGACCTGGATAACCAGATGGCGGTTGTGGAAGCTGGGGTGACTCTCTCTGATTTCTACACGGCTGTTGAGGAGGGGGGTCTCTTTTTCCCGCCTCATCCTGGGGAAGAGAGCGCTATGATCGGCGGGGTGATCGCCACTAATGCCGGCGGAGCCCGGGCGGTCAAATACGGCGTGGTCAGGAATTATGTGCGGGGATTAGAAGTGGTCCTGGCCAGCGGTGTGGTCATTCATCTTGGCGGAAAGCTTATGAAAAGCAGCACGGGTTATAATTTGCTGAACCTGTTCATCGGCTCTGAAGGAACTCTGGGAATCATCACCAAGGCTATCATCCAGCTCATGCCCTCGCCACAGATGACCAGGTCTCTCATTGTTCCTTATGATGATTTGGAGAAAGCGATCGAGACTGTCCCTTTTATGGTCAGGAAAAAGGTACTCCCCCTGGCCGTGGAGTTTGTCCCCAAGGAACTCATCCGGATTACAGAGGAATTCCTGAAGAAAAGATGGCCTTGCTCCCAGGGAAGCACTTACCTGTTGCTTATCCTTGATGCCTCGAGCGAGGATGAGATGGACAGGCTGTCCGAAGAGGTGGCTGAAATCTGCATGGAGAAGGGAGCTCTGGACGTCTATGTGGCTGACAGCCCGAAAAAACAGGAAGAGGTCCTGGATATCCGCAGCAAGATCTATGAAGCGATAAAGGCGCATACCCTGGAAGTCCTGGACATTGTTATCCCCCGGGCAGAGATTGCCCGGCATGTCAAAAGGGTCCAGGAGGTCTCCCAGGAGTATCAGATCTGGCTCCCTACCTTCGGACATGCGGCTGACGGCAACGTGCATACCCATATCATGGCCGCCCGTTTTGAGGAGGGTAAAATCATTCCTCTTCCTGAAGAGGATTGGAAAGTGAAACACGACAAAGTTCGGGAGGAGCTCTACCGGGACTGCAAAAGCCGCGGAGGCATGATTTCCGGGGAGCATGGAATTGGCGTTGTCAAGAAACCTTATCTGTCCTATGTTGTGGATGAAGGGTCGATCGGGCTCATGAAGGGGATCAAGAGGATTTTTGACCCACAAAATATCTTGAATCCAGGTAAGATCTTTGATTAAATAGCTTATTTACTCTTGCTCTATGAGAAAATGTGAGAGGAGGAAGAAATGCGAATGAGGCAGATCGCGATCTTGGGCTTGACGATCTTGTTGACCACAAGCTTGGTTTTACCGACAGTTCAGGCTAGACAAGAAAGCAAGAAAAACAGCTCCTTTGAGGAAAGCATCAGGCTGGATTTATTCAAGAATCTGGTCTGGAGGAATATCGGCCCTGCCAACATGATGGGCAGGGTCACTGATGTCGAGGGAGTATCCGGAAACGGGAATATTGTATACGTCGGGACCGCATCGGGTGGTATCTGGAAAACCGAGAATGGCGGCGTGACCTGGATACCCATTTTTGATGATCAACCGGTTGCCTCCATAGGAGACCTGGCTCTGGAACCCGGCAACCCGGATGTCGTATATGCCGGTACGGGAGAGTCAAACGTCCGCAACAGCGTTTCCTTCGGGAATGGGGTCTATAAATCCCCGGATGGAGGAAAAACGTGGTGGCATATGGGGCTTGAGGACACGGAGCATATATCCCGTATCGTGATCAACCCAAAAAACCCAGAGGTCATCTATGTGGGAGCTCTGGGACATGCATTTGGCCCCAACAATGCGCGGGGCGTATTCATGTCCACGAACGGGGGGAAAATCTGGGAAAAAGTCCTCTATACAGATGACCGCCATGGTGTGGCTGACATGGATATCAATCCTCAGAATCCCAATATCGTTTACGCCGGTATATGGCGCTTTGAGCGAAAGCCCTGGACCTTTTTCAGCGGCGATGAAGATGGGGGCGTTTTCAGGTCTATCGATGGAGGCTACACCTGGCAAAAGTTGACCGAAGGCTTGCCGAAGCTTGTTGGCCGGATCGGGATAAAAGTCTCGCCAAGCAATCCCGATGTGGTCTATGTCATGACGGAATCTCCGGAGGGAACACTCTACCGGTCCGATGACAGAGGAGAAACATTCCGGATGGTTTCAAATGATGTGGAGATTGTTTCCCGAGGCTTTTACTACACGGATTTAAGAGTTGACCCTGCCGATGAAAACAGGGTCTACGCCGTATCCTCTCGGCTTTCTCTTTCCATCGACGGGGGAAATAGCTTTAAGCGCATCTCCCGCGCCACCCATGTGGACTTTCATACACTCTGGATTGATTCGGAGAATCCCTCCAGGATGTGGCAGGGACAGGACGGAGGAGTGTGCGTTTCCTACGATAGAGGAGAAACCTGGGATTACGTGAATAACTTCCCTGTCGGACAGTTCTACCAGATATGTGCCGACAGCCGAGAGCCGTTCTATTATGTCGGTGGAGGCCTGCAGGATAACGGGGCTTGGTACGGGCCGAGCCGTAACAAAGAGCCCTTCGGTATCCTGAATGATGACTGGCGGATGATCAGTTTTGGCGATGGCTTCCATATCGTCGTTCACCCCAAAGACCACGAGCTTTTCCTGAGTGAATCCCAGGCCGGCAACATCATGAGAACGGATATGCGGACCAGAGAGCAGCAGACGGTCAGTCCCCAGCCCCGTCGGGCAGACGGCGCACCTGTGTCCAGTCTCAAATACAGGTTCAACTGGAATACTCCCATAATCCCCTCACCTCATGATACGGAAACGGTATACGTCGGAGGGAACGTGGTGTTCAAGTCCACTGATTTTGGCCTGACCTGGAAAATCATCAGTCCTGACCTGACAACCAATGACCCCAACAAACAGCAAACAGCGGGTGGCCCGGCCTGGACGGAAAACACCACCGCAGAATACCACTGCACTTTAATCAGCCTGGCTGAATCCCCGCTGCAGCCTGGGGTATTGTGGGCAGGATCGGATGACGGAAATCTTTACGTCTCGCTGAACGGAGGAGAATCATGGAAGAACGTCATCGAGAATGTTCCCAGAATCCCTCCATATTCTCCGGTCTCTCACCTAGAATCCTGCCGCACTTCTGCCGGAGCGGCCTATTGCTCCTTTGACCGCCATATGCTAGATGACTTCAGTCCCTACGTGTACAAAACATCGGACTTTGGACGGACCTGGACCAATGTGACCGGGAACCTGCCCGAGAAAGCTTATGTCTGGGTCGTGAAGGAGGACCCCAAGAATCCGAACGTTGTCTACGCCGGGACCGAGCTGGGCCTATACGTGTCTTTTACCGGAGGGAAAAACTGGATTAACCTCCGCCTGAAAAACCTGCCCACTGTTGCAGTCCATGACATCCTGATCCATCCGCGAGATAACGACCTCATCATCGGTACTCATGGAAGGAGCATCTGGATTTTTGATGATATCTCCTTTCTTC
>JAOUKO010000254.1 GCA_029882525.1 Candidatus Aminicenantota bacterium | reverse complement strand
TCATCGGATACGGCTGCACCTCTGGAAGCCTGTTCAAAGGAAAAGACCATCCCGGGAAAATAGAGGAAAATATAGAAAAAGAAACCGGGATCCCGGCTGTGGCCACCTCAAGCGCGGTGATTCAAGCCCTGGATGCCCTGGGGATAAAGAAAATATGCGTCGCTACGCCATATATTGATGAGATAAACGGCCTTGAACGCAGATTCCTCGAGCAGAATGGGAAAGAGGTTTTAAGGATCAAGGGGCTGGGTATTGTCCGGAATAGGGAAGTGGGGAACAAAGAGCCGAGTGCCGCCTTTGAGCTGGCGAAGGAAGTTTTCGCGCCCGAGGCTCAGGGAATTTTCATCAGCTGCACGAATTTCAGGACGATCGAGGCCATAGACCGCCTCGAAAAAGAGCTCAAGATGCCTGTTATTTCCAGCAACACAGCCACTTTCTGGGCGATGATGAAGAAAGCAGGTGTTAAAAAAGGATTGGATGGATACGGAAGACTTCTCTTTTAGATAATTCAAAAAATTAATTCATTTAGTCTTTGGAATCGACCGGTAGCCAATCAATAACTGTGCCGCCACTTTCGAAATAGTAAGGACTGACAAGGAAATTCATCCCTCCTTCTCTGGTAACACAGAAATCCTTCACCTTGAATGTCTTATCTGCGTGCACATCGTACCTCTCTTCATCTAGGAAAGGGATAGGAATAAATGGATAAAGCTCCTCAAGAACTTCAGCTTTCTTCTCATCCGGAATAACGTACACTTCTATCATTCCACCCACAGCACGTACAGTCCGTGTAGGGAAGGGGAGTCTCGCTTTACCGAGATCTTTCTTTTTGGCCATAATCGTCCATCCTTTCTTATATATGGTAATATTATTTTTGTATTGAGCGCCCCTGGATAAATAAATCCCCTCAATTTGTATGAAACTTATGTTTTCATCTCGTGAAATTTTTTTCTTCCGGTACATTTTCCGATGATATTTCAAGTACTTTCTTCATATAACGACGCTGTAGGTGTTTTCATTTTCTCAGGAACTGTATGCCCGAAAGATCCTGTTATGACTCCAGACCTGTCCTGCTTGATGGTAAAAATCTGGCGTCCTGGAGAGAAGTTAGAAAATAAGTTCTTTGCTGTAAATTTTCGATAGGAATACAAGAAGTCGTATTGAATATCAAAGCTTTTAGCTGTAATATTAAACATAAAATAAGCATATAGTTGAGTGAGAGAATCATGCAAGTTAAAGAAAAAAAGACCCTCCAGGTCGCCGTCGATAAACGGCACATCGTATCCATCGGCGAACGGCTCTATACAGAAAGCGTGGAGCTCCTCCGGGAGCTGATCAACAACGCCTATGATGCCGATGCCACAGAAGTCCGTGTGGAAATCGGTCCCGAGCAAATCGTGGTCAAAGATAATGGCTCCGGCCTTGATGCAGAAGGGCTAAAACAGTATTTTCTTGTCGGTTCGGATGAGAAAGTGCTCCACTCCCGCTCCCCGAAGCTGGGAAGGGCCAGGATCGGGCAATTCGGTATCGGAAAATTCGCTTCGTTAGCTGCAGCCTCCTGCTTTGAAGTCATCACTCAGCATAGAGATTTTGCCGCCCGGGTGATTTTTGACAAAAAAGCCTGGGAAGAGGCAAAGGACGAATGGCACATTCCCTGCGAGATCCTTGTTCCAGACTCGAAGAGAGGAGACGGAATGACCGTTATTCTTTCAGGCCTGTCTAAATCATTCGACCTGGAGGAAGTCGAAAAAAAGATCATCGAAGGAGTACCTCTCAAGGCTCCGGATTTTGCCGTCTTCCTGAATAAGCGCCGTCTTTATCCGAGGAGCATCATCGGCCAGAGAATTCCCATCCTGGAAGGATGCAAATACGGGGCTGTTTCTGGAGAGATCATTATCACTCCCACTTCCATGGCCTCCTTAAAGGATTTGGGCGTTGAGATCAAAGTGAAAGGAGCCACAGTCAAAAGAGAGCTTTTCGGCATGGAAACATGGGGGAAGGCGGTGGCCAGGATAAAAGGGGAGATCAACGCCGATTTCCTGCCCGTCACTAGCGACCGCTCCAATTTTGTGGCTGATTCAGATGAGTATCAGGAATTCCTCAAAGTCATGGTGAAGGTCATGGGCATCATCAAGAAAACTCTGGGCAGGGAGGCTGACCGGAGAGAGGACAGAAAAGCCAGCCGGGTGGTGAAAGAAGCTCTCCAAAGAATCCATAAGGCACTGGCCCAGAACCCGGACCTCTCGCCTTTCGGCCCCATCCCTTACGGTGAGGAGGGAGGAGTGGGCGGTGGAGCGGCTGTAGGAGAAACGAAAAAGAAAGGGTTAGAAGGCCTGGAGGTCCAGCCGCAGGAGGAACAACTTCCAAGCCTGTCAAAGCCGAAAAGAAAGAAGCGGCGGCATCCGCTGGTTAAAAAAATCACTCCTAATGCCATTGTCCGAAGGATGAGGTTAGGAACGGACAGCGTCTCTGTCTGCCTCGATTTTTTCGGCGAATCAGGGCCAGAGTGTTTCTCAGAGGGGAATGTGGTCTATATCAACCGCGACCATTCCCTCTTTAGAAGAGAATCCCAAAAGGCAGCGACCTACACCATGTACCTTGCCCGGCTTCTGACACAGGAGATTTCCTTGATGAAGGAGACGAGAAGCCCCCGGATTGCCTTTAACCGCCAGAGCAAGCTCCTCAAGGACGCTTTTATTGAGGAGTAGGATCTTCTGTTCCGGCTGTCAAACAGAGGCTCCAAACCTCTGTTTTTTTCAAAATAGTCAAGACTTTTTTGAAGTTCAGTTCAATTTAGTCGTAACCTTTTCCAAGGCCAAAAAAACAGAAAATGAGGATTTCTATTCAAAAAAAGAATTGAACAGCATTTTTTAAAAAAGGCCTTAAAAGGTAGTTAGATTATTAACAGGCACGTGTATTTTGTTAAAACAGATCTTCTGGAGAAAGCTCGAAGAATTCTTTAAATTCAATTCCACCTTTACCTACAAGAAATTTTTTATGGGTTTTAAATTTATTGGAAAACTCTTGAATTCCAGGTAAGGCAAGTCTCTTTTTTCCGCTTTTGACTTCTATGGCTACTAGTTGGCCGCCCCGCTCAGCGATAAAATCGACTTCTTTATTTCTCTCTCTCCAGTAATAGATTTCTATACCTGTATTCAGGGACTCATTGATGAGATGTGCTCCGACTGCTGATTCTGCAAGGCGACCCCAAAAGTTAAAATCTAATTTTGCTTCTTTGAGATTCTTTCCTGTCTGGGCAGTAATGAGTGAAGTATTAAGCACTTGAAACTTTGGACTAGAGGCTTTTTGTCTGGTTTTCTGAGCTGTATATTTTTGTAGTCCCTTAAGCATTCCAGCCGAAGAAAGGAGCTCCAGATAATGAGCAAGTGTTGTCGTATTTCCTGCGTCTTGCAGTTGTCCTAGCATTTTATTGAAAGATAAGATCTGTCCTGAATATTGACAGCCAATCTCAAAAAGCCTTTTTAAAAGCGCCGGTTTATCAACTCGAGACATCATAAAAACATCTCTTGAAACGGTGGTCTCAATGAGTGAATCTTTTATATAGTTTTTCCATCGCTCATTATCTTTAATTAATGAAGAAGCACCAGGATAGCCACCGAAATAAAAATATTGATCTAGGTTAAAATTGAATGCTTCACTCATTTCAGAATAGGACCAATGTGGAATCCGTATAAGTTCGAATCTACCTGCAAGCGTTTCAGTGATACCTTTCTGAATGAGAAGTGGGGATGAACCAAGCAATACCACCTTTAAAGGGATCTTATTTAGTGTATCCTCATCCCAGAGTTTTTTTACAGTTTCTGTCCATCCACGAATTTTTTGGATTTCATCAAGTACAAGCAAAAAGTCTTTTTTTAAACCCGAACTTTTGAGTTTCAAACGAGCAATTTCCCATTGCTGTTCTATCCAAATAGAAGAATCAGCATCTACTGTGTCCGTTGTTGCATAGTGAGAAGGGATTTTGATCTCCTTTATCACTTGCTGTATCAGGGTAGTCTTTCCTGACTGTCTTGGACCAGCTAATACCTGAAGAAATTTTCGTGGCTCATTGAGGCGAGTGAAGATGTTTTTAAAGTATTTCCGCTTATACATTTTACTCACAACGTTAATACAATTTACTCAAAGCCTTGAGTAAATATACTCAACAATATGGGAAATGTCAATATTTTTTTATAAAATTCCACATAAATAAAAATATTCTCATTATTATAACGAAAGACCTTACAAAATAGCTCAAATTCGTTACAATAACGAAAAAAAAGGGGATGGTTTCAGTTTTTAATTCCGTATTCCTGTTACATGCTATATAATACGATCAAATGGAGTAAACACAGATGAAACTGAAAGTAATATTAGAACCCAGTGATGATGGGGGCCATACCGTTTATGTGCCTGCTCTCCCAGGTTGCCTCAGCGAAGGGAATTCTAAAGAAGAAGCACTAAAAAACATTCGTGAAGCCATAGAACTTTATTTAGA
>JAOUKO010000253.1 GCA_029882525.1 Candidatus Aminicenantota bacterium | reverse complement strand
ATGCGGGTGAGCCGTTTCAGGAGCTCCAGGTTGTGCTGGAGAAAGGCTGGCGGGTCATTGAGCTCACCTTCCACAAGAGCGGATTGGATGAAGATCCGGTGGGCCTCTTCTGGATGGATGCGGCCGTAGGAGACATGACGCCCGGCCACGATCTCCAGGCCATAGAGACTGACCCGTTCCAGTGCCACCACTTCTCCCCTGTCTTTGCTCCAACGGGCACTTGAATAGGAATAGCGACAGAGATCCCCACCTAGACCTTCAAGCCATTCGGGATCGATGCCTGCCGCTGTGCGGGCATAAAGCCGTGCTGTCCTTACCATCTCTGCTGCCACGATCCAAGGCCTGGATTTACCGAATAACGTCGACCCGGGAAAGACCATGACTTCCCGGCCTTTGGCCACGGTGTAGAAATTTCTCTTTTTGAGTACAGCTATATTGGAGAGATACCCACTGAGTACAGCCCGGTGAATCCCATCATACAGGGACCCGGAGACCTCCACGCGTTCCCGGCGTTCCAGCGGAATCTTCTGCTCCTCGAGGATGACCAGGATCTGGTCGTGGACATGTACCCATTCCCGCATCCTGGAAAAGGAGAGGAAGTGTTCATGGCAGAAGCTGCTCTGCTTGTTCCGGGAAGGCAGTCTTTTCAAGGCGTCATGGTAGCTGTCCCAGATGTTGAGCAGGGTCAGAAAATCCGAGTTCGGGTGCCGAAACGGCGCGTGGCTTGCATCTGCCTGGTCAGCTTTCTCTGGCGGCCTCTCTCGGGGATCACGGATACTCAAGGCTGCGGCGATGAGGGCTATTTCCCGGAGGCATCCTTCTTCCCTGGCTTCGAGCAGCATGCGAGAGATCTTGGGGTCCAGCGGCATGCGGGCCATGACTCGACCTTTTTCGGTGAGAGTATACTCTCGATCCTCCCGCTGGATGGCACCAAGCTCGACAAGGGTGTCATATCCGTCTTTGATGTGCTTGGGTTTTGGCCGGTCCACAAAAGGGAAATCTGCCGGGTGTCCCAGTCTCAGGTCGATCATGCGCAGGATGACTTCTGCCAGGTTGGAACGCATGATCTCAGGCGGAGTGAAGGCCAGGCGGGTTTGGTAGTCTTTTTCGGAGTAGAGGCGGATGCAAATCCCATGCTGCACCCGGCCGCACCGGCCTTTTCTTTGGTCTGCGCTGCTCTGGGAGATTGGGCTTATGGGTAAGCTGTTGATCCGGGTTCCTGGCTGGTATTGGGAGATTCGGGCCAGACCCGTGTCGACCACGTAGCGGATTCCCGGGATGGTGAGGGACGTCTCAGCCACATTTGTGGCCACCACGATCTTGGCGCCTTTAACATGATACACCCTGCCCTGCTGGGTACCGGGAAGGCGGGCATAGAGAGGGAGTATGGTCGTTCCTGGATACTTCCGGCCCTCCAGGCGTTCACAGGCCTCGAGGATGTCCTGCTCTGTGGGCATGAAGACCAGAATATCCCCGGGACTTTTCTTGTGCTTGATATGGTGGACAGCCTCGACTGCCAGGTCTACATAGTCCATGTCGTCGTGCTTGTTGGCAAAGGATTCAGCCGGGCAATATTCCACTTCAACGGGATACTGGCGGCCGCTCACTTCGATAACCGGGGCGTTACGGAATGAACGGGCAAACTTTTCCGTGTCCAGAGTGGCTGAGGTTATGATGAGCTTGAGTTCGGGACGAGTATCCAGCAGTGTGCGGGCCATACCCAGAAGAAAATCGATATTCAGGCTGCGTTCGTGCGCCTCATCGATAATCAGCGTGTCATAGGATAAGAGCCGGGGATCGGATTGCGTCTCGGCCAAAAGCATGCCATCGGTCAGAATCTTGATGTAGGCATCTGGCGAAGTCCTGTCCCGGAAACGGATCTTATAGCCGACAGAACGGCCAAGGTTCTCTCTGAGCTCAGAGGCAATCCGGTGAGCGATGGTGATAGCGGCGATCCGGCGGGGCTGGGTGCAGGCGATCATGCCTGTCACTCCACGGCCTGCCCTGAGGCACATCTTGGGAATCTGGGTGCTTTTGCCGCATCCTGTCTCTCCTGATATGATGACCACCGGATGATCCTGGATAGCTTTTATGATCTCCCCGGAGCGCGCGCTGATGGGAAGCTCCTGGGGAAAAGAAACCTGCGGAATACGCCTGGAACGGATATTTCTTTCTTCAACTGAGGAGGCCAGCTTCTTTTCAAGGCTTCCAAGCTCTCGTAGGACCGCACTTCGTTCCATGCGGCATACACTTTTCTGGAGACGGCTCAGCTTACGGCGGACATAGGACTGGTCCTTGAGCATGGCATTCGGAAGATGACTGCGGATCCGGTTTATGATTGCTCTCGCCGAAACCTCTGAATTGTGTCGGTTCATTTAATGTTTACCCTGTGCATGCTATGGGGTTGATTCTTTATCATAGCCCAATCCGGTCCGCAATCAAAGAAGGGCTAACTGCTGCCCCTGGCATCCCTGAAGCTGGGGAAACAAGGCTTTTGTGCACATTTTCTCCACCAGCTATCGCCGGGAATTGTGAATCACGACAAAAAAGATATCGACAAGAGCTTGAGGGTGCGGGATGTGGGACTGACGATATACTCCAGGTAAAGCATAATTTTTCGTTTTTTTTATTTTATCTTGAACTTTTTTGTTTACGTATCGTATAATATATTATGAATACTATAAAATGAATTATTCATAACAAATGTTATAGAGAGGGATAATATCATGGACATTTTGTCGAGGATCGAGGAAATTTTACTTCTGGCTGTTTGGAAACTCAAGGACAATGCTTATGGGATTTCTGTGAGAGAGCAGGTGGAGCGGGACACCGGAGCGAAATGGATGTCGGGAGCGATCTATGCTCCGTTGAACCGGCTTAAGAAAAACGGGTATGTCCGCACCTTGCAGGCTAAGGGTTCAGCCGAAAAGGGGGGACGGCCGCGCATCTATTATCGACTCACCGAATTGGGCAAAAATAAGCTGGCCACTATACAGGAGGTCAATCAATCCATCTGGACGGGTGTGCCAGACCTAAAGAAAGAATTCAAATCATGAATAAAAATAACTTTCGGCCGCCGGGGTGGGTTTGGTTTATCCTGCGATGGTTTGCCGACGAAGAGATGTTGATCTCGATGGAGGAAGACCTGGAGGCCCGTTACGCTAAAACAGCTGAGAAATTTGGCTCTGTTCTGGCCAGGTTTTTATGTCACTTGCAGGGGATTCTTCTCCTTTTCTCTTTTTCACTCGAATCATTCATTTGGGGGATAACCATGTTCAGAAATTACCTAAAGGTGGCGCTCCGCCACATCAAACGGAGAAAAGTATATTCTTTCATCACTATCCTGGGACTGACGATCGGGATGGCCTGTTTCATCCTGATCGGCCTGTGGGTAAAGGACGAACTGAGTTTTGACAAATTTCACGAAAAAAAAGATCGAATTTACCTTATCCTCAACAGGATGCAGGATGGGAACGCTGATTTCAACATCACGTATGCCCTGGGACCGGCGCTTAAAGCCGAGTACCCGGAAGTGGAAGAAGCTTGCCGTGTCTGTCTCTGGTTCGGGTCGCACGTGAAATACCAGGACAAAATCTATGCGGAACGCAATATTTACCTTGCTGATCCCAGTTTTTTCACAATCTTTTCTTTCCCTTTTATTAAAGGTAATCCCGAAACGGCCCTTTCGGACAGGTTCTCTATTGTTCTCACAGAACAGATAGCCCAAAAATATTTCGGAGATGAGGATCCCATCGGAAAGGTCCTTCACGTGGCTCTGATGCAGGGTGATTTTACGGTAACAGGGGTCATCGAAAACATCCCGTTGAATTCCCATCTTCGTTTCGACATCATCGGACGGATCGAGTTTTTAGGGGAAGACCGGTTGGCTCGCTGGGAAGAGTGGTCCGGGCCCAACTATGTTCTCCTTCGACCGGATGTGTCTCCCACTGATTTTGAGGTAAAAATTTCAGGTATATACAAGAAAAATCTCGACCCGGATACGACTTATGTGCCGGAACTCCAATCACTCACCCGAGTTCACCTGTACGAGCTGGGAAGTCCTGGTCAAGTAAAAAAGGTCACCATGTTCTCTGTCATCGCCGTTATTATCCTGCTTATGGCCTGTATCAATTTTATGAATCTGGCAACCGCCCAATCTTCCAAGCGCGCTTTGGAAGTGGGTATGCGGAAAGTGATCGGTGCTCTGCGGCGGCAAATTATCCGTCAGTTTCTTGGGGAAGCCATCCTGATCGCCTTTTTTGCGCTCGTTTTGTCTCTGATCGTGGTGGAAGCGGTGCTTCCGTATTTCAATCAATTTACCGGAAAATCTCTGGTTCTGTTATCCGGAGCTAACTTTCCTCTCGTTCTCACCCTATTGCTCATAACGCTTGGGACGGGAATTTTGGCCGGGAGTTATCCTTCGCTCTTTCTTTCTGCCTTTCAACCGGTCCAAGCTCTTAAAAGCCAACTTTCCTTCAGAAATAAAGGAGGAGGCATCCGC
>JAOUKO010000252.1 GCA_029882525.1 Candidatus Aminicenantota bacterium | reverse complement strand
CGGCTTCCCTGTCTTGAGTGGATTGATAGAGAGGAAGGATTATGGTGAGAGAGTTTTCAAATTGGCCCAGGGCGTAGAGGGTTTTGGCCAGCAAAAGCCTGGTTTTGGATTCGTCTCTCTTCCCCATAGCCTGGTCGAGCAAGCCTTTAGCCTGTTCGTATTTTCTGGTCATGAAATACTGGGAAGCCAGGATATAAAGCGGTTCAGGGTCAGGAAGAGGGTTGTGGAGCTGGGAGTAAACCCAGGGGATATAAGGATGAGCCTGGGAGAAGAGGATTAGATTCTCTTTTTCAGTGAATATCTTTTTTCCCTCTTCATCAAGAAGAGATGCTTGTGCTCGATAGTAACCGGGTTTGAGATCGGAGAGAGAAAAAAGTCCTGTATCGATTCCCAGCCCATCCGGAGCGGACACTTCTCTCAAGGGAATCTTGCGAGTCAGAGCCGGGGTTTCGGTATTCATCGGGAAAATCTCAAGAAGGAGCGTCATTGTATCCTTTTCTTCCAGGTTGTAAGCCTGACAGTACAGCCCCATTTCTTTTTGAGGGAGGAAGTTGTTCTGGGCATTGACCACATACTGGAAACCATCAAAGGTGAACGCCTTGATCTTTTCGGGCTGGTCCTGCCCGAGCGCCTCCTTGCTGTGGTAGAGGATCAGATTGCTGAGCGCCCGGCTTTTTTCTTGAGGAACGAGGACTTCTGTCTGGAATGAAGTAAAGTCCCTGGCTGTCTTGTTTTTCAACAGGAAAAAGACCTTGAATCTTCCCGGGATGATGGGCAGGATATCCTGGAAAGCGAAGAGCTGACGCTCGTGTTTTTTATACTCTTCAGGAGAGATTTCCAGAGGGATTTCTTCGTCTTTTTCCAAAACCAGGTTTCCCTCCTCATCCTCAATCCTGACCACAAGCTGAAAAGCAGAATAGTATTTGCCCTTGTAATCGGCAAAATTGATCTTTTTCGGCTCCAACATCCAGTGGATATAAGACTGGCCTCCGCTCCTGAAAACCTTGACACTGGAGTTACTGTCGATGAAGTCATGGGTATAATCGGTTTCTATGTAGTCTTTATAATAGAGAAAGTCTCGAGCATAGGAGTCCGTGAATTTTTTCTCCGGCAGAGAACGGACACTGGCGATGATGGTGTCCGATGAAAAAGAACTGCTTCCGTAAGTCGTATCTCCCGGGAGGTAGGAGAGGGAAGCGCTGGCCAGGTCCCCTGAGATTTTTTTCATGGCTTGGTAGGCTTTTGAGCGGGATAGCGTGCGGTCGGTGAGCGAGGGGATGAGCAGCTTTTCCGGTCCTTCTACACCCGGATAATAGAGACGGTATTCTCCTATCCCACGATCCTGGTAGAAGATCAAATAAAAATAAGGAGGGAGGCCGTACTGCTGCTCTCCCTTGTAGTACCAGAGTTCGAGAGGCCAGAGTTCGGAATGCGTGGCAAAGATGTTTCTTTCCAGGGGAGGGCCGAGAAGAAGATAGAAATAGCCTCTTTCAGTCTGGCTCCCTTTCTTCGGACTTCCATACCCGAAATACAAGTCAGCAAAGTGAAGCCTTTCCATGTATCCTTGATAGAATTCATTTTTGCTTGTGTCGGGCAGGGGATCACGCTTCTTCCAGAACAGCTGGATGAATTTGTCCCTTTCCCGGTCTGTCTTCAGCTGAAGAAAGACTTCTTTTTCAGCTTTGGTGATGATCGGAGTGACGTTCTCGAGCCAGCTCTTATGCTCTGGGGAAAGGTTTTCCTGGGGATAAGCCAGGAGAGGAGCAAAGAGCAAACTGCTGAGCAGGATAACAGATATTTTCTTCATAAGGCATTCTCTATTTATAAAGTTATCACAATGCTATTTGAGTTTCAAATACCTCCTCAGGAATAACAGGGAAGAGATTCAGGCGATATGAATCAGGTACCGGGAATTTGAAAGGATTTTCGACAACACAAATTAATTTTTTTGCTTTTTTATTGACAATTGATTTATAATGCTGGCAAAGGTTGATTCAAATATTTGGAGAATCCGTATATTTGGAGCACATATTGCTTCGAACCGGACTCGGAAATAAGCGTAAATTACTGATAATAAACTGATTAATAAAATAAAACAAGTTGGTATGAAATTCGCATATTTGTATAGGGGATAATATTTTTGCATTGAGTCAATTCTATCAAGGGGGTGATAATCAAACAGGAAGATCGATAAAAAAGGGAAATGGGAAATAAGGACAAGAAAAAATAAGAAAGGAGAAAAACATGAAACTCAAACTTCTTGTGCTTCTTACGATTCTTCTCCTCGTGCTTTCTCCTCTTGCGTTTTCACAGTCCAAAGACACGGGTGCTGTTGTCGGCAAAGCTGTGGATACGGAAAACGAGCCGCTTCCCGGAGTGACCATCACCCTGTCCAGCCCGAACTTGATGGGTGAACGGACTTTTGTCACCACTGAAACCGGCGAGTACCGGTTTCCCGCTCTCCCCCCCGGAGTTTATACAGTCAAGGCCGAGCTGCAGGGATTTAAGACAGTCCTTCGGGAAAATGTCAGGGTGACCACAACAGTGAGGCTGACAATCGACTTCACCATGGAACTCACTGCCCTCGAGGAAGAGGTGACGGTCATCGCCGAGTCCCCCACCGTCGATATCAAGACGAGCGAAACAGCTTCTGTGACTCTTGCCGATGAGATCTTACGGAACGTTCCTTACAGCAACTTCGCCATGGATATCGTCAACCTGGCTCCGGGTGTAACGGGTAACGTGGCTTATGGCGCATCGAGTGATACCGGAATTGCCTACCAGGTGGATGGCGTGGATGTCTCCGACCCTGAGGCCGGTTCGGCCTGGGTCTTCGTCGATCCCAACATCGTTGAGGAAGCGAAAATCATGGGTATCGGCGCCAACGCGGAATACGGAAATTTCACCGGTGTCATATTCAACTTGGTCACCAAATCCGGCGGCAATGAGTTCTCCGGGCACTTTGAAGGGATCTTCCAGGGAGATGGAAAGAGAGACCTGGATACCGGGGAGTTTACCCCTAATTTCTGGCAGGCGGACAACACGACGGATTATCAAAGCGATTTCCCCGACCTGACACCGCCGGGATTGAAACTCTATGATTTCGGAGCGCACCTTGGAGGCCCGATCCAGAAGGATAAGGTCTGGTTCTTCATCGGAGGTCAATACTACCGGTCATTCAGAAAGGTCACCGGCTTTCCCGAGGATGTCGATTACAAGCAGCCCAGAGGATTCTTGAAGATCACTTCCCAGCTCACTTCCAAGACCAGCATCATGGCTTACTATGAGTACGATGCCTATAACGGTATCAACAGAGACGCAGGCGCCACCGTTTCCGCTGTAGCAACCGTTAACCAGAAGTCTCCTGACAGTGTCGGCAACTTCAGCCTGACTCACATCCTCAGCCCCAAAACCTTCTTCGACCTCAAATTCGCTTTCTTTACCGGCTATTATTACCTGGATCCGGAAACCGGCATGGACGTAAACGCCCATTTTAACGAAAACGACAATATGCTCTACGACAGCTCCGGCTACTTCTTCTATGCTGACAGAGACAGGTATCAGGCGAACGCCAGTGTCACCCACTATGCCGAGGACTTTATCCAGGGCAACCACGACTTCAAATTCGGGGTGGAGTTCGAGTACGGCAAAGTCAGGAACAGGTACGGCTTCACGGGTCCTAACGCGACGTATTATGACGACCTTACCGGATACGGAGCATACGGCTATTACTACACCGGAAACTACCTGGCCTTTCAGTACGAGGGGTATGACACCAACACCCGCTACATGCGGATCGAGGAATTCGTCCAGGATACCTGGAAGGTTTCCGACCGTTTGAGCATCAACCTTGGCCTGCGTGCCAGCCACATGTTCGGGACCATCAAGGATGTTTCGGGCACAGTCTACAAGGAATTCCGTCTCGCTCCCCGGATCGGCTTCACCTTTGATATCTTGGGCGACAAGAGCACGGTCTTCAAGGCCCACTACGGCCAGTTCGCAGAAGCCATGCTCTCCAGTTACCATGACCGCCTCAACCCGGCCTCTGCTTATTCTGATTTTATCAGCTCTTACTGGGATGTCGTGGGGAACGTGTGGGTGCCGTATGAAACGATCACGCACGAGGAACTCTACAGCCTCGACCCAGATCTCAAACACCCCTACATGGACCAGTTCACGGTTGGCATAGAAAGAGAGCTTTTCAGGGACGCCTCGTTCTCGGTGACCTTCATCTACCGCAACTGGAGGAACATCATCGGCCCGATCGACACACTCGCGACCTATTCTCCTGTAACCGTCAATGACCCGGAGACAGGCGATCCTTATACGGTCTACGAGATCGATGACGCCAACGCTCACGCTTATGTCCTCAAGAATTTGACTGAGGATGATGCCTACTTTGGTCTGAAGCCCTACCGCAAATACTGGGGTCTGGAATTCCTGTTTAACAAGCGGTTCTCGGATAAATGGCAACTACTGGCGTCTTATGTTTACTCGCAGGC
>JAOUKO010000251.1 GCA_029882525.1 Candidatus Aminicenantota bacterium | reverse complement strand
AACCACCAGCGCTGATATTTTCCGCTACGCCCGTCCCCGATTAAAGGATATCTTCCTGGCGGCATTCATAGCCATGGTGGCCAGCGCCTTCCTCCACGTCGTTGGCTCTGTTCTGGCCATGAACACCGGAGTCTACCACGAACGACTCCCGGAGCTCATCATCGCCAGGCCATACCTGGGGCTGGGTTTTATCGGGTTTCTGGTCCTGCTTCTCGCCCAGTGGACTACCAATGACAGCAACATCTACTCTTCTGTTCTCGCCCTGAACAACATCTTCCGGACAAAGCGCTGGATCATCACCATTGTCGCCGGCGTCTTTGCCTCTCTGTTCGCTGCCTTTGGGATCCTGGAAAGGCTGGAGCTTTTCTTGATCATCCTGACCGTTAGCATCGGACCGATTGGAGGGATTTTTCTCTGTGACTATTATCTGCTGAAAAGGCTGAAAACAGAACGCCTCAAAACTCAAAAGCTCAAGCATAATGCTTCTGAAGAAAACTCGTTTTCAAAGATCAACTATAAAGCTTTGGGCGTCTATTTTATTTCCTTTTTGATCGGCTGGACGACTTCCGGCCATCCGTTCACGATCAAGATTTTCCCTTTTTCAGTGTTCGCCTTCAACGGAATACTCTCTTCGATTATTCTCTATTTTATCATCATGAAAATTTTTCCGGATAAGGAGTAAGCCATGGCTTTAAAACAGGTTATAGAAGTCTATGAAATGCTCGACACACCAAGAATAGAGCCGGAGGAGATAAAGAATTATTTTCTCCAAAAAGGGCTGGATGATTCGGAAATCATGATCCAGAAGATCAAAGAAGATAAGGGAGAAACGCAGTTTATAAAGATCAGCATTGGCGGCAGAGGGAGGAAAACCCAGGAAAAAACAGCTCCCACTTTAGGCATTATCGGCCGGCTGGGCGGAATCGGAGCCAGACCGCACAAAATCGGGCTTGTCTCGGATGCGGATGGCGCCATAACAGCTTTGGCTGCGGCTGCGAAGATCGTGGAAATGAGAAAAAAAGGAGACATCCTTCCGGGTGATGTGATCGCCGCCACCCATCTCAGCCCCCACTCCCCCATCATTCCCCACCAGCCGGTTCCTTTCATGGATGCACCGGTCTCCATGGAAACGATGAATACGCATGAAGTGGATGAACGGATGAAGGCCATCCTTTCCATCGACACCACTAAAGGAAACCGGGTTATCAACTGCCGCGGCTTCGCCATCTCTCCCACTGTCAAAGACGGCTACATCCTCCGGGTCAGCGAAGACCTGCTGGACATCATGCAGAATGTCACCGGAAAAATGCCTGTTGTCCTCCCCATCACAACCCAGGATATCATCCCTTATGGGAATGACATCTACCACCTCAACAGCATCATGCAGCCCGCCACTGCCACCCATGCTCCGGTGGTAGGGGTGGCCATCACCACTGAGGTTCCTGTTCCCGGTTGCGCCACGGGCGCCAATCACTGCGTTGACTTAGAACTTGCGGTCCGGTTCGTGGTTGAAGTGGCTAAAGCTTTCGCTGAGAGAAAATGCGCTTTTTATGACGAGAAAGAATTCCATAAGCTCACTTCTCTCTACGGCTCTTTAGACCATTTAAAATACAAAGGAAAGAAGAATTAAAATCAATTCAATCTTTTAAAAAGCCGTTCTTACTCTTGCCATAAATTTTTTTCTTGATAAAAAAGGTGTAATATATTACACTTATCGGTGTATTTTGTTACACTCTGCTTACATAACATTGTGAGATTATCATGATTTCATTAAGGTCTGAAATCACTAGAAAGCTTCTTAATTATTTTTTTATTAATCCTCAAGAAAATCTGTATGTCAATGAATTATCAAGGAAACTTGACTTAGACAAAAGAAACCTTGTCAAAAAATTAAAGGAATTAGAAAAAGACGGCATCATAAAAAGCCAAATCAGGGGAAACATAAAACTTTATTCAATAAATAAAAGCTATCCTTTATATGAAGAATATAAAAAAATAATTCTTAAAACCATAGGAGTGGAAGACAAATTCAGGAGAATTTTAACAGAGGTCGAGGGAATCAAAGAAGCTTATATATATGGTTCTTATGCTAAGAACAAAATGGATATCCACAGCGATATTGATCTATTAGTCATAGGTGACCATAAAATTTCATTGCTTCAGAAGAATCTAAACAAACTTCAAAGAGAAATTGACAGGGAAATAAATTCTATAAGTATGGACGAGTTGGAATTCAAAAAAAGAATTAAAAAAAAGGACCCTTTTATTGTAGAAATCTTAAAGAATAAGCACATTCAATTGATCCAATGAAATTTGATAACAGGTATTTTACTAAATTTACTTTCACACCAGACCAAATAGAAAAAAACTTAAAGAATGCAATAAAGGATTTAAACATAGCGAAAAAAGTCAATATTTTGGAAGTCAAATTCAACTATGCTTATACCGCTTTAATTAAAGCCGGAATTACATTATTAAGTTATTATCAGGTGAAAGTAAAAAGTGTACCAGGTCACCATGTAAGAATAATAGAGAAATTAGCTCAAATTTTAAAAGATGAAAATATCGAAAGCCTGGGTAACAGCATGCGTTCTAAAAGAAATTTGAACTTTTATGCTGGAGGAATTGAAGTTACAGAAAAAGAATGCAGAGAATATGTCGATTTTGTAAGAGAAGTTTTGGCTAAACTTAAAAAGTTATTATCTCTTAAGAGTTTAAAGAACTAGACTGTATAAATAAAAGCACAAATCTTTAGAAAAGGAATTGAGTTGGGATCAATAAAAGTCGGGTTTTTCACCATAGGGCAGTCTCCCAGGGAAGACGTGATATCAGAAATCCGGCCCCTCCTCCTTCCCCAGATAGAAATCTATGAGGAAGGGCTGCTCGATGGCCTCCCTCCTGAAGGGATCGATCTTTTAAAGCCCGGACTCGGGGAAATCCCCCTTATCACCCGACTCAGAGACGGCAGCCAGGTTCTACTCAGCGAGGAGAAAGTCAGCTCCCTCATCCATGAAGCCCTAGATAACATGAGGAAAACGGATATAAGAGCTACCGGAGTTCTCTGCACCCATGATTTTCAACTCCCACGTCTCTCCTACCCGGTGATATTCCCTCATGACTATATACATTTTCTCATCACCCGAGCTTTCCGGATAAACAGCCTCGGGGTAGTTGTGCCTCTGGAGGGCCAGGTCGAAATAGCCAGAAAAAAATGGGAGGTAGAAATAGCAGTTACTGAGGTGAAGTCCCCGTACGGAGAAGGAAAAGAATGGGAGGAGATCGCCCAGAAGTTCACTCAGGAGAAAGTGGAAGCTGTTGTTCTCGATTGTATGGGATTTAGGATGCAGGATAAACAGCAGCTCCAGAATCTGCTCCCCTGCCCCATCCTTTTGCCCAGAGCCATACTCGCCCAGGCCATTAACCAGCTCTTTTAGCTAATGAAATTGATAATTATTTTTCATATTTCCGAGGAGGCGAGATGAGAAGGTCGGAAATAAATAATCTCCTGGATGAAGGCATCGCCTTCCTGAATTCAAGAAGTGTACCTCTTCCCCCCCAGGCGTATTGGAGTCTCCAGGACTGGCATGAGAACAGGGATAACGCAGTCGAGCTCCATAAACGGGGTATCGGATGGGACTTGACGGATTTCGGCTCGGGAAAATACGGGTCAATAGGCCTCTTGTGCTACACGTTGTCTAACGGGATCCTCGACTCAGACGGGCAGCCCTTTGACCAGGTCTACTCCAACAAGCTCTTGATAGTGGCTGAGAAACAGATCACACCTCTGCATCATCACCGCAGCAAGACCGAGGATATTATCAATTCAGGAGGAGGGAATCTTCAAATAAAAGTGTTCAACGTGAGCGAGAACGAACGGCTGGATGAAGAGAGTCCTGTCAAAATATTCCGCAACGGAATGGGGATGACTTGCGAACCAGGGACGACCATCACGCTCCAGCCCGGAGAGCGGATCAGGCTCGACCCCGTTCATTTTCACGAGTTCTGGGGCCAGCCCGGTCAGGGAAAAGTCCTGGTTGAAGAGGTTTCTTCGGTCAACGATGACAGGACCGATAACATATTTCTCGGTGAATTCGGCCGGTTTCCAGAAATTATCGAGGATGAAAGACCCAAATATCTGCTTTGTACAGAGCTTCCAGGAACGGATAAATTCGAGGAACTCGCCCTAAAATATATAAAACCGAGTTGAATCTTTTTTCCTGAAGTGCCGGGAACTGAGTGTAAAAAGAAAACTCCACCATGTCATTGAGGGCAAAGCGAAGCAATCTCATAAGAATAAATGCATTTTTTCCCTAGGAGATTGCCACGCTGCGCTCGCAATGACACTATAAAGATGAGATTGCCACGTCGCTACACTCCTCGCAATGACACAAGGTCGAAATTGCCACGCTGCGCCCGCAATGACAAGTTGGAACATCTATCGTTTTTTATTCCTATCACATTAGGACTGAGCCAAATTTTGACCTCTTTTAGCCAGACAAAATAAAAATGT
>JAOUKO010000250.1 GCA_029882525.1 Candidatus Aminicenantota bacterium | reverse complement strand
TTTATTGCTGGGGCTTCTGGACTGATTTTAGATGTCCCCCCCTGCCAGGTCGTCTTCATCATCCCCAGGATACTGCGTATCTTCTTCCGCTACAAGCGCAGGCTTCTGTGCTCGCTCTGCCAAGCTGCTGTCCAGGCCCTTCTCAAACACTTCAAGGCAGTCACCGACACTGCGCTTGTCCCCGGGGTGGTGGTTAGATGCGCATCACCGCCTTCTTGATCCCTGGCGCAAGACCGATTTCGGCTAAAGATCGGATAAATTCTTAAGAATTTTCTGAAATCTTTTTGTTTTTTCTGCGGGATCCAGGTCTTCGACAATCGGAAGGAGTGCGTCTTTCACGTCTTTTTTGAGGACGTTGTCGAGCCATTCGACCGCGATGGCGACCGAATTCCGGGTTCCGGTCCTGATGTTCTGGTAAACCATGCGGATATCCTTCTGCGGATAACACAAGCCCAGCAGCTTGAAAATGTCCGCGAAATAGACCTCCAGGTATCTGTCTATATGATGCCGGAGCCCCGGATTCTTTTCGCCGGGATCCTGGCGCTGGATGTCGATAAATTTTTGGCAGTATTTCTTTATGAGCGAAAAAATTTTCGCTTTGGCCGCTGAGGCCGATAACGGGATCTCCGCATTTTCCGAACGGACACGGTCCAAGGCATCGATGACCCCAACGTCCAGCTCGCCGGTCCCATGTTCCAGCTCTTCCGTCAGGACCAGGACAGCCTTCTGAGTTCCGATCCGGGCCAGGACCTCGGCCACAGCCATCCTCAAAGTCATGCCCTTGGAGCCATCATGCAGGTTTTTTTCGAGCGTCCCGACCGCCGCGTCGCCGTATTTGTGTAAGGCGTTGACTGCGTCCTCCATGGTTATAAAGTTGCCCAGCTTCCGGATGATCGCCAGAATGTATTCTTTTTTCTTAAGCCTGGCCGCGCTCTTCAACGCAAAGCTGGATACTTCAGGAGATTCGTCGTCGATGAGCCTTGTGAGCTGACCAGCCAGCGGGGAATCTGCGTTCATAAGGCCGATGGCCTTGGCCAACTCCATTTTGTTGACCTCTGAATCCTGGTTTTCTCTCAGGATCTTTTCCAGGTATAATTTCATCACCTGCTGGTAGTCGACCGAGGACATAATGATGGGAATCTCGGTCTGGATGTCTTTGGGCAGGAATTCATCAGAGATTTCCGAAAACCGGACTGCCCCTTCGGCGTCGAACCGGTCGCTGAGCGCTGTGGCCTGAACTTCCCCGGATTTCTCGGTGATTATTTTTTTAATGTCCGGGCTGAGCTTGTCCTGCTCCAGAAGGTCGAAGAGTGGGGTTGAACATCTCGTTGATCGTCATCCAGAAATGGGTGATCAGGACAATGATCAGGGCGCTCGCCCAGACCCAGTAGAAATACGACAGAAATGCGCTCTGCCGGCCGAAAGCCGTATGAAGGATCATTTGCAGAAGTAGCCCTGAGACAGCAAAGAAAACAAGACTGGCGATGATCAAAGCACGGATGGACATTCTGAATTGGGTTTTGGAATGAAAAAGAACAACAAGGCCGGTCGCGACAGCTGCGAAGAGATAGGCAACCGGGAGATCCTCAATTCCCATTTTCACCAGGAAATCTGCAGTACGGAGGGTTTTTATGATGACACAGGGAGCGCTGATGAGAAAAAAGTATGAGAAAAGCAGAAGAGCGAACTTCCCCTCGCCGGGCTTAATATTGAGGAAGCGGCGCAGAGTTTTGGACGGACGGCCTGTCTCCATGCCCGATCCTCCTTTCGAACAGGCTTGGGCCAAGATTAGCAATAAATAAAAAGATTATAAGGAACTCCTCTTTGACGGTGAGGGCCATGCACTTATCATCGTTGCGATTTTGCCACCCTTCGACCATGAAAGATAGTAGACTATGACGAACAGGGATGTCAATCTGAAACTGAGAGCGCAGGCAGGCTGTCCGTCAGCCGTGTAGAGTACCGAAGCCAGCCAGCACAGCCGAAAAGGAAATTCTTATCCCTTAAAGGAGTCAGAATCAAAAGCTATTCTCCCGGTTTGACAGGTTTAAATGAATGCTGACCGGTGCCTGCTCCCTCTATATCGAATAAATGAAAGTCATTACCATCGGCACTAAACTCCGAGAGAATTTCCTTAGCCTATTTTTCCGTGGCCGAAGAAGATCCTGCCAGTAAGTTTTTCAAAAAGATCCAGGCAAACCACATCCCCATCAAACCACCGATAATGCAAAATAAATTGAGCCCGATTTCATATATGCTGGAGACGGTGAGAGGGAAATAGGCCTTGTGCTTCCAGTAAAATAAAATGTCCACCGGTCCCAAATAAAGACCAAAAGATGACGATATCAAGAGAAAGAAAACGCCAAATAGTTTCCGTTTTTTTAGACCAATTCCCGCTAGAACAAGCGCCGCGAAAAAAAGGATGTCAGAAATAGGAAAAGATGCCTCAAACCGCCTGACGGTCTCATTTCCGGCATAAAATACATTTGAATAATAGAGACTCCAGAAACCGAGATTACAGGCGGCTCCAACGAACGCAGCATACGGTATAAAGCTGTAAGCAGACTTTATAAAGCGACCTGACATTTGGTATTCCTCCTAAGCGGTAAATGCTTTACTCAATCCCCGTTCAAAAAATATCATCAAGGACAATTCCTTGTCAACGATCTGTCACCTTATCAGCTTCCTTGACATCGACCATCGCTGGAGAATATACTTCCATAAAAGTATCTTCAGCACGAATGCTGAGGGCAATAGTTAAGAGATCCAGCGCAAAATAATAAAACAGAGCCTCAAACTTCGGACTATGGTCTGATGCGGGAAAGGCATATCCGTTTTTTCCAACTTGAACTCCAGCCCACCGATATTTTTCTGATCATAATTCTCTTGTTGTATTCGCTCCTTGCCTCTGTTTTCAATTCCAGAGTCAAGAGCTGGATTTTCTTTATTCTGGCCAACTTGGGCAGCATCGTTATCTTTTTGGCGCTTATTCGTCTCCACCAGATAATATCCAGCCGGAGAGGGAAGTTCTTTCTAAGGATATCTTCTGTTTCACTCATATTGATTTACATCTACGAGGCGTCTATCCGGCTCTCCTTCATTTTTTACCGAACCTGGCAAGACCAATCAATCATCAATCTGGAGCAGAAGATTTTTGGAGTCCAGCCGACCCTTTGGCTCCAGAGATTTATGTCTCCCGGCCTTACAGAATGGATGATGATCAGTTATTTTCTTTATTTTCCTCTTTATCCCATTTTTGGAGCGGTCCTCTATTTCAAGCGGGGCGAAAATCAAATGGAGGATTTTTTGTTCACGATCAGTGTCAATAATATCCTCTGCAATATCGGCTACTTTCTTTATCCTGTGGCTAATCCTATTTCCCATATAGGCCACCTTTATTCCATCCCGCTGAATGGCTATCTTTTCACATCCATCGGAGAGTTCATACGAGAAAACCTGATATCGACGGGAGGAGCCATGCCCAGCGGTCATGTCGCAGCGGCCACGATCATCTGGCTGATGGCTTATCGCTATCATCGGCTTTCGTTTTATATCATGGCTCCTTTTGTGATCTTGATCTATATCTCTTCGGTCTATTGTCGTTTTCATTATGTCTCAGATATCGTTGCTGGAATACTCGTTTCCCTCTTTATCTGGTGGACGATGCCTTTTTTAAGAAAAAGGCTGGGATTCGACCCCCTATAAATCAACCTCAATACAATAGGACTGCATTCGCTAAATCTTTTTTTGATAGATCCGGTAACGCTTATAAACGGTGCCACCCCAGTGCTCCATCTCTGCCCGCATTTTGACGTTGGTCTCGAGCTCCCGGTGGCTGTCAATCCATTTAAATCCAGCCTTTTGGGCGGATACGATCATTCTCAAGCCAAGCATGACATCCAGGCCGCACCCCCTGTATTTCTCTTTGACCCCACCGAGCAAAAGGTCGAGTTGTTTTGTTTTTTTTGCGGCATGGATTATTTGGAGAATCCCCAAAGGAAAGAGCCTTCCCTTTGATTTCCGTATCCCTTCCGAAAGATTGGGGATCCCGATAATAAAGCCGCTGAGCACATCATTTCTATCGAAAACGACCTTTATGAAGCGGGGATCGACAATGAAGAAATACCTCTTGGCCAGCTCATCCATTTCCTGTTCATCATAAGGCACGTATCCGTAAATGTCTTTGAAGCATTCATTCATCAGGTTGAAAACGGGGCGGATGAAGGGCTTAAGGAATTTTTTTCGGGAGAACTCAACGATTTTGAAGTTCGCTCTTTTGAGCATCCGGCTGTAAACCCTCAGCTGATTTTCCGGAATCTTCTCTGGAACTTCGACTTTATAGACAACATAATCGACCTCTTTCTGGTAACCCGCATTGATTACCAAAGGGTTCATATAGTCAAGATTATAGGTGCAGGCTACCGTCGGCGTTTCATCAAAGCCTTCGATCATGAACCCTTCGGGATCCTGATCCGAAAATCCCATTGGTCCGACGACTCTGACCATCTTGTG
>JAOUKO010000249.1 GCA_029882525.1 Candidatus Aminicenantota bacterium | reverse complement strand
CACTGTTTTCGGGCCGGTCGGCTGGTCCAGGAACGGGATCGGCGCTTCCAGCAGAAAAGGAAGAGTTTCTGAGTGGTCGCCGATTTCCCGGTGGGAAAGCCCGCGGAAGCCTGAAGGCGAAGGCTCGACATGGCTGTCAAAGCCTTCCCTTGCCTTGACTGTGAGCGAAGCCATGGTGGCGATCCTGCCCGATTTATCCGGAGCCACGATGCAGTTCGTCACCGGGAACATGGTTTCCGCGCCGTGCAGGTCCACGGCGATGTCCAATTTTTCCTGTTTCATGATCTCCATCGCGCCGTGAGTCACTCTCTCCATAAGAGGACCGTTTGGCCTGCCGGGCCAGGTCCGGTTGGTGTTCCTCACATCGATGAACGAGAGGAGCTGCCTGTCAGGATAATGGATGTAAACATCCGGGTCAGGCCATTGATCCAATGGAGAGGCATCCCGGTTACCCATCCTGATCTTTTTCACGCCCCATTCGGTTGGAATCTCAAAATAAAGAGGATAGCCGTCTCCTGGCCTGGTGTTCCGGCTGGCGCTGTTGTTGAACTGAGGGATGATGATCAGCGTTCCTTTCTCGACCGTTGCGTTCTCGATGAATATCAGGGCAGCCAGGAGCGCGGCCGGCTCGTTGGCGTGGGTGTTGGCCATGATCAGTACCTTTCCGCCTTCCTCCTTGCCTTCCAGGAAAAAAACGTTGGTGTCGGCCATGGTCCCTTTCAGTGCTTTGGAATAATCACTCAACTTGACGACTTTGGTCACACCCGGGCCAGCGACTATAGACATCATGTAGTGCCTGTGTTTGAAGAGCTGGAGACCCCCAACGGCCATGACCGCGATAACAATGATTAAAAATATTGACTTGATCGTCCAGATACGAGACATTTTGACAGCCATTTTAATTGTATGTTCCTTCCCTCAAGATTCACCACAATATTTACGTCCGATGCACATTGCCTTTTTCATTTGACCCGGAGAAGTCTCAATACCAGCGGGATCAACACCAGCAGATAGAGGAGCATGTCGTTCAGACTCTTTTTTTCCCTGATGAAATTCCAGATAAGCATGGCCCCGATAAAGACGCAGATGGCGTAATAGAATATCATGATCAAAGGCATCTTATAACCTCCTTCATGTGCTCTATCTCACCAGAAAATCCAGCTGGGTGCTGAATATGATCATCAGGATCCCGACAATCGTGATGACCAGCCAGGGGAGCCAGGTGCTCCTCAGGAATGTCCAGTAGGAATCCCTGTATTCGGAAACCATCACGCTCAGCCTTCCGATAAGGGCAGTCGGTGGAAGTCCGTCTCCCAGCGGCCAGAGCAGGCTCAACCCGGCAATGACCACGGTCGCGTGAAGCCCTATAGAGTCTAAAAACCAGACTAAAGGAATTCCGATGATCGCCGCCGCGCCGTAGGTCAAAATCCCTTCCGAGACCGGTATGATCAGAGCCAGCAGGATGAACAGCAGGATCAGGGGAGTGCTGATGACCGCAAAGGATATCATCCCCCTGGCTCCGGTGGCTGTCATGATCTGCTGCAGCATGCCCACGACGATCATCGTGGCCAGAAGCGGAAGCAGCCTTTTCATCGTCTTTCGGGACAGAGCGAGAATGTTGATTTTGACGGGGCTCACCAGCCAGGCCACCAGGGCCGCGACGGCGAATTCCAGGGCTAAGCCCAGTATCGGTGTGTCGAAGGGCCAGATCCTGGAGGCGATGACCATTCCGAAAAACACCAGGAAAGGCAGGATCACTCTCCACCAGCTCATGCCCGGCGGAACTTCGGGCATTTCCTTGAGGATAAGTCTTAGATTTCTTCTTTCTTTCTCGGTTTTAAATGTGGCATTCACTCTTTTGGATTTATTAAAGTATGAATTCCATATGAAAAAATAAATGAAAGAACCGATAAGCCCTTGCAGATAAGAACCAGACACGGAATGAGCTAGAAGTTCCATAATAAAAACGAGAAGCCCTCCATAAATATTGAATAATAAGAAGGTTGTTAAATAGGCCCTGGTGATCCTTACGGCATTTGGCCTTTTTGCCCAGAGTTTGACACCGGCAACAACTCCAAAAATTGTTATGCCAATATTTATCAATATGTATAAAATGGCGATAACTCGAAGTGCAGGATAATCATAGAATAACGAAAGAAATTCACCATAACTCGCTATTAAAACGAATGATGTTAATATCGGACTCAAAATTGTTAAGATTATGCAAAAGAATAATAGCCACCCTTTGACTCCATAGTATTTCGATTCTTCCTTAATTTCTTTTTGGGAGATAATTTCTTGGGTTTCGCGCTGTGGGGGTAATTTGTGTCCCCGTTCAATAAGGATTTTTTCAATTCCACTAAAAACCTCATCTCTCCATTCTTCCCTGTCGTTTTCTCTCCAGATTTTAAGCAATTCTTCATCACTTCTAGAATTCATATCAGCAATAATTTTCGAAATGAGTTCTTTATCGTCTCTTCGCCTCCATCCTAAAGAAAGAACTGTAAACGTACCCAGTATTAGAACAGGAATTCCGAGAGGGAGCTCGAAGCCCACATAAGGGATTGCGGTTCCCGCGCAGAGGATCATTGCCCAGATGTTGACCGGAGGAGCCGCCGCACTCAGCCCTGCGACGATAAAGAGAATGGCCGCAGCTCGTCTTTTTTTTATCCCGAGATACCCGAGCGCCAGAGCCACCGGTGCTCCGACCACGAGCAGGGAAACGCTTCCCGCTCCGGTGAGCGCTCCAGGGATCAGGAGGATTATCATGAGCAGGATCAAGGCAATGATCCGTACATTGTAAAAATATTTGATTATTACTCTGACAACATAGTTCACCCCGCCCGATTCGTTGACGATTGACATGAAGATGGTGGCAGTGGAGAAGATCAGGATAACATCCAGGTAGGTGAATGAGCCTTCGATCAGATGACGGGCGAGTTGAGTGAGGGGAGGCGTGTTGACGAAAGCGCCGGCAAGTCCTCCAGCGACAGCGGCAGAGAGCATGCTGAGTTCGACCGAGAGCTTTCTCCACTTGGCCAGAGCATAAGCGATGACCATGACCGCGGAGATTATCCCTATCTGTAGGTACATGCTCTTATGCTTCTCGCAATTTTACATTCCCTATTTTGCTTTAGTCAAGTCATAGAAAAAGGGGCCAGGCCCCTTTTTTTATAAAGCGAACGTTGGAAGGGGGAAGTCAGTTCCCCTTCCAAGTTGACTCGAGCTTCGTCTCTTTTTATAATCTTACTGAAAAGTAATCGAGGAGCTTGAAATGGAGAAAAAAGAAAAGGAAAAGGAAAAAGACGTTTTCGCTGAGATTGGTGAGAAGCTTAAAGAGATTGGTGAAGAGATTAAAGTCGGGGTGGATAAGGCGGAGAGGAAGATGCGTGATTTTGACAAGACCATCGAGCCCGCCATGGATGAGCTGAGCAAGAAACTGAAAGAGCTGGGAAATGTCCTCAAACCGCCTATGGATGACCTTTCCCGCAAGATGAAGGAGTGGGCTCAATCTGTCAGGCCCGTTATCAATGACATGGGCGACAGGATTAAAAATTGGAAAAAATCCGATAAAGCGAAGAAAACGACAAAGCCGGTAAAGAAAAGAGAATCCTAGAACCGAATTTCTGCGTGTCTCCCATGAAACTAGAACCTTTTTCTCACCTGAGGCGTTTTTATCAATGAGGAGAGTTTCATTCGGAACCATGCTTTGATCCGGAGATCGATTCAAACGAGGAGACCATGTTTTTAAAATTCGTACTTTGGTTGATCTTACTGGTGCTCTGCTGGCCCCTGGCTATTCTGGGTTTGATTTTGTATCCTATTGTCTGGCTTCTCCTGCTCCCGTTCAGGCTTGTCGGGATCACAGTGAGTGCAGTGTTTGATTTATTCAAGGCCATCATCACCCTTCCGGCCAGGATCCTGAAAGGGCCGGGAAGGTAAGAGTCAGAGTTTTAAACAAACCAATATTTAAGAATCAGTGAAATTGATAAGGGGAGGATGTATCCATGAAAAATCTATCATACCTTTTTCTCTGCCTTGTGTTCGCATTTAGCCTGGGATTCTCCGCTGAGCAGGAATCTGAAGCTCAAGGAAGCTCTATCCCCAGGCCAGAGCATCCCAGACCCCAGTGTGTCCGCTCGCCCTGGCTGAACCTCAACGGCGTCTGGACCTATGCCTTTGACTTTGGGGAATCAGGCAGGCAGCGCGGCTTTGCGGAAAGCCAGGGTTTTGAAGGAAGGATCAATGTTCCCTTCTGCCCGGAAAGCCCGCTTTCCGGAGTGAACTACAAGGATTTTATCCCCGCCATCTGGTACCAGCGCAGCCTGACCATCCCCAAGGACTGGCAGGGGAAAAAAGTCATTCTCCATTTTGGGGCGGTGGATTACGAGACGGAGGTCTTCATCGACGGGAAATCCGTGGGTAAGCACTACGGAGGGACCTCATCTTTTTCTTTCGACATCACTCCTTTTGTCTCCAGCGGCGTGGAGCACAACCTGGTGGTCTCTGTTCTTGATGA
>JAOUKO010000248.1 GCA_029882525.1 Candidatus Aminicenantota bacterium | reverse complement strand
TAATTTTATTGATTCTCTTCCAGATTGTGTGGGTAATTGAATGACTAAAATACACGGAAATGGCATCGCTCCCTTCAGATTTTAAACGCCATTCCCTCATCTCATGAATAGTATGAAATTCCTATGGCGACCTGCTGGGTGACCGGCATTCTTCGGTCAGAAAATCCTGAATTTTTTTGTTTGTTCGATTTATTTTGACACGCTTTTTTTTATATGTTATGAATTGCTCTGATTCATTCTTATTCTTCTCCTTTGGGACGCACTTAAAGATTTTAATTCCAGAGAAAAGCATGAAGGCTGTTTTAAAGTTCTATAAGCAGCATCCCGGCATTTTCAACTTCCTCAAACTTTTGTTCTTCCTTTACCTGTTTTTTTTCAGCCTCGAATTGATGGGGGCCTCCTTAAAGATGTTCGGGAAGGGGGTGGCGGAAAACCTGATCCAGACAACGACGAATCCGCTGGTCGGTTTGTTCATCGGGATCCTGGCCACATCAATCATTCAGTCCTCCTCTTCCACGACATCTATCGTTGTTGGCCTTGTGGCCGGCGGTGTTTTGAATGTTTCCAATGCTATTCCCATCATCATGGGCGCCAATATCGGAACCTCAGTGACAAACCTCCTGGTTTCCCTGCCGCAGATCAGGCGCAACATTGAGTTTCAGCGGTCTTTTTCCGCGGCGATCGTCCATGATTTTTTTAATGTGCTGTCGGTTCTGGTGCTATTTCCGTTGCAGTATTTCACCAACTTTTTGGGCCACGCGGCCGCCTTTTTGGGCAAGCAGTTTCAGCATATCGGCGGGTTGAATTTCCTCAGCCCGGTGAAAGCCATCACCAAGCCGGCTGTTGATGCGTTAAGAACCCTGATCGGCGATACTGCCTGGATTTTGCTGGTCCTGGCTCTTTTCTGCCTTTTGTTTTCTCTCGCTCAAATGGTGAAATCCCTGAAGGTCCTGGTCGTAGCTAAAGCAGAAGTCTGGTTTGACCGCTATTTATTCAAAACAGCTTTGAGAGCCTTTTTTGTAGGGCTGTTATTGACAGCCATAGTCCAGAGCAGCTCGATCACCACATCCCTTGCGGTTCCGATTGCCGGAGCCGGCCTCTTGACCATTACCCAGATCTTCCCTTACACTTTAGGAGCGAATATCGGGACAACGGTCACAGCGATCCTGGCAGCGCTGGTGACGGGGAATCTCTCGGCGGTCATTGTGGCTTTTTCCCATTTGCTTTTTAATATTTCAGGGATGATGATCTGGTGGCCGCTGAAATTCGTGCCGATAACGATGGCTCAGAAATTTTCTCAATTTGCCACAAGAAAAAAGTGGGTCCCGATTGTATATATTTTGATCGTTTTTTTCCTTATCCCGGTCGTATTGATTTTGTTATTCAGGTAGGAGGGATCAGCGATGTTTAGACAATGGCTTGAAATTTTTAAAAAGGATACATTGATGGACCGTGCCTACAAGCGCTCTTTTATGATGTTGGACCTGACCCGCGAGATGTTCTTAAAGGCTAAAGAATCACTGCGGTTCCGGGAAGACTGCGAAGTGGATGTCAATATTAAGGATAAAGATCAGGAAATCAACAGGTATGAACGGGAAGTCCGCAGGAATGTGTTCAATCATCTGGTTGTGGGAGGGACAACAAAGCTTCCCTCAGCTCTGGTGCTGGTGAGCATTATCATAGATATTGAACGGATCGGTGATTACACAAAGAATATCGTTGAGCTGGCTCTGGCTCACCCGGGAAAACTCAAAGGAGGACAATTCGAGAAGGACCTGCAGCGGGTGGAAGCCTCAGTTGAGGATAACTTTGCCAAAACCCGGGTTTGCTTTGAATCTGGCGACAAAAACTCGGCTCTGAAACTTCTCGAGGAATACAAATGGGTCAACGATGTCTGTGACGATAGCCTGAACGGTTTGATACGAGAAGACGATAAAAATATTCAGCCCGGTGATGCTGTTGCCCTCGGGATTTATTTCCGCTGGCTGAAGCGGGTCAATTCCCATTTGCGGAATATCACCACCAGCGTGGTCAACCCCTTTGACAGGATAGGGTTCGAACCCAAAGAAGAATAGGAGATAGTTTCGCTTTTTAGGGAGGTGAGAGGTCTATGAACCAGGAAAGCCATCCATTTGCAGTCTTCCGGGAGGAGCAGAGGTTTCAACAGGTTTGGGTCTGGTTTATCGTCCTCGGCCTTGCCGCTCTGATCTGGTACTCCGCAATCCGGCAGATCATCCTGCGCCGTCCATATGGAACCCGGCCGGCACCGGATACGCTGTTGATCATTTTCTGGCTCCTGTTCGGCATCGGACTGCCAGCGCTCATACTTTCTGCCCGACTGATCACTGAGGTCCGGAATGACGGAATCTACATCCGCTTTGTGCCCTTCCATTTTTCTTTCCATAAAATCGCTTTCGAAGAATTGAAGTCATTCGAAGTGCGAAAGTACAATGCTCTCAGGGAGTACGGCGGCTGGGGAATCCGTTACGGCCCACAGGGAAAAGCATACAATGTCGGTGGCAACCGGGGAGTCCAGCTGGAGCTTATGGAAGGAAAGCGGATACTGGTCGGTTCCCAGAGGCCAGAGGAATTCTTGGCGGCGCTTCAGTCAGAGCATTCTCGGTATCAGAGAAAATCCTGAACCAGATTTGGGATCAGGCTTCTGTAAGTTCCATAATTTTTGGATCAATCCTTATTAATCTTGTCACTGGCAACGCAGGAATTATGTTTTGGATCCAGGCTTCCTCACAAGGCCCGACTTCATTACTTTATATTTTTGAGTTTACTGGAGCCTGACCTCATAGATATTTAGAACAGGCTCTCATGATGATTCGCTATCTTTTTCTTCTGGTTTATTCCGCCTCTTGAATAAATAATAAGCGGGAATTCCTGCAGCCACGGTCAGGATGGCGATCGAAGAAGGGATAGGCCTTTCCAGGAAGCCCAGGACAAGGATTGTCACACCGGCCAGGATGTAGATGACCGGGACCACAGGATAGCCCGGCATTTTATACTCGCTCTGCTTTAAGCGCCTGAGCTTGAAAACACCGATTACCGCTAAAATCGGAAAGATCCCCAGGGAGAAACCCATGTAAGTGAGAATCTGGTCGAGAGTTCCGGAGAGGACGATGATGACTGCGATCAGGCCCTGGAGAAGGATGGATTTGGTGGGAACTTTGTACACCTTGTGGACTTTGGAGGCGAACCTGAAAAAGTACCCATCCTTGGCCATCGAAAAATAGACTCTGGGACCGAGGATGATAAAGGCGCTCAACGAAGAAATGAGAGCAAAGGCGATGAGCGCTGAGAGAAGACTTTCGGATGATTTCCCGAACAGATTCCCGACTGCCAGGCCGCCTATCGAGATAACCCCGTGCATGTCATCGGGCGGAATAGCGTAGATAAAGAAAAGATTCAGCCCGAAATAGAGCAGGATGACAATTCCCGTGCCCAGGATGAGAGAAAGGGGCAGGTTCTTTTTTGGGTTTCTGATCTCTGACCCGATGTAGGCCGATGCATTCCAACCGCTGTAAGCGAACATGATCCACATCAAGGAGAGCCCGATGACCTTCCAGCCTCCGAAATCGAAGCTGAAGTCGCCTCCCTGGGAAAAGTGCTCCAAATTCCCTTTTCCGAAAGAAAGCCCTATGAATATCAAGCCTACGATCAATCCCACCTTCAATACTGTCAGAAGATTCTGTACCCTTGAGCCGAACACGATGCCACGGAGATGGATCAGGGTAAAAACAACGATTATAAGGATAGCGAAGAATTTTTTAAGGATCGCTTCCTCGACCGAGGCACCGAACACGCCCAAGTTCATAAGCTGAGGGAAGGCCCTGCTCAGGTATTCGCTGAAACCGATTGCAGAGGCAGCGATGGGAGCGGAGAAGCCGACAAAGAAGGATACCCAGCCGCTGAGAAAACCGGAGAGGCGGTTGTAGAGTTTCGAGAGATAGATGTACTCTCCTCCTGCCTGCGGGATGGCTGCGCCGAGTTCGCTGTAGCAGAGAGCTCCACAGAGGGCGATGAGTCCTCCCCCAACCCACAATGAGATCATGAGCAAAGGATTGCGGAGGTCTTGCATCAGGAGGCCGGAGGTGGTAAAGATTCCGGCTCCGATCATGTTGGCGATGACAATGTTGGTGACAGGGAAAAGTCCGAGTCTTCTCTGGAGCCCGTTTTCTGAAGCGTTTTCTTTCATCCTTTTTACCTTGTAATATGAGCGAATTAATAAAATGTCATTGCGGGTGAAACGAAGTAACCTCGTCCAGAATCATACAAATAAAGAGATTGCCATGCCATTGGGGTTCGTAATGACAATGTAAAAACATTTATTGCGTTTATAATAGATTAAACCTCTATTTGAGATTTGGAGTTTCAGGAAAACATATCATTTTAACAGGTTCATTATATTAAGACGAGAGGCAAAACAACACTGAAGTCTTCCTGAATTTTTCTTAGGGATCCCGTTCAATTCGACAAAATATCTGGATTATGCTATTTTTTGCCCGGAAATTTGAAA
>JAOUKO010000247.1 GCA_029882525.1 Candidatus Aminicenantota bacterium | reverse complement strand
AAACTGGATTAACCTCCGCCTGAAAAACCTGCCCACTGTTGCAGTCCATGACATCCTGATCCATCCGCGAGATAACGACCTCATCATCGGTACTCATGGAAGGAGCATCTGGATTTTTGATGATATTTCCTTTCTTCAGGAGCTATCGCCGGATGCACTTGCGGGAGATCCTCATCTTTTCACCATTCGGCCGGCACTCCGTTATACCACCAAGCCCACACGCTATGGAATAGGGGACAAGGTGTTCAGTGGGCCCAATCCTCCTTATGGCGCGTTGATCACCTATTACCTTAAAGAGAAGTCCGAGAAGAGCATTCCGGCGAATCTTGAGATCCTGGATGAGGCAGGAAGACAGGTCCGGATTCTTAAGAATATTCCCAGGGAAGCCGGCTTGAATCGTGTCAGCTGGGACCTGCGTTTTGAGGGGCCGCGGCCGCGTCGAGAGAGGAGAGTTGAAGAGGACTTCTTCTTCAGAGGCCCGCAAGGACCTCAGGTCCTTCCCGGGACTTACACAGTCAGGCTCCATTTAGGCGATCATGCCTTTGAAAAACCTGTTGATGTCCGGCTTGATCCCACAGTGCCGGTTTCTCTGGAGGCGCTCCAGGTTCAGCAGAACTATGCTTTCGGGCTCAGGGACATGCAGTCCTTTGTCAATGATGGCCTTCGGGCTCTGGATAGTCTGGCGAAGCAGATTGATGAAAGAAAAGAAACAGTGAGGGAACAAGGCGAGAAGTTTCCAAGGGAAGTCCTGGAAGCAATAGAGAGTCATTTGAGGAAGATTGAATCCATCCAGGAATCTTTGGCCCGCCCCGAGGGAAGGGCATTCTGGAGTGAAGGACCGCGCCTGATCGGAAGACTGAGCCGTCTTTTCGGGTCGATCGATGGCGTGAACGCCTCTCAGACCAGAGCCCAGGAAGATTATTACAGGGAGCTCCTCCAGGAATTCAGGGTATCCATGGCTGAGGTAAACGATTACCTGAGCCAATCCGCCAAAGAGCTCAACCGGACATTCCGGAAATATCAGGTCCCGCTGATCCTGCTTCCTGAACCGATCCAGTTGATCGGTCGCCAGGATGATATTTGAATCCGTCGGGAAGTGAGACCCGAGACCTTGAAAATAAGAGGAGATGACCATGGCCAATTTAGAGACGTCATACATGGGGTTGAAGCTGCGGAACCCGATAATCGTATCCAGCAGTGACCTGACCAGGACCAAAGCAGGAATCATCCACTGCCAGAAGGCAGGTACAGGAGCAGTGGTCTTGAAGTCCATTTTCGAAGAGCAGTTCCATGACTTGGGTGAGATCCAGGAGTCAGATTATGGTTTTTACCCCGAAGCCGTAGATTACCTTCGCAGCGGCGGATTGCTGGAGTACGGTCCTCAGGAAATCTGTGCCATGATTGAAGAAGTAAAGAAAGAGGTAGACATTCCTGTTATTGCCAGCATCAATTGCCTGTCCCCCAAGCTGTGGCCGAGGTTTGCCCGCCAATTCCAGGAAGCGGGCGCAGATGGATTGGAGCTCAATATCTATTTTCTTCCCCTCGACCTGGAATCTCCGGCTTCAGAATATGAAAATCATCATGTTCAAATCCTCAAGGAGGTGAAAAAAGCGGTGTCCATTCCAGTGTCAGTCAAATTGATGTCGCAGCTCACTTCCGTTCCTTACCTGGCCAACCAGCTCGCTAACGCTGGCTGCGACGCGCTCGTGCTTTTCAACTGGTTTGTTCAGCCGGATATTGACCCAGAAAAACTGAAGACAAAGAGCGTGATCGGCAAAGCCAATTTCTATCAGTCCTTAAAATGGGTGGCGCTTTTGGCTGGAAGAGTCGATTGTGACCTCGCCTCTTCGGGAGGAGTCCGCCGGGCAGATGACGTGATCAAGCAGATCTTAGCTGGAGCGTCTGCTGTCCAAGCCTGCACTCTTTTTTACGAGAAAGGGCTCAAGGCCATTCCAGACCTTCTTAAGGGAATAGAGGATTGGATGGACAGTCACAATAACGCTGTCATCGATGATTTCAAGGGCGAGCTTTCTTTCAAGAACCAGGAGTTGACTTTCAAAGGCTTAGGCCAGGCCAAAGCTTATTTTCGGGCTCAATACTTAAAAGCCTATGCGGGGCTGAAAGAGGAAGAGGAATGAACTCTTTCAATTTTGTTCTGCTCGAGCGCAGGCCTGCTGCCGATAATTTCTCTGGAATTTCCTGTTCAAATGGATTACTATAATTTTACTTCCAAGAATTGAAAAATGGGGGAAAAAATGGAAAGAATCACCGAGATTTTCGTTATCCTCGAAAACCGCCCCGCTACTCTAGGTGAACTCTGCAGCCATCTGGCAGAGAACAGGATCAACATCGAAGCCATCGGAGTATTCCAGGATACAGCCAAGCTCTATGTGAAGAACGTGAATAAGGCGATGAAGGTGCTGGATAAGCTGGATTACACCACCGAGTTGAGGGAGGTTCTCAAGGTTGACCTCGAAAACAGCCTTGGTGCTTTGGCTGAGGTAGCCACAAAACTCGGAAACAAAGGTATCAACATTGAATACTGCTACGGAGCGCTGAGCAAGAAAGGCAACACCACTGCCGTTATCATGGATGTCTCAGACGTCGATAGAGCGCTCAAAGTGCTGAAATAGCGGGATCCTGGCTCTTCTTGATTTCCTTTTAGAGATTTTAATTTTAAAAGGCTCTTATTTGGGTCGAGACTGTCTTCCGTACCCCAACTTTCTATGTTGAGCTTGACCTTTATTATCCAAAGATATAAATTCCTTGTTAATTTTAGCTGGATAGGACCCACTGGAAAATCTTGCTTTTGAGGAGCAAACGATGAATGAGACGGTTAAGAAAAAGAATCTCCTTTTCACTTTCCCCCGGACCTTCTGGGTGGCCAATTTGATGGAGCTGTTCGAGCGAGGGGCTTACTACGGATTGAATGCAGTCCTGGCTGTGTATTTAGCCGATCATCTCTTTTTTCAGAAACAATCGATCGGACTCCTGCAGGGCTTTGTTTATGCTTTGACCTACATTCTGCCCATAATTGGAGGAGCTCTGGCAGACCGGCTCGGCTACAGGAAAATGCTTCTTGTGGCTTTTTCCCTGTTGACAGTAGGTTACTTTGCAGCCGGTCATACCGATTCCTACGGGTTGATCTTTTTGTTCCTCCTGATCATGGCCACAGGAAGCGGCCTGTTCAAACCCATTATTACCGGGACAGTCGCCCGGACCACAACCAAGGAGAACAGCGGATTTGGATTCGGGGTTTATTACTGGAGTATCAACCTGGGCGCTTTTCTGGCTCCCCTCTGGGTCAGCTATATCAAAGGATTCAACTGGCGCTATGTGTTCTTATCTTCTGCGGCCTGGTGTTTTTTGATGCTCCTGCCGACGCTATTCGTCTACAGAGACCCGGAAAGACCGGAAAGCACGAAACCCATCCGCCACGTGCTGAAAGAAGCTCTTCTGGTTTTGAGCAATTCTCGATTCATGCTGCTGATCGTCGTCTATTCTTGTTTCTGGATTCTATATTTTCAAATGTTCGGTTCCATTCTCTGGTATCTTCGGGATTTTATCGACCGAACCCCGGTGAACGATTTCATGCAGAAAATCTTTTTTCTGAGGCCTTTTACGTTTGATGCGGAGTTTGTCACCATCATCAATGCCGGAACTATCGTCCTTCTTGTGATACTTGTCAGTCGGATCACGACAAATCTAAAGGTCATTCCCGTGATGGCCGTGGGAATCATCATCGGGTCAGGAGGATTTTTGGTGCTGGCCTTTACTCGGGGTGCCTGGATGTTCATCCTGGGCATTGCGGTCTTTTCCATCGGCGAGATGACCGCCCATCCCAAATACTATAGTTATGTCGGGATCGTCGCTCCCCAGGATAAAAAGGCGGTCTATATGGGCTACGCTTTTTTGTATGGCGTTTTTGGCAGTTTGTTTGGAAGCAACCTTGGGGCCGTTCTCTATGAGAAGATACTCAATCCTTTAGTACCGAATGCTGAGGATCTCTCTTCCGGCGTTCCTCTCTCGGCGGAAGTCTTAGGCCAACTGAAGTTTTTCTGGCTGATCTTTGCCGTCCTTGGAACGGTCTGTCTTTTGGGGATGCTCCTCTACAATAAATTCTTTGTCGAAGATACGCCGGAGACGAATCGCCGCGCCTGGAAAGTCATGTTCGGATTGTATATTGTTTTTACTATCGCCGGCGTCTATTTCACGATTTATTCTCTTTTGCTTGTGGAACAGATTCAGTGGAAAACGTTGGTTCAGGGGCTTATTCTATTAGCGCTTGGCGGGGGAGGAATCGGGATAAGCTTGAGGAGGAAACCGTGAAATTTCTCACTCAGCATCTAGTTTTCAGTACGGAAAAAAGAAAAGAATTCAGCGGAGAATAGATCAAAATCTTTATACAAAAAGGGTAACGTCTGCCTGCTGAGCCTGTTCAATAAAGGTTGCCACCCCGGCACACTGGGCAACCTCGTCGATCATCGTATCTTTGGGAATCTCCATGACTGCCATACTCATCTGGCATCCGATAAG
>JAOUKO010000246.1 GCA_029882525.1 Candidatus Aminicenantota bacterium | reverse complement strand
ACCTTTGAGCACTCCCATGACCTCTATTTCGTTATAAACAGCTGTTCTCACCACTGCTCTCAAGGCGGCGTTGACCCCTGAGCAGTCTCGGGTCAAGACACCAATCTTTTTCATGGGATAGGGTTTCCTTTTTTGATTTATCATTATATCCAATCTGCAGCCAGAACCCTAATGTTTTGTTCCCATTAATATCATCCTTATGGTCTTCAATAAATGCATGAGCTCTCATCTGCAACTGCACGAAAGATAAAATTCTCTAGTTTCACAGGAGATAGTCAGTGGATACTCCCTCCGCACCAAAGACACTGAATCCCTGCAATGCCACAGAGCGGACTGTGCAATTAGTAAATTTTTTGACAATCTCCTGACTGACTGATCGAGATACCCACACTTACTCCGAACATATCGATCATGGAGAATGCAGGTAAGAGGCCCAGCTAGACAAAAGCAATACAGCGACCAAATCTTATTTTACTTATGGATAATAAGGAGGATATAATGCCGAAGGGGGGACTCGAACCTATCTGATTTTGTGAATCTTATCGAACTAAGATAAATTAAGTGAGAAATTAATCCGGGATTTCATTAATGTTTATTATATCGAACACTTTCTTTTTGATATCGAATCCCATTGAACAGTTCACAGCACAATATTCACAATCTGTGCAGGGATCTGCTGTGAAATCTATTGATTGGAGCGTTTCTTTTGCTTTGACAATGTTTCCGTAGCCATACGCATACATATAACTTCTCATCACAGCAGGAATATTGAAGCAGTTGTTACATTGGGCCAGACAATCGCCGCACTGCTGGCAAAACAGACCGTCCTCCATTTTACTATCATTAATCTTCAGGTCTCTCAACTCAGCCGGAGTCAAAGTTAAATCTTTCATGACTGAAAGATCTTCCTCAAACTCGTTCATGTTTGAAAACGAAGGAATACAGGTGTGAACATTATTATCCTGTAAAACCCATTTCAAAGCGGCTTTCATATTGATTTTATTTTTTCTTTTACTGTCCCAGTATACTCCCGCCTGGGTTTTCATCGCTATGATTCCAAGTCCTTTAGCGGAAGCATAGGCAATCGCATCCTTAATTCTATTTCTATTTGCAAGGCGAAAATTGTAAGATGTGATAATCGCATCATAAATATTACTGTCCGCCGCTGCTTTCAAGACAATATGCTCATTTCGATGCGTAGAGCCTCCGATAAACCTTATTTTGCCTTTGTCCTTAAGTTCTTTCAGTACTTCAAGGAACGGTTCGTGCAGTGCCGTATCTCTGCTTGCCAGGTTACCTAAACAGTAGATATCGATGTAATCTAGCCCCAATCGCTGTAGTCCTCTATCGAGAAATTCTGTTATCATTTCCTTTTTGAAATTCCGGGTGAATTTCAGAGTTATTGGATTGATGTACTTGTCACCTCCTACTCCATCGGCTATAATGAAGGATTCTCTCGGTTTATTCCTCAAAAATCTGCCAATCTCTCTTTCCGGTATACCGTTTCTGTACTCGCCGCTGGTAAAAATGAAATTTATGCCTGAATCGTATGCTAGGGGAAGTAAATCACTATTGTTAGCCACACCCATCCCAACTATGGATGCTTTTAATCCAGTCCTGCCTAAAGTCCGTTGAATAACTTTTCTTTCCTGCTGAACCTGATCAAAACTTTCAAATGACAGATTCTTAAGCGAGGACACTGATAATCCGGCCAATCCGATCATACTTTTTTTTATGAAATTTCTGCGGGAGTCATTCATTATATCCTCCCAAAAAAATATAAATAACCTGAAAGTTCCAGTATAAACTCTATGAAAAAGTTTAACATGGATTTTTTTGAATTTCTAATAGATTTAATTTCAAGTAAAAATAAAGGATAGTGTTATTCGCTCTTAATTTTGGGTATGTGATGAATTTTCGCTGGTTTTGCTGGATACTAAAAAGAACAATTCTTTAAGTTATTGGAAATAAAAGAATAATGCCGAAGGGGGGACTCGAACCCCCACGAGCGAGTTAGGCTCACATGGCCCTCAACCATGCGTGTCTACCAAATTCCACCACTTCGGCATCAATGCCTGGGAGGCTCATCTAGACAATCATGTCCACCCTATGATAAAGAGGGTTGAACTTAGTCTTTTTTCTCAGGGGCTTTTTTCTCGGTCTCAGGAGTTGTTTGTTCTTTTTCCTGCTTCTGCTCAGTAGCAGGAGGCTTTGCTTCTGGTTCCTTCTTCTCCGTTTCCGTTACCGCCGGTTTTTCTTTTGCCGGTGCTTCCTCTTCGCTGAGGGCTGATTTCGAGCCTCTTGCGGATAGCATCCAGAGGCCCAGTGAAGTGACCATGAAGAGTACGGCGCAGACTGTGGTCACTTTGGAGAGAATGTTTCCCGCACCACGGGGACCAAAGACAGTCTGGCTTCCCCCTCCGCCAAAAGCACCAGCCAGGTCCGCAGCCTTACCCGACTGCAGAAGAACCGCGATGATGAGGATGAAGCAGGTGATGATGTGAATTGTGATCAGTATTGTGCTCACGTTTTCTCCTTGTAAGCTCTTATGGCTTCTTTCGCGATCTGGATGAAGGAATCTGCTTCCAGGGAAGCTCCTCCGACTAACGCTCCGTTTATGTTTTTCTCTATGAGTAATTCGTATGTGTTGGCGGGTTTTACGGAACCGCCGTAGAGGATTATAGCACAGGAGGCTGTTTTATTTCCATGAATTTCTGCCAGTCTCTCTCTGATGAAAGCATGGACTTCCTCTGCCTGGGCAGGTGTGGCTGTGACGCCGGTTCCTATGGCCCAGATGGGCTCGTAGGCGATGATGATCCGGCTCATCTCTTCCTGTCCCATGCCTTCCAGCCCGGCATTTATCTGTGATCCGACCTTTTCTATGGTTTTTTCCTTTTCCCTCTCCTCGAGTGATTCTCCGAGGCACATGATCGGGATCAGGTCGTGGGCGAGAGCAGCCTTGATCTTCTTATTGACGGTCTCGTTAGTCTCTCCAAAGTACTGGCGCCTTTCAGAGTGCCCGATGACCACAAACCGGCAGCCCGCATCCTTGAGCATCGGAGCCGAGATCTCGCCCGTGAAAGCTCCTTTCTCTTCCCAGGACATATTTTGAGCACCGAGCTGGACTGAACTGCCTTCGATGACTTTGCTTATGTCCTTGAGAGCTGTGAAGGGGGGAATGACGACGAGCTCGGCACCTGTCACTTCAGGGCTCGATTCTTTGAGGGCCCTGACCATCTCTATCGCTTCGGGGATGGTTTTGTACATTTTCCAGTTTCCGGCGATGAATGGCTTTTTATTGCTGATCGTCATTTTATTTCTCCGTTAAGGCTTCGATTCCGGGAAGGGTCTCGTTGGCCACGAACTCCAGAGAAGCGCCCCCTCCGGTTGAGATGTGGGAAATCTTATCTGCTACTCCTGCCTTATAGACAGCCGCGACTGAGTCCCCGCCTCCTATGATGGAGAGCGCATCCGAGTTGGCTACTGCCTCAGCGATTTTCGTTGTCCCACGGGAGAACTGGTCGATTTCAAAGACTCCCATCGGCCCATTCCAGAATACGGTTTTTGCACCAGAGATGATTTCTGCATAATTCTCGATGGTCTTGGGCCCGATATCCAGAGCCATCATTTCTGAGGGGAGCGGAAAAGAATCAACGGTTTGAGGCTCGGCTTTAGCATCTGCTTCGGCAGCGATGATATGGTCAGACGGCAGATAGAATTTTATTTTTTCTTTTTTGGTCTTGTTCAAAATGCTGGCGGCAAGCTCAATCTTATCTTCTTCGACCAATGACCGGCCCACATCATTTCCCTGGGCCTTGAAGAAGGTGTAGGCCATGGCTCCGCCGATCAGGATGACATCCGCCTTGGTCAAGAGGCTTTCGATGACCGGAATTTTATCCGAGACTTTTGCTCCTCCGAGAACGGCCACGAACGGTTTTTGGGGAGAATGAACGACTTTACTCAAATAATCCACTTCCTTTTCGACAAGAAAGCCCGCCGCTGATTTTTCCACAAAGCGGGTGATGGCCACCACTGAGGCATGGGCCCGGTGGCAGGCGCCAAAAGCGTCATTGACATAATAGTCAACTTCTTGAGCCAGTTTCCGGGCAAAATCCTCATCGTTGGCTGTCTCTTCGCTGTAAAACCGGACGTTCTCAAGAACAAGAACCTGGCCTTCTTCGAGCTCCCTCTTGAGGGCGGTGACCTCATCTCCGATCACGTCCGGAGCGAGAGTGACCTCCTGCGAGATGAGCTCGGAAAGCCTTTTGGCCACTGGCTTCAGGCTGAGCTCGGGAACGAATTTTCCTTTGGGCCGGCCCAGATGGGAGGCGATGATGAGTTTTGCTCCTTGCTCAAGCAGGAAATTGATGGTCGGAAGAGCGGCCTTGATCCGGGTGTCATCCCGGATGCTGCCGCTGTCGTCCAGGGGAACGTTAAAGTCAACCCGGAGAAAGACTCTTTTTCCTTTGCTGTTTAAGTCCTTGAGGGAAAACATGGTTCTTGTTACTTGTACATGTACTTGATCAGGTCTCTCAGGCGGCAGGAATAGCCCCATTCGTTGT
>JAOUKO010000245.1 GCA_029882525.1 Candidatus Aminicenantota bacterium | reverse complement strand
GGAAGGAGTGGAAAAAAGTTTCACCTTGAATCTCTGCATTTGCGATTATAATTTTCTTGATACCTTAAAAATTGAAATGGTACAGGGAAGGTTTTTCTCTCGAGAGTTTCCTACGGATTCCCACGCGGCTATCCTCAATGAGAAAGCAGTTGAATTATTGGGTTGGGACAACCCGATCGGAAAGCGGATCAACAATTGGTCCCGGGAAAGGGGAAATTTCACGGTTATCGGAGTTATTAAGGACTATCATTACGAATCCCTCCATCAGGAAATCAGACCGCAGGCATTGTTCCTGATTGGAGGATACTACAAAAGGATCGAGAGTTATATATCTATCCGCCTCAATACGGAAAATGTTTCAGAAACTGTCAAGTTTGTTGGCAATTCCTGGAATGTTTTCGCACCCGGCAAACCTTTTGAATATTCATTCCTGGACAGAGATTATGACAATCTTTATAGGAATGAGCGTCAAACCCGATCGCTCTTTTCCATCTTCTCTTTCTTAGCCATCTTTATCGCCTGTTTAGGGTTGTTTGGATTAGCTGCGTTTGTGGCCGATAGGAAAACCAAGGAAATCGGCATCAGAAAAATATTGGGATCTTCAGTCACAAAAATTGTGAATGACCTGAACAAGAGTTTTGTAAAATGGGTTCTGATCGCCAATCTTATTGCCTGGCCTGCTGCATGGTATTTTATGAACAATTGGCTTCGGAATTTTGCCTATCGAATTGAGCTGTCCTGGTGGATGTTCGTTTTGGCGGCTGTGTTGGCTCTCCTTGTTGCCTTGCTGACCGTCAGTTTTCAGACCATAAAAGCGGCCCTTAAAAATCCCGCGGATGCACTGCGCTACGAATAAAATCACGTTCCAGAATCTTTTTAACCTCCGCTGGCTTGATGTGGAATCAGGACGCTGGACAGCGCCTACACCCTCAAAAAAGAAGGCCTTTCCCCAGAAAAACTTTGGATTTCGATAAACTATTTATCATTCATATCTCAATGATTCAACTGGATTGGCTGTCGCCGCCCGGAAAGCCTGAATACTCACCGTGAAGAGGGCAATACCCAGGGCCAAAGCGCCCGCCAGGCAAAAAGTTTCCCAGCCGGTATGGATGCGATAGGCAAAATTCTGCAGCCACTTGTTCATCGCATACCAGGCAACAGGCCAGGCGATGAAATTGGCCAGAACCACCCATTTCATAAATTCTTTAGAGAGCATCACTGTAATATTGGAAGCCGATGCCCCCAGCACTTTTCGGATGCCGATCTCTTTGATTTTTTGTTCGGCGGAAATGGAAGTTAATCCGTAAAGACCGAGACAGGCGATAAATATGGCGAGAATTGTGAAATATCTGAAAAGCGTGCCCATCCTTTGCTCTGCCTTATACTGTGTATTCAGGGCATCGTTCAGAAAGTAATAGTCATAAGGCATATCGGGATTTATAGCCTTCCATTTATCCGCAACATATTTCATGCTGCTTTGCAGTGTCCCGGAGCTGAATCTTACGGATAACAATCTCAAATAGAGATTTTGAAGCCTCTCCGAAGGGAGAATTATCAGCAAAGGCTCGATCGACTGGTGAAACGATCCAAAATGAAAATCGCTGACCACTCCGATTATACTCCCTTTTCTATCCCATAAGCTGATTTCTTCTCCAACGGGAGATTCCAATCCCATCACCTTGGCGCCTGCTTCATTGATAACATAGGAGCCTGTGGCATCCGCTGAGAATTCCGGGGAATAAAATCTTCCTTTCTCCATCTTAATATCGTAAGTGGATGCAAAATCATAATCCGCTCGCAGGATTCGGAAATATTGCATTTTGTTTTCTTCTTTCCCTCTCCATTCCACACCATCCGTATTGGTTATGACATTCGCATCAAGCGGCTCTGCACGGGAAACGCCGAGAATATCCGGATTCTTCAACAATTCATTTTTTAAAACATCATAGGTACCGCTCATATCACCGGCTATCCTCACACCAAGAATATGGTCCCGGTCATAACCGATATCGCTGTTCTTGATGAAAAGCAGCTGGTTGAAGACAACGATGGTGCTGATGATCAATATGATGGATAGAGAAAACTGAAAAACCACGAGTCCTTTTCTAAGGGCCATCCCCTTAAGATCAAGGCTTGATTTTGTCTTTAAAATTTTTGCCGGCTGAAATGCAGACAGAAAAAGGGCAGGATAACAACCGGAAAGGATCCCTGTAAAAAAGGTAATAAGAACCGCTCCTATCAGAAAACGGATGTCAAAATAAGGGATGGTTAGCGACTTGCCCGAGAGTTGATTGAAGGCCGGCAGAAACAACCGAGCCAAAAGAACGGCCAACAGAAGGGCAAGAAAAGAAAGGATGATTGTCTCACTCAAAAACTGCTTTATGAGCATCCTCCTGCTTGCGCCCACCACTTTTCTCACTCCGATTTCCTTAGCCCGTTTCAAAGAAAGGGCCGTGGAAAGGTTCGTGTAATTGACACAAGCAATAAGGAGAATGATGAATGCTATAGCTGTGAAGATGTAAACATATTTACTATCGCCTGTCGCTGGGAAAAATTTGATGTTCTTTGCCTGGAGATGGATGTTCTTTAGAGAAAGGAGCGAATAATTCAATTTGTCCAAGTCTTCATCCGGTCGGTTTCGAATTTCACAGGCGGTTATTTTGGAAGCTAAGTCCTCAGCAACACTATTCTCCTTGGCTAAAATATAGGTGCGGGGCATCTGGTTTTGCCAAGCCTCTAGATTAATCCCGAGGGAGCGCATGATGTGGAATGTGACGAATATGTCGCAATCGATATGGGAATTGGACGGGATATCCTTGATGACCCCTGTTATGCTCATCGGCATTTTTACTCCAAAAAGAAACATCTGAATTGACTGTCCAAACGCTTCTTGGTCCCCGAAATATTTCCTGGCCGTTTTTTCGGTAATGACTATCGAGGTGGGACCTTCTAACGCTGATTCAGGGATTCCCTTCAGGAAAGAGAATGAAAATATTTCGAAGAAGTGAGAATCTGCAAAACTGATATTTTCTTCGGAAGATTTTTCCCCGTAGCGGAACAATACCTTCTCTGTTTCGGGAATTTGTGCAAAGCGGGTGGCATTTACGATTTCGGGTATTTCAGCTACCAACGAAGGAGCAAGAAGGTAGGAGGTGGGGGCCATGGTTGTTTCCTCTTCCTCCCGAAGGACCATAAAAATATCGTCTGCTTTCTCATGGAATCGATCATAACTCAATTCATGCTGAACCCAAAGCAGGATAAGAATGACGCAGGCCAGGGAAACAGCAAGTCCGAAAAGATTAATGAGAGAATAGACTTTACGCCGAGTCAAATTTCTGAAGGTGAATTTCAAATAATTCTTGATCATGGTTAGACTCCAGTAAGTGTAATTTTTGAAATAAGAGGGAATCAGTTTTAGAATCTGGAAGGCATACCAGAGCAGAGCTGTGGCTTTTCCTCTTTTTCCAGAGATCCGCTGATACATCTCCTTAAAATCACCTGCCAGATTCTCCTGGTCCTCGAAAGAGATGACATTTTTCAGGAAGAACTCCAATATCTTCAGAGGACGTTCACGCCTTGTCATAAATTCAATCCTTTGGAGAGGAATATTTCATGTAGTTTTTCCAGAGGAGGTCTGTAATCCTCTTGTGTTCTTCCAGAACTTCAAAACCCAGTTTTGTGATTGTGTAGATCTTTTTCCTCCGTCCCCCTCTGACTGCGGTCGCCTCCCCGAACTCTGATGCGATCAATCCCTTCTTTTCGATTCGATTTAAAGGCAGATGGACGGATGTAAGCGATACTTTTTTCTCTGTGGTTTGAGAGAGATGGTCCACGATGGCGACAAGGTAAGCGTTTTTCTTCATGTGGAGGATGGATAGCATGATGAGTTCTTCTTTACGCGTCAGACTTTTCATCTTTTTGCCTCTGTTTTTGATTTCTTTTTATATTTTAGAAACATATCATTTATTAATACGGACAAAACGAAAAAAGGTTTCCACAGACTTAAAAATTTAATTTCAAACATCAAAAAAGGGGTAGGGGAGAGGTGATTTTAAATAATCTTTTATTTTTTATATTATGACTTATAAATTATTGTAAATAAATATATTATATAACATTTTATTCATTGAAAATAGCCTTTATAGAAATACACTTATTAAACAATCCTTCATCTTAAGTAATATACTTATTATTGAGCTATAAATTTTGGAGGATATTTATATGAACATTAATCCTGAAGACGATAAGTGAGAAAAAATATTAAAATTCCTTTATGCAAGACATAAAAATACTAAAGGTATCACTAAAATTCCTATAGGAATTCGTGAATTACAAAAAGAAATGAGGCAATATATGACTTAAAACAGCAAGATGTATCGTCGAACCTTGATTATCTGATTCAAGTAGGATGGGTACGCGATGTTCCTAGAGAAAGAAAATTCAAAACTAAGGGAGGAATGGAGCTTAGCCAAGAGCAAATAAAATATAAAATATCAGGCAGTGTAAAATTTTATGTGTGAAATTGTGAAGGAGTAGAAAAAAAGGCTCTTTTCCTTAAAATAGGGATTG
>JAOUKO010000244.1 GCA_029882525.1 Candidatus Aminicenantota bacterium | reverse complement strand
GAGTCTGGGCAGCGTGAGCCGCCCTTTAATCACTCCTTCGGAATAGAGCAGGCAAAGCCGGGGCTCGATCCCGGGAATACCGTTGGGACATTTATCGAAGCGGTCAGCCCCGTAAAGCTTGGCTTCCCAGGAATAGGCCGCGTCATCCGAGCTTATCATCGAGATCCGTCCATCCCTGAGGCCCTCCCAGAGCTTGTCCCGGACAGCCCGGCTTCTGAGCGGCGGAGAGCAGATCCATTTGATGCCGTCCTTTCGTTCCAGCATTTTCTCGGTAAACAAGAGATAGTGAGTGCAGGTCTCGGCGATGACGTCCAGGCCTTCTCTCCGCGCTGCTCCGACGAGCTCCATGCCTTCAGCCGAGGCCAGATGGACGATGAAAAGACGGCCATAGGTTTCCCGGACAAGCTGGATGCAGCAGTTTATGGCTTTTTCCTCAGCCTCAGGAGGCCTGCTTTCGGCATGGAATATGGGTTGTGTTCTCTCCGACCTGATCATGCGACGAATGTTCTTCTCTATGATCTCATTGTCTTCGGCATGAACCATGAGCATCCCCCCTGTATCCCGCAGGGCTTTCAGGATGCGCTTCAAATCCTCTGCCCCGACCATGAGTCCCTCTTTCCGGTAGGTCATGTAGCATTTTATGGTCGGTGCGCCCTCAATGACCATAAGCGGAATCTCCTGTATGACTTCAGGCGTTGCCTCCGTGATCACGGGATGAATCCCCCAGTCGACCAGCGCTTCTCCCTCAGCCTCCTTCTTCTTTTTTTCGAGAGCGCTGGCCAGCGACTGGCCTGGGGCCTGATTGGCAAAGTCGATTATGCTGGTCACGCCGCCGTAGGCGGCGGCCAGGGTGCCATTGTGGAAGTTATGGACGCTGACCGTGTTCATGAACTTGTCGTTGAAATGGACGTGGGTGTCGATTGCGCCGGGAAGCACAAGCAGGCCTGAGGCATCGATTTCCGCATCCGCTTTCCTCCGGGAGAGATTACCCAGTTCAGAGATGGTTTCCCCTTGAATGAGAATATCCTGCTTGGAGACGTTCTGTCCCAGGACAACGGTTCCTCCTCTGATCAGGGTGGTTCTCATGTCGGGTCTATTTCCTTGCCCTCTGCGTTGGGAAATATTAACACCCTGAAAAATCGAAGTCAAAAGAGAACATCGGTTTTCCCTGAGTCTATAAAGGAAACGTTAAGTTGGGTTTGACTCTTTTCTTTCGAATTGCTACTCTTTCTTTGAAATAACTGAAGAGAAGACCTGCATGAAATGTCCAAAATGTCGCTCCGAAAATCCTGCTGACAGCAGCTTCTGCAGCAAGTGCGGTTCACCCCTCCTTGCCTCGGAGCAGACCCTGGATTCCCATACAAAAACTCTTGAAATGCCCTCAGGCGAGCTGGCCCGGGGCAGCACTTTTGCCAAGAGGTTCGAGGTGATCGAAGAGCTGGGTAAAGGGGGCATGGGGCAGGTCTACAGAGTGTTCGATAAGAAGACAGAAGAAGAGGTGGCCCTCAAACTGCTCAAACCTGAAGTCTCCTCTGATAAGAAGACCATAGAGCGCTTCCGGAACGAGTTGAAACTTGCCCGGAAGATATCCCACAAGAACGTCTGCCGCATGTATGACCTGAATGAAGAGAGAGGCACGCAGTACATCACCATGGAATATGTGCCTGGTGAGGATTTGAAGAACACGATTTTAAGGGTGGGTCATTTGAGCGTGGGGAAAGCTGTGTTTGTAGCCAAGCAGGTTTGCGACGGCCTGATGGAGGCCCATCGACTGGGAGTGGTCCATCGAGACTTAAAGCCCCAGAACATCATGGTCGATAAAGAGGGGAACGTGCGGATCATGGATTTTGGGATAGCCCGTTCCCTTATAAAGAAAGGGATCACAGGGACAGGTTTGATCATCGGGACACCGGAGTACATGTCTCCAGAGCAGGCCGAAATGAAGGAGGTGGACCAGCGCTCAGATATCTATTCACTGGGAGTGATCCTGTACGAGATGGTGACAGGACGGGTGCCTTTTGAGGGAGAAACGCCCTTGAGCGTGGCCATGAAGCACAAGAGCGAGGAGCCTCCCGACCCGAGAGCGGTCAATATTCAGGTTCCCGAGGGATTAAGCCGTGTGATCCTGAAATGTATGGAGAAGAAAAGGGAGGACAGGTATCAGAATGCCGAGACCCTCCTTTCTGAATTGAGCAGGGTGGAGAAAGGCTTGCCCACCACAGAAAGGTTGGCGGCGAAGAGAAAACCGGTTACCCATAAAGAGATAACCGTAAAATTTACCCTGAAGAAAGTATTCATCCCTGCTTTGGCCATAGTCACGGTCATCATCCTGGCCGTTGTCCTCTGGCGTTTTTTACCCAGAAAGAGGATGATGCCCTTTCCTCAGGATAAACCTTCGCTGGCTGTCATGTATTTCGAGAACAATACCGGAGATGAGCGGTTTGACCATTGGAGGAAGACTCTCTCTGACCTTTTGATCGCAGACCTCTCTCAATCAAAATACTTAAGGGTCCTGAGTGGAGAGATGCTGTACACTATCCTGGAGGAATCGGATCTTCTAGAGGTGCGGAGCTACTCCTCGAAGGCGCTTCAGGAGATATCGTCCCGGGGAGGAGTGCGTTACATACTGCTCGGTAAGCTCGCCATGGCCGGCGATACTTTGAGGATCAACGCGCTTCTTCAGGACGCCAGCACGGGCGAGCTGATCGGTTCGGAGAGGGTGGAAGGGATTGGAGAAGAAAGTATGTTCTCCATGGTGGATGAGCTGACAAGGAAGATCAAAGAAAGCTTTAAGCTGACCGCGGCGGAGATCGCCGGCGATATAGATAGTGAAGTGGAAAAGATCACCACGACCTCAACCGAAGCCTATAAGTATTACCGGGAGGGGATGGAATATTTTGCCAAGGGAGAATATCTCAAGTGTATCCCCCTCATGGAGACGGCGGCTGCAATCGATCCCGATTTCGCCATGGCTTACAGGAACATGGCCGCCGCCTACACCAACATAGGCTACCGGACGGAGGCGATGAAGCGCTACCGGAAGGCTTTTGAGTTGAGCGACCGGGTGTCGGAGAGAGAGCGCTACTATATTCATGGTGACTTCTATTCTCAATCAGAAACCACGTATGGTAAAGCCATCGAGTCCTATGATACATTGCTGCAGCTCTACCCGGATGATTCCATCGGCAATAATAACTTAGGGGCTCTGTATGCATTCTTGGAAGAATGGGATAAGGCCATATCGTTTTTTGAAGCAAACATTCAGAATCAAGATGAATCGGTCATCAGCTATGTAAACATAGCAGAGAGTTATGCGGCAAAAGGGCTGTACGATAAGAGCAGGGAATTTCTTGAGCTCTACTTAAAAAATATTATGGATAGCGCGCTCGTTCGTTTCAGCCTGGCCAATAATTATCTTTATCAGGGAAGATATGATCTGGCTCAGGTTGAGGCGGGAAAAGCTTCCGGTCTTGACCCGAACCATTATTGGAATCATTTGTTAAACGGAGATATCTTCCATTACAGAGAGGATTTGGTCAACGCCGAAAATGAATACCAGAGGCTGCTCGAAACTGAGGAGCCCAAAGCCCACGAAGAGGGCATAAAAAGGCTCAGCGCACTGTATCTTCTGCAGGGGATGTACGGGAAATCGAAAGAGCAGGCCCAACTGGGAGTTGAACTGGGAGAATTGCTCGGCGAGACGGATTGGAGCTCATGGTTCCATCTGTACTTGGCTTACCTGAATCTCAGATCCCATGATCTTGAGAAAGCCATCAGGGAGTGCGAAGCGGCCTGGAACATTTCCTCTGAGGCAGGTATTCTTCCAAGACAGAGAGAAGCTCTGTATCTTAAGGGAAGGATATATCTAGAGATGGATTCGTTGGATAAGGCATCAAATTCTGCCGGCGAGTTCAAGGAGCTGATTGCCAGCGGTATCCACAAGAAGTCGGAAAGGCTCTACCTGAATCTTCGAGGTATGATCGAGCTGAAAAGAGGAAATTTCCAGAAAGCGGTCGAACACTTCCAGCAGGCCCTGACGCTGTTGCCTGCTCAATCGGACCCGGAATTTGGACAGGCTCTGTTTTTTGAGCCTTTGGCTTTAGCCTATTTCGAGGCCGGGGATTTGGAAGAAGCGCAGAAAGAGCACGAAAGAATCATTGCTTTGACCACGGGGAGGCTTCTCTATGGTGACATCTACGCCAGGAGCTTCTACATGCTGGGCAGGATATACGAACAGAAGGGCATGACGAAGCAGGCTTCCGAGCATTACGAGAAATTTCTCAGCCTCTGGAAAGATGCGGATTCTGGCATTATTGAAATCAGCGACGCAAAAAAGCGATTGAGTGCTTTGAAAGCTCAATAAAACAAAGTGGGGTCATGTCTCTATTTTCCGTTTTCACTAATCCTGACTGAAAAATAGGGCCCTTTTTCAATATTTTTTTAGGGTTTGTCCCAAATGAGGGGATTTTATGTCATTCAGGCTGTGTCACATTTAGATTCAAATAAAAGTTTTTAAACCTTAAAAACCATATTCTATACTTTAATCGGGCTCATCAGCGAAATTTGAATTTA
>JAOUKO010000035.1 GCA_029882525.1 Candidatus Aminicenantota bacterium | reverse complement strand
ACCTATTTCGATCAAAAACTTTCTCTCCTATGTGGACGAGAAATTCTACGACGGGACGATTTTCCACCGGGTGATCAAGGGCTTTATGATCCAGGCTGGCGGTATGTCCGAAGACCTTGCCGAAAAACCGGGCAAGCCGATGATCAAAAACGAAGCGAAAAACGGACTGAGCAATAAAAGAGGAACGATCGCCATGGGCCGGATGCAAGGCATAAACACCATCTCCTGCCACTTTTACATCAACCATGTCGACAATCCAGGCCTGGACTACAGGGATGAGACTCCCCGCGGCTTCGGATACCCTGTTTTCGGAAAAGTGACCAAGGGAATGGATGTCGTCGATGCCATTGCCAACGTCAAGACCATGGTGAAATCAGGCATGCCGGATGTCCCCCGGGAGACAGTCACCATCATCTCCATCAGGAGGATTGATAATAACTGATTTCTTGTCCAAGGTCTTCATCCCGCTTCAGGCTCTGCAATCATCCCTGCTGAAGGAGACTCTATGATATTCGCTTTCTTTCATCTCCTCCTCCTCCTCGGCATCCTCGGTTTCGCGTTCTATTCACTTATTTTCCTGGGAAATGTACTGCGCTTTGCCCTGATAATCGCCATGCTGACCGCCTACTACTTCATCGCCCTTCATAAAAACGTGAAAGAAGAGATCAAGAGAAAAAAGAAGAAGAAAAAGAAAAAAAAGAAATAAAAGGACCTTTATTTCTATGCCCATTTTCTTTGCCTTTTCGGATGAATCGGGAAAATACAAAAAAGAGAGGACAGACAAGTTTATCTCCAAAAATCCTTTTTACTGCAGGTCAGCCGTCCTGCTCGAAGCCGAAGACTGGATAAGCCTCCAGGAGAAATTTCACAGTCTCAAGAAAGACCTGCTGGATGTGGACTACCAGCAGGAAGTGAAATGGTCTTACATCTGGTCGCTGTTCAAACATTTCCAGAAAAAAGAGGGCGTTCCTCAAAACAAACCCTACTTCTCACTGCGCCAGCATTCTCTCGATTCGCTGGTGGAGTTCATCAGGCGAGTGCTTCAGCTCCTCAACGAATGTCCAAGCTGCCGCGTCGCCCTGACCCTGACCTTCAACGAAAGAGACAAAACAGAACCCCTGGAAACAAAACGCGTCTTGAAACTTCATATGAGCCGCATCCTGGAGACAATCGAAGGGGAAATGAGGAAAACTCCCGGAAGTGTCGGCGTGCTGTTCCTGAACCGCGAGGAGCCTGCCATCGAAAGGCGCTTAAAAGAAGCCATCTCTGAGATCCACAAGGAAGGCCCTCAGCCGCAATATCCCCATATAAAGGACAGCCTGGATTTTGAGTATTTCTCCCAGAGCTTCGGCAGCCAACTGGCGGATTACTATGCCGGAGTCTTCAACGGCTGCTGCCGGCTCTACGCCCAAAGCATAGACCTCTTCCGTCATCAGGTCTGGCCGAAAGTGTTCAAGAAAGGAGATGAAGCACTGGGCTGCGGAATCGTTGAAATCCCGGAAAGCCAGAAAAACAGAGAAATACTCAAAGGAATACTGGAAAAGGTCTTTGCCTCGGAAGAAAAAGATTACAAGATAAGCCTGGATGCCAAGCTGAGGACAGGCAAATAACCATGGACTTTTTCGAACGCACTCTCCGCTTCCTCGGCGCCGTTGTCTGGGGCCCTCATATGCTCATCCTTCTTCTGGGAGTGGGAATCTACCTGACTATCCGCCTGCGATTTGTCCAGCTGCGCCGCTTCGGCCTTTCTATCCGCCTGCTTCTCGGGCGCAAGGATTTCGGCGAAAGCTCAACAGAGCGCAAGGGAGAGATCACTCCTTTCCAGGCTTTGGCCACCTCCCTGGCCGCTGTCATCGGCAACGGAAACATCGCCGGCGTCTGCACAGCCATCGCCATGGGCGGGCCAGGAGCCGTTTTCTGGATGTGGCTGGCTGCCTTCTTCGGCATGGCGATCAAAGTGGCTGAAGCCGTGCTCGGCCAGAAATTCAAAACAACAGCCCCTGACGGGTCAATAGTCGGCGGGCCCATGTATTACATCAGATATGGCCTGGGGCTTCCCTGGCTGGCAGGCATTTTTGCCTTTTTCATGGGCTGCAAGCCTCTCTTTTCCACCACCTCCATCCAGTCCAACTCGGTGGCGCTGGCGATGAAAACACAGCTCGGGATCGAACCCTGGATGACTGGACTGGGCCTGGCTGTCCTGACCTGGCTTGTCATCATCGGCGGAATCAAATCCATCGCCAAGGTCACCGAGTTCTTGAGCCCGATCATGGTCTTCTTTTATATTTTGGGCGCGTTGTTCACCATCATCATCTTCGCTGATAAAATTCCCCATGCCCTCTCCCTCATCTTTGTCAGCGCCTTCAAGCCTTCAGCCATCAGCGGAGGGGTAGCGGGGATGACCATAAGGAACGCCATCCGCTACGGTTTTGCCAGGGGTGCCTACTCCAATGAAGCCGGAACCGGGACTGCAGCCGTTTACCATGCCGCAGCCCGGACCAGCGAGCCGGTAAGGCAGGGGCTCATCGCCTCCTTGGACGTGTTCGTCGACACTCTGGTCATCTGCACTCTCACCGCCCTGACGGTCCTGGTTACAGGCGTCTGGAATGAGGGGATCACCAGCACAGCGATGACCGCTGCGGCGTTCAACGCTGCGCTACCCAGAATCGGCGGCTTGATCGTCGCTTTAAGCTCTTTTCTCTTTGGCTACTCCAGCCTGATCGCAGTCCCCTACTATGGAGAAATCTCTTTCAGCTATCTTTTAGGCTCATGGATCAAGCAGCCCTTCCGCTGGATATTCTGCGTTGTTATCTTCATCGGAGCCACTCTCAAAGTCGAAGAGGCCTGGTCCATCGGAGACGTTTTCAACGGCATGATGGCTGCCCCGAACCTGATCGGGCTGATCGGGCTGGCCGGCCTGGCGGCGATCTCGGTCAAGGGCTATTTGAAAAAAATGGACAATTTAAAAACAAGCAATATCCGGAAATAACATGATATGATGAAATTCATTTTTTGTATCTATTATGGCGAGTTTATATCTATAATAGTGAGGAGTAAAAGGATAATATAAAGATGATATCATCGGCGTCTTGGCGAGCGCAACGCGGCAATCTCATGAGATAAAACGCCCACGTCAATGACTTTTCGCCGAATATTTGAGTAATAAGACCAGCGAATAAAAATATTTCTGGAGGTTTCGATGAAACACAATAAGCTGATTTTATTACCCGCTCTTATCTTAATTCTTCTGTTTTTTTCTTTCACCATCCGTGCTGAAAAGACGGACAGTGACCTTCAAAAAGGGTTAGATTCCATCCTTCCCCTGGATGCCTACGGTTATGTGAAGACCATGTGTCTGCCCCGGTATGCCGGACGGCACACCGGCCACGAAGGCTATACCGGAGCAGCCAGATGGGCAGCCGGCAAATTCAAAGAATGGGGACTCAAACCGATTAGCGGGAAAGTGGGATACCTTCAAGCCTATCCTTCTCCTTATGTGGTTGTTGATAAAGCGGAGATGACCCTTCACCTTATAGAGAGACAGAGACAGCCGGAGGCGGAGCCCTCTTTTAAAGAAGTCCCGCTCAAGCCTCTTACAGACTTCATGCCCATGCTCTTCAGCGACAGCGGCGACCACACGGCTGAGCTGGTATTTGCCGGCTGGGGAATATGCGCGCCCGAGATCGGCTACGACGATTATGCCAGGCTCGATGTCCGGGGAAAGTTCATCCTCTGCTTCAGAGGAACTCCTGACCGGAGGGACGACCGGTACCAGAAACATGACCATCACCGCTTCCGGATGAAAACAGCCAGGGAGAAGGGAGCGCTGGGCCTTTTCTATATTTACGAAGAGCCGCTAGCCAATCCTAACGGAGACTGGATCGAAGGCTTCACTCCGGCCATCATCAGTGAAAAGACCGCGGACATGATCCTGGAAGAGAGGGGGATAAAATCGACGGATTTAAGAAACGATCTTTCCACCTACAAGCAACCCATCTCTTTTCCCCTCCAGTCAAAGATAAAGTTCAAAGTGGAATCCAGGAATTTTCCCGGCGGCGTCGGTTATAACGTTGTCGGTTACGTGGAAGGCTCTGACCCCAAGCTCAAGAAAGAATGCCTGGTCATCGGAGGACATTTCGACCACTGCGGAGAGCACATGGAGCTTCTCTTTTCCGGAGCAAATGACAACGCCAGCGGCAGTGCGGTGGTGATGGAGGTGGCGCAGGCCTTTGCCGTGCTGAAGAAGAAGCCGAAACGCTCGGTGGTCTTTGTCCTCTTCGGCGGAGAAGAGATGGGGCTGATGGGCTCCACCTATTTCGCAGACCATGTTCCTGGCCAGTTCGAGAAGCTCGATGCCATGTTCAACTTTGACATGGTCGGAGAAGGGGACGGGGCAGGCTGTTCGGTCAGCGCCGAACATGAGGATCTGAAAAAAGCGCTTGAGGAGGCGGATAAACACATCAATATCTTAAGGAGAATCGGAACCATCAGAGGCGTGGGAGTCCGGAGTTCCGACTATGCCCCCTTCTTTCTTAAAGGCGCCGCCTGTGTTTCCTTTGCCTCGAACGGTCCTCATCTCGCCTATCATCTGCCGGGTGACAGCATCTACCGCATCAACCCGGACATCATGGCTGATATCGCCCGGGTGACTCTCCTGACCGCTCACCACTGGGCCAACCGGTAAAAAACTAAAAATTGGGGACTGTCCCCGATTTTCACTATCCCCAATTTTCAGTGGACGGTAAAACTTTTAGAATGTCATTGCGAGCGCAGCGCGGCAATCTCATAGAAAAAAAGGCTGGCTCTTCTTGCTGGGACCAAGGAATGACAGGTTAAACGAGCCCAGCTTGAAAAGCCAGCCTGACGATTTCCTATCTGATGATCTTTCCGGAGATAACCAGGACCAATGCCCTGTCTCCGCCGTCGAGCTTGGAGATCCCGACGATGGTCTTCTCTCCGCTCCTCAAATTCAGAGCCGTCTGGATGAGGGAAACGTTCTCTCTTTGGGCCATATTTTCTGTTTTCCTGACTCTATCATGCTGCAGCTCAAGTTCCACCTGGAAGGCATCTCCTTTCTCTTCTCTGACGTAACGCGGTCTCATCTGAAGCCTGAATTCCAAATCTGAGCCTCCGATTCTCTGGTCTGAGAGGCTTCCGTCTTGAACCCTGAGTAAAGCCGAGCCAATTTTATACAGAGATTTAAAGCTCATCACTCTCTGCATCTCTTTCATCACCGGGTCTGATTCCAATCCTTTATCAACAGGTTTTTTCCCGGCTGCTGTCACTTCTTCCTGTTCCTCTTTAAACGAGCCCACGATCAGGTCTACGGTGAACAGGATATCCACTGGTTTGATATCGACATTCTTGATAAGGTTAAGCATTTTCTCGATTATCTCAGGGGTATCCTGGATGGTGATGATATTCAACTCATCATCAGAAAGTATCCGGCCGTATTCACTTATATAGGTAAAAAGAAGCGACTTGATTTGTCTCGCCTTGACGTACTTCAACTGGATGAACTCTTTTCTCAGCTCAGGTTTTTTTTGCTGTTCCTCTGAAGCGAAAACGCTCGATGTGGCTCCGAGCAGGAGCAAAAAAACAAGCAAAATCCCGATTGATTTTTTCATTCGTTGACCTCCAACGTAAAGTTTTTATCGAAAAACCAGATGATTTTCTGTCCGGTTTCGGGCAGAATCATGGTCATTCTCACCACTTCTTGCTGAGACTCCTCCAGAGAGCCGCCTGAAAGCCGGGCCTGAGTCCGGGAGGATACTCCTGAATCCGGCCTCATCCCTTCCCCGATATCAAAAGGCCTCACGACCAGCAGCAAAGTCAAAGCCACAGCCAGAACGCCCATCATCACGTATGCCCAGGCTTTCCGGAATGGCAAGGGAGCCAAAGTCGAAACTTCGGGCTTTTTCTGCGTCACTGCGTTCTGAACCGCCCGCTGCCACTCGTTCTCTTCCCAGTCTTTTCTATCCTTTTCCAGCCATTCTTTTGTCGTCTCGAGCGACAGTATATAGGCGTCGTACTCACGCTGACACTCGGGACATCTCTCCAGATGAGCTTTCACGGCCGAAATTCGAGATGAGCGGAGATCCCCTCCCGCCATGAGCGGCAGCAGACGATAAACCTTTTTACACTTCATTTTTTACCTCTTCTCTGTATCCAAGATTCATTCTTTCAAACTGGGCCCGGATCTTCTTTCTGGCCCGGGAGAGATGGGTCCGGACGCTCAGCGAAGAGCATTTGAGGATCTTCGAAGTCTCGTCCACTGAGAAGCCGTCTCCATCCCGGAGAAGAAAAACGGCTTTTTCCCGGGGGCTTAGGTTCTTGAGGCAGGCCTCGATCCTGTCTTTTATCTCTTTATTCTGGAACTGCCGTTCCGGGTCAGGGCTGCGACTCCATTCCAGGTCCTTTTGCGTCTGCACGGAGTCCTCAAACCTCTTTTTCTTCCTCAAGAAATCACAGGCGGAGTTTATCGTTATTTTATAGGCCCAGCTCTTGAAGCTTTTTCCTCTTTTGAACCTGTGTAGATATTTGTAGACCTTGATCAGCGCATCCTGGCAGACCTCTTTGGCCTCTTCCCTATTTCCTGTCATCCGATAGGCCATGTTCAAAAGTCCCTGACGGTAGGGCCGAAGAAGCTGCTCAAAGGAGGAATGGTCTCCTTGAAGGACTTCACCAACCAGCTCGTCTTCATTCTTCATCCACATTAATATACCTGTCAAAAGCCCGGAATGTTAAGGAAAAAAACAATTTTTCTTAATAGATTGCCGCGCTTCGCTCGCAATAACATTTGCTGGGAAAGAAGAGGAAAAAAGGGGCCCGGCCCCTTTTTCTGCATTATTTATTATGAAGCATCTTTTTTTTCGTGATGAGGGAAGCATCCGACCTTATGGGGAAATGCGGCGACGGTTCCTCTCCATCCGGAGCCCATGGTGGAGGGTGGGAGGGTCTTGGCGAGGATGGAGGGAAACCGGCGCTTTAACAGATTACACCTCCATGATTAACTGCCATAGAAAGATGCTTAATAATGATCAGGAAAGGTTGACTAAGATGAGGAAATCATTTATTTTGTTATCTATGACTTTCTTCTCCAAGCTCAGGCCTTATGAAAGTCAGGATTAAGACACGCAAGAAAAGGGCCGAAGCCCGCCGCATCCATATTCTCTCTTTTATTCTCCTCTCCTTCTCTCTGTTTATCATCCTCAGCTTCATGCCCAAAGATGATCCTTTGATCGAAGAAATTACAATCCCGCCTCCAGAGGAAAACCCGAGCGCTCCGGCTGTCCTGGAGGAAAACAAGAAGACCATCCGCAGAGGAATGACCCTTTCGGATATCCTGGCTGAGTATGGTCTTCCGCCTGCTGAGATACACAACCTGAGAAGGGACGTGAAGCCGGTCTACGACCTGGCAAGGATAAAGGCCGGCCAGGAGATCAGGGTCTGCACCGTTCAGCCGGGAGAATTCGTCTCCCTGGAATACGATATAGACGACAAGGATTACCTCTACGTCCAGAAAAAAGAGGAAGCCTATACGGCTGAGATTAAGAAGATACCGTACGATATCAGAGTCAACACGATCTGGGGGACCATCGACGATTTTCTCATCACTGCTGTCAATGAAAAGGGCGAGCAAGTGCAACTGGCTCTCGACCTGGCTGACATTTTTGCCTGGGATATAGACTTCTATGCGGACCTGCGGAAAGGCGACTCCTTTAAAGTCATCTTCGAAAAGAAATACCTGAACAACGAGTTCGTCGGATACAGGAACATCCTCGCCGCTGAATTCACCACCCAGGGCAAGACATTTTATGCTTTTCGCTACACTTACCCTGACACCAACGAGGTGGACTACTTCGACTTAGAAGGCGGGTCTCTGAGAAAATCGTTCAGGATATCCCCTATCCGGTACAACAGAATCACCTCCCGCTTCAGCTACAACAGGCTCCATCCGATCCGCAAGGTTTACCGTCCCCACCTTGGAGTGGACTATGCTGCCGATATCGGAACCCCTGTCCAGGCGACAGCAGACGGGACAGTCATATCTGCCGGTATTCAAGGAGCTTCAGGCCGCATGGTCAGGATCAGGCACAAAAACAGTTATGAAACCATGTACCTTCATCTCAGGAATATCGTCAGAGGGGTAGAAAAAGGAGCAAAAGTCAAAGAAGGACAACTCATCGGGCATGTGGGCTCATCAGGAGAATCCACCGGCCCTCACCTGGACTACAGGATCAAAAAGGACGGAAAATTCATCAACCCCCTCACCTTCAAACCAGAGCCTGTTAAACCTCTCAGGAAAGAATTTCTGGAGGATTTCAAGAAACTCGCCGATAGCTACCTTGTCTGTTTCGATGCTTCCCTGATGGTCTTTTCCTGCCTCAGCAGCCTTTGACAAAAAAGGGGCATGCTATTTTTTAAGAAAAGGGGACAGTCCCTCTTATACTTAAGATAAGGACTGAATGGGACAGTCCCCAAAAATAGCCTGTCCCCTTTTTTTATCTATGAATTTTTACTTCTTCTCTGAATTTCCGCGAGAACCTGTGCTTTTGGAACCGGCCCCCGAACTCCGAGAGCTCGATGACTGCGTTCCCCACGACGAGCTTGAAGACGACGAGGAGTGGCCTCTGTCCGAGCCGGAATAATACGAGCCTCCGCCAGAGGGAGAAACACCTGTCATACTGACCATGTTCGTGCTTCGCCGCACTGTCCTTGAAGTCAGGGCCAGCTCAGGGCACTCAATCTGGTTGAAGCGGCTGGAATACTTCAAGGAGACTCCTGCCCGGCGGGCCACGATGGCATCGGGATTCCAATCCCTGAAACGAACAGGGACAAACGGCTCCCGCGATGTTATTGCAGCGGATTTACCTTTCTTCCCTGCTGTGGACGGAACAAGGCGAGCATCTCTTTTCCTGATACCGACGGCCCGCTCAGAAGACGTATTTCTAGCGGGATCAATCCTTCTTGCGGCCTTTGAAGGTACGGCATTCGAAGGAGCAGCTCCCTCCCTTCCCTTTATTCCGGAAAGAGCGGGGCTGGCATTCATTTTGGAGAAGGCCCTGGCCTCATTTTCCCTGTAGGCTTTGACCGCCTCTCTATAAGGATTTACAACTGTCCTCTGAGGCTGGGCATTCTTTAACGCTGATTGAGGAAGCTCGCGGAAGAGAATGGCTCCCTTTTGAATCCTGGCCGCGTTCAAATCTTCCTTTTTTACAAAAACGGCCTGCTCGATATTTTTCCGGAGGGATGCCAGGATTCCGCTATCTCCGGCCTTCAACGCTGAAACAACCTTCTTGTAGGTTCCTTTGAGCTCCTTGGGCACCGGATACAGGGAGGACGGCTTCTTCAGCTGGGCTTTGCTGATCTTATATTTGACACTATTCCATTCAATCCCCTCGTTCTGCGGGTTATCGGCGAGAGGATCATAAAGCATGTCGTAGAGGAACGGTTCGCTATAATAATAATAGGGATAGAAATTATAATACATGCCGTAGAAATACCAATCCCACATCGACCACGGCCTCCAGCCATAGTAGCCCATATGGAATCCCCAATCCACCCAGGCTGGCGCAAACGCCGACCCAGGAATCCACAGCCAGCCGCGATTTTTATTCCAGACCCAGAGGCCCAGGTGGTAGGGCACCCAGCCCCAGGGCTCTTCCGCCACCCAGAAGAGCTGACCATCCGCCTCTCTCCACTGTCCATAATAATAGGGAGACCAGCTGCCATTGGGATAATAATCATTGAAGTAAGGCCGCCAGACATAGCCGTAGAGGTCGTCCCAGACCCACTCGCCGTATATCGACGAATACTTCTGGGCAAAATAGATAACCGCTGGCGAATACCTGTGGATGGGTTCGGGGATAACGGCTATTCCCCGGTGAAGTTCCTTAAAGTTCTTGTTGATGGAGTCATTCCATAATTCAAAGTCCGCATCCTGCTTGTATTCACCCAAGAGGGCGCGGTGGCTTTTGGAGACGGTCAAACTCTCGGATTTTTTGAGGACCTCTTCTTTCAAGCTATCTCCGTCAGGGCCGTAGAGGACAAAAGCCTTTCCCAGTCTGACCTGGATTTCGCTGCTCCCGTCATCCCTCGCGGCTATCATGGCCACTGCATTGTGGTTCAGTTTCACCGAGGCGTTAGGGGTTATGACCTGGAAGATCTCCGGGTAGGAATACCGCTTGTACATGATGTAGACCTGGCCTCTATTGAGGAGGAAATTCGTGACTTTGCGGACAGTGCTGAGGCTCTTGGCCATGATGGTCTCGATCTTCAGCTCCGTATCCAGGTCAAGGCGGATTATGGTCCCCGTATCCAGTTGAACCTCGCATCTCCTGCCGGCGGTGGTGCGGATGGTATCTCCCGGCAACAGAGGAAAATTCAACACGGCAACCCGGGGAGCTTCCTCCCCTTCACGAATCACCACCGGGTCTTTCCCGTCATGCTGGACCTCAGTGTAGGTTATATAGCCGAAATACACATCGCTCTTGGGCGAATGAATATACGTGTAATGGGACTCCGCGCCCAGAATACCAGGGGAAACAATCAAGACAAAGGCGAGGATTGAAAACAGGAAAATTGATTTTTTATGAATCATTGTCCCTCTCCTATTCCAACACATGTTTCTCACACTTAATTTAAAGCAAACTTTGTGCCAACCTTTCCTCGGGCTAAAGAAATCTGATGGAGAGGGTTTCTGTCCTCTAAAAAAGCCAGGTGTAGCTCATTCATGACACCGGGACAGGGATTATTATTGACAATACCCGCCTAATATCATTAGAATTGTGTTTTCCGTTTAACACTAATGTTTCAAGGAGGTTTTCATGAAAGTCACCCTTAGCGTCTTGAAAGCGGATATAGGCAGCATCGGCGGTCATATCACTCCCAGCAAAGCAATCGTGGACGAAGTCAGGAATTTTGTTAAGGAGAAGAGTAAGAATCTGCTGATCGACTTCTACATCGGCTATACCGGAGACGACATTGCTATCCTGTGCACGCACGAAAGAGGCGTTTCAGACGAAAAAATACATAAAATGGCCTGGGATGCGTTCACAGCCGGAACAGCTGTGGCCAAAAAGCAGGGACTCTACGGCGCAGGGCAGGATTTGCTCAAAGATGCTTTCAGCGGCAACATAAAAGGAATGGGGCCAGCTGTCGCGGAGATGGAATTCGAAGAGCGGCCCAACGAACCCTTTGTCTTTTTCGCAGCAGACAAGACCGATCCCGGCGCATATAACCTGCCTTTCTATCTGGCCTTCACAGACCCCATGTACAACGCCGGACTCATCCTCAGCCCCAAAATGAGCGACGGCTTCACTTTTCGCATTATTGATGTCGGATACACCGAGAAAGACAAGATTATCGAACTCAACGCTCCTGAAGAGGTCTACGACATCGCAGCCCTGCTTCGGGACAACGAGAGGTATGTCATCGAGAGCATCCACTCCAGGGCCAGCGGAAATCAGGCTGCGGTTGTCTCCACCACCCGTCTCCATAACATCGCTGGAAAATACACGGGTAAGGATGACCCCGTAGCTCTGGTCCGCGTCCAGGGAGAATTCCCCGCAACCGGAGAGCTGCTGGCTCCTTTCCAGATCGGGCACTTCGTCGCCGGCTTCATGAGGGGCAGCCATAACGGCCCTCTCATGCCCTGTAAGCTCAACTCGACGATCTCCTTCTTCGACGGCCCGCCGGTTGTCACTGGCGCAGCCTTCTGCGTGAACAATGGAAAACTGACCGAACACGCCGATGTCTTCGACCATCCTTACTGGGACCATATCAGAGACCAAGTTTCTGAAAAAGCGACAGCCATCCGACGCCAGGGATTTTCAGGCGCCGCGATGCTTCCTTACAGCGAGCTCGAGTACGGCGGCATCGTCGAAAAACTGGAAAAGCTGGAAAAGAAATTCAAGCTCGTCGATTAATAACTCAGGACCCGTAAGCTCTTTGCCGGATCAGCCGGGGGAACAGAGCCCGGGCTAAAGAATTATCTCAAACCGTCATGAAAAAGCACAGGAATCCTGTCCCTACCGTGGACATCATCATTGAAATCCGAAGAGAGGACGGCCAGGAAGGAATCGTGCTTATCCAAAGAAAGAACCCTCCTTGCGGATGGGCTCTGCCAGGAGGGTTTGTCGACTACGGTGAATCTCTGGAAGATGCGGCTGTGCGCGAGGCCAGAGAAGAAACAAGCCTTGAGGTCCAGCTTCAGAATCAGCTCCACACCTACTCCGACCCGAAGCGTGACCCGCGTCAGCATACGATCTCAACGGTCTTCGTAGCCAGGGCTCAAGGGAAGCCGAAAGCTGCGGATGATGCCCGGGAAATCGGGGTCTTCACCAGAGGAGAGATCGATTTTTCTCTCACCTTTGACCACAGTCTGATACTCAATGACTATTTCGAGAGAAAAAAACAAAAGAATTAATGAAATAATACAGAAAGGAGGAAAAAATGGGCGGAGGCGCTTACCACGAATCCCTGGAAAAGCTATCCAAAAAAACCTTAGAGCTGCACCGCGCTATCCAGTCTCTCATCGAGGAGCTCGAAGCGATCGACTGGTACCAGCAGAGAGTGGATGCCACCGAGGATGATGAATTGAGGGAAATTCTGGCTCATAACCGGGATGAAGAAAAAGAGCATGCGGCCATGGTTCTGGAGTGGATAAGAAGGAAGGATGAGGCCATGGCTGAAGAGCTCAAAACTTACCTTTTCTCAAAAGGAAAAATCACAGAGATCGAAGAAGAAAAAGAATGAGCGCGAGCCGACCTGATGACCTTTAATATAATTAAAATGTCATCGCGGGCAGAGCGTGGCGATCTCATTCTGTATCGCAAAAAGCACAAGATTGCCGCGCCCGTTCCGAGCGAAGCGTGGCAATCTGGCAACCTCGACTCGTGAATAATCCAGTTTTATAAGATAGAGTGTGTTAAACCGCTCTATCAAGAACGGAATGAAAGGAAACACGCATGGATGACAGTAAAATAAAGAAGACGGGTCCGGAGGAAGACGAGGAGCTGAAGGAGCTCCATAGGGTCTGGGGGCCCGTAGAGGCTGAGGTTCTCAAGAGCTACCTCGAGAGTAACGGAATCTCCTGCATCCTCAGGGGACAGGTGGTGCAATCCGTTCATCCCTTCTCGGCCGATGGCCTGGGAGAAATAAAGATTTTTGTCTCAAAGAAAGATTATAAAACTGCCAAAGAGTTGCTCAAGAATAAGATAGACATATAAAAAAAAGAGAAAAAGGGGCCTGGCCCCTTTTTTTATTCTCTGTCATTGAAGGAGAAGCGCGGCGATCCCGCCGTGGAAAAATGCATTTGTTTTTTTTATGAGATTGCTTCACTCCGTACGCAATGACACCTTATATGCATTCCTTTATTTTAATAGATTGCCACGCTTCGCCCGCAATTACACTTCTATCTTCAATATCATTAATGAAAATATCACATAAGTACTGAGCCTTTAGACCAGTCCCCTTGTTTATCATTTCCTTATAAAAAAAAATGAAAAAAGGAGCTTTGTCCTTTTTTGCTGCGAATTATCCGGAATCTTAGTCGAGAGCATGTGTCCTTTATATAGTAGCACCGCTCAATCCCATACAACATGTAGAAATGCAGTAAAAATAATTGATGTTTTTTTGCATTTTTTCCTTGACAACGGTAATTTTCTCCCCTATATTGTAAAAAAACGGGACGGAACGGGACAAAATGGGAAGCACATTACTTGGAAGTTACATAGCGCGATTCGACAGAAGCAACCGGATAAAAATCCCGGAAAAATTCCGCATCACCATCGAAGAACAGTACGGTAAAGACTTATTCATCACCTCTCTGTCTGACGAATCGGTCCAGATCTACCCTCTTCCCGTCTGGGAAAAACTGTCCGGGTCATCCATGGAAGGGACTATTCAGCTCAAACCTTCTGTCAGGAGCTTCATGATCCGCGTCAACAGGAAAGGAAACCACTACAGGATCGATTCCAAGGGACGCATCCTGGTCAGCCAGGCTCTCAGGGAAAATGCAGAACTCAACGAAGAGGTGGTCGTCCTCGGCCTCTCCGATCATCTGGAAATCTGGAACAGGGAGAAGCTCGATACCATACTCGAAAAAAATCCTTTAACCAATGAAGACTTTGAAAGCATTGCCGCATTATTGCCCCAGGGAAAAATCGAATGAACGGGAACGGCCACATCCCTGTTCTTCTGGAGGAGGTCTTAGAGTATCTGAATATCACCAGAGAGGGAATTTACATTGACTGCACCATCGGACTGGGAGGTCATGCCTACGAAATAGCCAGGAGAAACCCCAAAGCTTCCCTCATCGGGTTTGATATAGACGAGCATTCCCTTCTCAAAGCAAAGAAAAAGCTCCAGCCATTTGCCGACCGAGTGGAGCTGTTCCATTCGGACTTCAGGTATCTTCCTGACCTCTCCATTGATTTCTCGGATATCAGAGGCATACTCCTGGACCTGGGAATCTCCTCTTATCAACTTGATTCTCCTGAAAGGGGATTCAGCTTCAACCGGGAAGGTCCGCTGGATATGCGGATGGACCTCAGGAACAGGACCACGGCTGATAAGATAATCAATAAATATCCAGAGCAAAAACTTGTCCAGATCTTCTGGGAATACGGCGAGCTCAGACAGTCAAGAAGGCTGGCCAGGGAGATCGTCAGCAGAAGAAAGCAAAAAAGATTCGAGACCACGACCCAGCTCTGCCGCACCGTGGAAGAGATCTGCCGCTGGAGGCCGCAAAAAGGAAAGATCCATCCTGCTGCCAAAGTCTTTCAAGCCATCCGTATCGAGGTCAACCAGGAGCTGAAGGGCCTTTCCGATTTTCTGGAGAGGGTCGCTGAGAAACTTCCCAAAAAGGCACGTATCGCGGCAATCTCCTTTCACTCCCTGGAGGACCGCATCATCAAGCACACGTTCGCCCGTCTTGCCAATGAGCCTGATTCGTATCCTCTTCTCCTAATCCTGACAAAAAAGCCAGTGGTCCCCACAGATGAAGAGATCGCCAACAATTCCAGAGCCAGGTCAGCCAAGCTCAGAGCTGCCGAGAAAATTTGAATGGTAAGAAGGAAATTCACGAAAAAAGAAATGATGCTGGTCGTGCTCTGCACCATCTTTATCATTTCCATTCTGACCTTCTACATCTGGCACCAGGCAGAGGCGGTCAGGCTTGGCTATGAGATAAACCAGCTTGAGGAAAAATTGCTCAAGCTGGAGAAGGATGTCGAAGAACTGGAAGCTCAAAAAGCCTCCTTTCTTTCACTCGAAAATGTCGAAAAAATCGCCCGCGAAAAGCTGAAAATGGTCGACACCCGGGATGAACAGAAAATCTACGAGGACTTCGAAAACCAGAATCAGGAAAAGAAATGAACATCATAAACCAGAGAAAAGCGGGCAAAAGAATCATCATGCTGGCTTTTCTCTTCATGCTCTGGTTGATCTTTCTTGTCATCCGCCTCCTTCAGCTCCAGGTCATAGAGCATCCTTACCTTAAAGCCCAGGTCACTGAGCACAACCAGAACATAGAAGCGATCATCCCCAAGAGGGGCGCCATCTATGACCGCACGGGCAGTATTCTCGCCCAAAGCCTGCCGGCGCGCTCAATCTTCTACACGCCTTTAGAAAACGAGCCTTACCCAGCCAAGCTCGAAAAAATCAGGAAGCTGAAGGAGGTCCTCAACCTGTCCAGCAGCGAATTCCAGAAGATCAAAAGCAGGGTGGACAGCAATGCCTCCTTTATCTGGATAGAGAGAAAGATCCATCCTGACCTGGAAGAAAAACTGAGAATGCTCGCTCTTGAGGGTGTTCATTTCGCAGAAGAAAACAAAAGGTACTACCCCCACGGAAAGCGCGCCGCTCATCTCCTGGGAAGAGTCGACATCGACGAAGCGGGCGCCAGCGGCATCGAGTACAGCTACAACTCAGTCCTGGCAGGAATCAAGGGAGAACATCTCATTCTTAAAGACGCCAAGAGAAGAGAATATCAATTCGAGATCCTGAAGGAGCCGAAAGAAGGCAAGGACCTAGTCCTGACCCTGGATGAGACTATCCAGTTTTACACGGAAAAAGAGCTGGAAAAAGCTGTCCAAAAATCCCGGGCGAAATGGGGGACGGTCATCATCTCTCAGCCTTCCACCGGAGAAATCCTGGCCATGGCCAGCTATCCCTCGTATAACCTGAATAAACTTCCCTCAGACCCAACGGTCGTAGACCGGAACAAAGCCATCCACCATACCTTTGAACCCGGCTCCACTTTCAAGGTCGTCACCGCTTCAGCCGCTTTGGAAACGCATAAGGTCAGACTGGCCGATTCTTTCGACTGCAGCCGGGGGTTCATTTTCATTTCCGGAAAAACCATCAGAGACCATCAGCACTACGGGATACTCACTTTTCCAGAAGTCATCATCCACTCTTCCAACGTGGGCACGATCCAGTTCAGCCAGAACCTGGAAAAAGATGATTTCTACAAGACGATCAAAAACTTCGGCTTCGGAAAAAAGACCGGGATCGACCTCCCCGCAGAAGAAAGAGGAATCTTCAGGCCTGTGGACGAGTGGAGCCGAATGTCCACGGCATCTTTATCCATCGGCTATGAGATCTCGGTGACGGCCATTCAACTGCTCCAGGCCATTAACGTCATCGCCAACAGCGGGGTCCTTGTTCCTCCCAAGGTTGTGAAACGAGTCCTCAATTCCTCAGATGAATCCCCGAAAAGTCCTCTCCCCGAGATGAGGATCATATCTCAGGAGACCGCATCGACATTAGCCTCAATTCTCGAAGAAGTTGTCGGAGAGGGGACGGGCACCCCCGCTCAAATTCAAGGATACAGGGTGGCCGGAAAGACCGGAACAGCCCAAAAATACGATACGTCAGCAGGAGGCTACACGTCTGAATCCCATATTGCTTCTTTTATCGGGTTTGTCCCCGCGGATAATCCGGTTTTTTCCATGATCGTCATCATCGACGAGCCCGTCGGCCCCTACTTCGGTGGCGATGTGGCGGCTCCCGTGTTCAAAGAGATCGCAAGGCAGGTCCTCCAGTACCTGCGCGTTCCCCGCCAGAAAACAAACCTGAAAACGGTCATCGTGGACAACCGCTGGAGGTCAGTCAACAGATGAGACTCAGGAACGTTCTGGACGGGATACCGCTGAAGAAGTTCAGCGGCAACAAGGCTGAAGAAATTCAAGGCATTGTCTACTCCTCAAAGAGCGTAAAGCCGGGTGACATGTTCGCTGCCTTGAAAGGAGTGAAGAAAGACGGGTTTGAGTTTGTCGGGGAAGCCCTCGATAACGGGGCTGCGGTCATCCTTTCTGACCAGCCAAAGCCTAAGAACCTGGCCAAAGCCTGGGTTCAAGTCTCAGACACGCGGGAAGCGCTGGCACTGTGCTCAGCCAATTTCTATTCTCATCCGTCCCAGAAAATGAAGGTTGTGGGCATCACCGGCACTAAAGGGAAGACCACGATCACCTACCTGCTGGAAGAAATTCTGAAAAAAACACAGTTTGTCCCAGGGATCATCGGAACCATATCCTACAAGGGGCCGGGCATGAATATGACTGCCAGGCTGACGACCCCCGAGGCGCCCGACCTGCAGAGGTTACTGAGCGAGATGCTGG
>JAOUKO010000034.1 GCA_029882525.1 Candidatus Aminicenantota bacterium | reverse complement strand
TCCGGCCCCCGAGGGAACCTGTCCCGTCGGTTCCCCCCCGTCGGATAAGCCGACGGGTCCGCCCTCCTCTACGGGGGCTTGAGGGCGGTATTCATGCCGCCCAAGATGGGGTGTCACACGAATTATTGCGTTAATATTAGTAATCTTCCAGTTTCACTGATAAACAGGAAAAAATGGCTCAGCGAAACCTTCCGAAAGAGCGGGGTGTTCTCCACTTTGACAGTTCGAGAAAATTTGAGATCTATTCACTGATCACAGAGAAGATCAGTCAGCTGGGAGACCTGAATAAAATCCTGGATGACGTCCTGGGTATTCTCAAGACCGTAACCGGATGCCGCCATCTGGCCATCAGAATGATCGACTCCAAAGGGAATATCCCCTTTTCCACGCATCTGGGTTTGGACAAGAAGTTTCTGGATTCCGAGCACTGGGTGACTGTAAGGGATTGCCTCTGTGGCCACGTGGCAAGAGGTGTGCTGGATAAGTCCTTGCCTTTTATCACTGAATACGGGTCTTTTTTCACAAACTCTCTATCCCAACTCATAGCTGAGATAAAGTCCGGCTATCCGCAGATAGACAGAGAGACTTTGAGAGATGCCTGCATGAGCAGAGGATACGAGTCGGTGGCGATTGTTCCGGTCAGGTCAAGCGGAAAGATCATCGCTGAGCTTTACCTCTCAGATGAGAACAAAGATCTTTTTCCTGAGGAAAAAATCCGTTTTCTGGAAGATGTTTCTGTCCAGGTCGGGATCGCCATCCAGAATTCGCAGCTTTACACGCAATTGAGCGAGTCTCAGAAGAAATTGATGGATATATTGAATTCCACCTCCATCGGGATCCTGGAACTGGACACAAAAGGCTCCATACTCCAGATCAACAGCAAAGGAGCCGAACTCCTGGGTTATTCATCTCCCGAGAAGCTCCTGGACCATGGCATCCGCATCAACGAGCTCAATGTGGATAACACTGAATGGGAAACGTTTATCGAATCAGTGGATGAGTCGGGAGTCGTCAACGATTACGCTCTTGTCTTTATGGCGGGCCGGCAGGAACAGCATCTTGAGTTCTCTCTTAAGTCCGTCAAGGATGACAGGGGAAACATCATCGGCTACAGGGGGACTTTCCGCGACATCACGGACCGGATCAGGCTCGAAGAAGAGAGACTGAGCAAGGCCAAGGCTGAGTCCTTGAAGAACAGGTATTATCAGGAGACCCTCGCTTTAAGGGATGAGATCAAGTCAGAATATCCATTTGAGGAGATGATCGGGACCAGCCAGGATCTGAAGCGGATAAAAAAAGCCATCCAGCAGGTCGCTGCGACGGATACGACAGTTCTCATCGAAGGAGAGACAGGGACAGGGAAGGAGCTTGTAGCCCGCTACATCCATGAGCTGAGCCTCCGCAAGGATAGGATTCTGGTCAAGGTGAACTGCGCGGCTCTTTCTGAAGGCTTGATCACTTCCGAGCTTTTCGGGCATGAAAAAGGAGCTTTCACCGGAGCCATGCAGAGAAGGATCGGCCGGTTCGAGTATGCAGATAAAGCCACTATTTTCCTGGATGAGATCGGAGACCTGCCGCTCGAGACTCAAGCCATGCTTCTTCGTGTTCTTCAGGATGGCGAGTTTGAGAGGGTCGGCAGCTCAAAAACAATAAAGGTCGATGTCAGGATTCTTGCGGCCACGAATCGAGACCTGATGCTCCTTGTTGACGATAAAAAATTCAGGCGCGATCTGTACTACCGCTTAAACGTATTCTCCCTAAAGATCAGTCCCCTTCGGGAAAGAAAAGAGGATATCCCTCTCTTGGCCGCCTATTTCCTGGAAACACTCGGGAGAAGAATCGGGAAGAAGGTCGATAGAGTCAGCGAAAAGACGATGGAGCTGTTCATGGACTATCCCTGGCCAGGTAACGTGCGCGAACTGCAGAATATAATCGAGCATGGACTGGTCGTCTCGAAGGAGGATGAGCTTGATGTTCCCGCGGCCTATTTTGGGCAAGCTCTTGAGGAGAAAAGAAAGTCAGAACTCATTCCCCTTGAGGAATATGAAAAGCAGTACATACTGGAAGTTCTCCAGCATACAAAAGGAGCCATCTACGGTCCCAGAGGGGCCGCTGTCATCCTGGGGTTGAAGCCCTCCACACTCCAGAGCCGCATGAAGAGGTTAAGCATCGAGAGACCGAAAAGCCGCTGAATCGGGGAATAAATTTCGGGGGAATACCGATATTTCGGTATTACAGCATCATGTCTTTCCTTAGGAAAGCTCATGGCTCGTTCGTATCTTATTTATTTACATAAATTTGATGAAATGAGAGCTTTTTTATCCGTTTGGCACGGATATTGCTTTATATACTGAGTGAGAGATTATTGAAGAAATGAGATCGGACAGCAGGATGCCATGAAGAAAAAAGGAACACAGATTACTGATATCTCTGTGATAATCGCTGGAATAGCAGGGGATGGCGTTCTGTTCACCGGAAATATATTGGCCAAGATATTGAAAAGACAGGGTTGGTGGGTATCCACCTACAGAGATTTTCCTTCTAACATAAGGGGAGAGCCGACGAACTACACCATTCGCGCCAGCTTGGACAGGGTTCAAAGTCGAGCAGATGACATCGATGTCTTTATGGCGTTTGATTGCGGAGCCATCATCGACCACGCTGACAAGATGGCTGGAGGAGGGATCCTTCTCTGTGACGGTGTCGGCCTTTCCAGGTATACTCCTGTGCAGAAAAAGAAAAGGACCTACCACACATTCCCTTTGAGAAAGCTGGCCAGAGAAAATTTCAAGAGTGAGATATACAAGAACATGATCGCCCTTGGAGCGCTGGCCCACATCCTTGACCTTGATTTTCGAGTCATCGAGAAGCTCATCGCTGAGGCGTTCTTGAAGAAAAAAGGAAAGGAAGTCGTGGAGAGAAACATCCGTGCCATTCGCTTGGGATGCCAACAGGCCGAAAAGATCGTAGAACCTGAAGAGCTATATCCCCTCGTGGAGAGAAAGGACGCAGGCCGGCTTCTCCTCTCCGGTAACGATGCTATAGCCCTGGGCGTCCTGGCTGGAGGATGTCGTTTCTTTGCCGCTTATCCGATTTGTCCGGCCACTGAAATCTGGCAGTGGCTGGCCAGGTACTTCCCTGATTATAACGGCCTTGTCGTTCAGACCGAAGATGAACTGGCCGCTCTGAACATGGCATTGGGCGCTGCTTATGCAGGAGCTCGGGCCATGACCTCCACTTCGGGCCCTGGAGGATCATTGATGATGGAAGCCTTCGGCTTGGCGGGGATGACGGAGATACCGGTTGTGGTGGCTCATGTCCAGAGAGTCGGCCCGAGCACGGGAATGCCGACAAAGACCGAACAGTCGGATTTAAACCAGTGGGTCTACGGTTCCCACGGAGACTTCCCGCGTATCGTCCTTTCTCCGGGGACGATCGAAGAGTGCTTTGATTTCACCATAAAGGCTTTTAACCTGGCTGAGAAATATCAGTGTCCGGTGGTTCTCCTCACCGAGCAGGATTTTGGTCAGAACCTTTTCACGGTGAAGGGATTGGACCTGAATAAAGTCGAGATCGACAGAGGAAAGCTCCTCAGTCAGGAAGAGCTGGCCAGGATGAAGGATTACAGGAGATATGAATTCACGGCAGACGGTATCTCTCCTAGAGCTCTGCCGGGAATGAAGAACGGCCTCCATATGGTGGAAAGCAACGAGCACGATGTGAGAGGATACCGGGATGAAGACCCGGAAAACAGGGGCAGGATGATGCGGAAGAGGATGGAGAAGCTTCGGAGCGCTGCCAGGGACTCGATCCCTCCTAAAGTCTGGGGTGAGAGGGAAGCGAAGACCGGGATCATCGGTTTCGGGTCCACCTTTGGCCCCATCCGGGAAGCCCTTGCTCAGCTCAAAGAGGAGGGAATAAGAGCCAAATATCTCCAGATGAGAACACTCTGGCCCTTCCCTGTGAAGAAAGTCGAGGGATTCATCTCTTCCTGCGATGCTGTTTACATCGTGGAAAATAATTACTCGGGGCAGTTGAGCCGGTTGATCCAGAGTCAACTGCGGATACCGGCTCGAATAAAAATGAAGAATATCCTGAATTATTCCAGCCTGGCTTTCAGGCCTCGGGAAATTTCAACGGAGATCCAGAGGACATTGTAGATGAAGAGAGAGAAAGATTTTCACCTGAGCGACCCAACCTGGTGTCGGGGCTGCGGTATCTACGGCATATTCGCGGCTTTAAAGATGGCCGCTGCAGAGCTCGACCTTGACCCTGAAGAGACGGTCGTGGTCACAGGGATCGGCTGCCATGGGAGGCTGAACAATTATTTCCTTTCTTACGGTTTTCATGCCCTTCATGGCCGGACTCTTCCCGTGGCTTCAGGTATCAAACTTTCCAACCCCCGCCTTTCTGTGCTCAGCATCAGCGGTGACGGCGATGCCTATTCCATAGGGGTGGGGCATTTTGTCCATGCCTTGAGAAAGAACTTCGACATCACTTATCTGGTGGTGGACAACCGGCTTTTTGCCCTGACCCAGGGACAGACCTCGCCCACAAGCCCCCTGGGCTATGTATCCGTTTCTGCCCCTTTCGGTACCAAAGAACTTCCTCTGGATGGCCCGAGGCTGGCCCTGGCTTCAGGCGGAACCTTCATTGCCCGTGGATTTTCAGGCCAGCCCAAGAAACTCGCCACTCTCATCGAAAAAGGAATAAAACACAAGGGATTTTCCTTTATTGAAGTGTTGAGCCCCTGTGTGACTCATAATAAAATCATCAGCGCTCAGTGGTTCAAGGAACACATCTCCCATCTGGATGAGGATCAGGGCTATGATCCCAGGGACAAGAAACTGGCATGGGAGAAAATGATAAAAGAAGAAAAGATTCCAGTGGGCTTGATTTATGAGGAAGAGAGGGCGGCCTACGGGGAGCTTGTTTTACCTGAGAGAAATCATCCTCTTGTTGACAGTGACCTGAGTCTCGATGTCAAAAGGTTTGAAAGAATACTGGAAGAGTATAAATGATATAATGGAATATCCAGACTTTATGAAAGGAGAATGTTCTGATGAAAGACAAAGTCGAAAAAGCATTGGATAAGATTCGTCCTGCACTCATGGCAGATGGCGGAAACGTGGAGCTCATTGAGGTCAAGGACGATGTGGTCAAAGTCAAGCTGACAGGAGCATGCGGCGGATGTCCCATGTCTCAGCTGACTTTGAAAATGGGGATTGAGAGATTATTGAAGCAGGAAATCCCGGAAATCAAAGAGGTCGTCGCTGTATAGGTTTGAAATGAAAAAAGTGTACTTGGACCATATTGCCGATACGCCTCTTCATCCAGAGGCTCTGGAGACCATGCTGCCCTATTTAAAGGAGAATTTCGGCAATCCCCAGAGCCTTCATTCGAGCGGCCAGCAAGCCCAGCAGGCTTTGGAGGAGGCAAGGGAGAATGTGGCTCGGCTCATCCACGCTCAGGCTGCGGAGATCTTCTTCACTTCCAGCGGTTCGGAATCCAATAATTTTGCCGTCAAAGGACTGGCCCTGGCGCAGAAGGGTCGAGGAAACCATATCGTTCTTTCTTCCATCGAGCACCAGTCCGTTCTTCATTCGGCCAAATCGCTTGAGAAATTCGGTTACACCGTGAGCCTTGTTCCTGTAGACAAATTCGGCAGGGTGACTCCGGAGGATGTCCGGAAGGCCATCACACCGGACACGGTCCTTGTCTCGGTGATGCTGGCCAACAGTGAAGCGGGAACCATCCAGCCCATCAAAGAGATCGCTGAGGCCTGCCGCGAGCAAGAAGTGCTCTTCCATACGGATGCGGTGGCGGCTGTGGGTAATATTCCTGTCGATGTCACGGAGCTGGGAGTCGATGCTCTCAGCCTGGCCGGAAATCAGTTCTACGGTCCGAAGGGAAGCGCTGCTCTGTTCCTGAAAAAAGGAACACGGATCCTTCCTTTTATCGATGGAGGCATTCAGGAGGGAGGCCGAAGAGCGGGGACAGAGGATGTGGCGGCCATCGTCGGGTTGGGAAAGGCAGCGGAGATAGCCATGAGGGATTGGAAAAAGCGGCAGGAAAAGGTTCTGCCATTAAGGGACAGGCTCATTCGGGAGCTTCCTCAAAGGGTGGAGCATGTGTTTTTCACTGGTCATCCGGAGAGCAGACTTCCCCATCATGCCAGCTTCTGTATTGAGTTCATCGAAGGAGAAGCGATGCTCCTGAACCTGGATATGCAGGGGATTTCGGCATCCAGCGGTTCAGCCTGTACCTCAAGAGCATTGAAGGCTTCTCACGTGCTTCTGGCTATGGGCATCGACCATGCCCTGGCTCAGGGCTCTCTCGTCTTCAGTTTGATCAAGGACACGACTGAGGAGGATATCGAATATCTTCTTGAAGTCTTCCCCCCTATCATAGAGAGACTGAGGAAGATGTCTCCTTTGTACACCCAATATTTGGAGGAGAAGAAAAAATGATTTACAGCGAAAAAGTCATGGAACATTTTCAAAACCCGCGGAACGTGGGTGTGATCAAGGATGCTGACGGAGTCGGGCAGGTCGGCAATCCTGTCTGCGGCGACATGATGAGTTTTTACATCAAGGTCAAGGATAACCGTATCGCGGATGTCAAATTCCAAACATTCGGCTGTGGAGCAGCGATTGCCGTATCCAGCATGGTCAGCGAGATGGCCAAGGGAAAGACCGTTGAAGAGGCGCTGAAGATCACCAACAGGAGTGTGGCTGAGGAACTGGGAGGACTTCCCAAAAACAAGCTCCATTGCTCGAACCTCGGAGCAGACGCCCTTCATGCAGCCATCAAGGATTACCGGGAAAAGCAGAAGGCTCAAAAAAAAGGTAAGGTTGGGAAGGCTTCTGCTGAGAAGCCCGCTGAAAGTGAAGAATGCTGCTGTCCCTACTGCGAAGGTCCTCTGGAAGGTTTAGAGGATTACTGCAGGAGCTGTGACTTCGAGCTTGAGCCTTGTCCGGAGTGTGGAAAGGCCAGGAAGAAAGGGGAGGAATGCCCGCACTGCGGAGCGACCAAGGTAAGAGTCTGAAGGCTCTCGGCCACCGGTTCCTTGGAGAGAAAGAAACAGAGAAAGCGGGAAGGAGGGTCGAAGGATGAAGGCCGACGCGAAGCTGGATTGCTTCGGGTTGCTCTGTCCGATGCCCATCATCCAGACTGCCCAAAAGGTCAAGTCGATGAAGGTCGGTGAAGTACTGGAAGTGGCTGCGACGGATGAAGGGATCAAAGAGGATATGCCTGCCTGGTGCAGACAGACAGGGCAGGAATTTTTGGGACTGGAAGAAGACGGCGAGATAATCAGGGTCTACATCAGGAAAGTGAAGGATTGAGGACAATGCTGAGAATAACGGCAAAGAACGAGGGCCGGAAAAAGCGGGTGCTTTACCTCGAGGGCAAGATTTGCAGGGAGTTGGTCAAGGAACTTGAGACCGAAATAATCCGCGGTTTGGACCAAGGACAAAGGATTGTTCTCGATTTCTCCAAAGTGGGCTTTCTCGATGAGGAGGCAGCGGATATGATCAACCGCTTCCCTCTCCGGAGAGTTGAGAAGAGGAACGGATCTTTGTTCATCCGGACCATGCTGAAGATGGAAAATCGGGGAGAACAATGAACACAGAGGAATTAAAAAAAAGGATTATTCGATTAAAAAAAGATAAGAAGGCCATCATTATCGCTCATAATTACCAAATCGGTGATATCCAGGATGTGGCTGATTTCATCGGGGATTCTCTGGGACTGAGTCAGCAGGCAGCCCGGGTGAAAGAGGACATCATCGTCTTCTGCGGAGTCCACTTTATGGCGGAGACGGCCGCGATCCTGGCGCCGGAGAAGACAATTCTGATGCCTGAAATCAAAGCAGGCTGCCCGATGGCGGATATGATCACTGCCGAGGAGCTTCGTCAATGGAAGCACAGTTATCCGGGACGAAGAGTCGTCTGCTACGTCAACACCACCGCCGCGGTCAAGGCGGAATGCGATATCTGCTGCACCTCCTCGAACGCGGTCAAAGTGGTCAATTCTCTCGATGGAGATGAGATCCTGTTCGCCCCCGATAAAAACCTCGCCGCTTATGCGGCCCGTCATACCCGGAAGAAGATCATCCCCTGGGACGGGTACTGCTACGTGCACAACACCATCCGAGCCAAGGATGTGAGAGAAAAGAGAGCCCTCCATCCGGAAGCTGAGGTCTGGGTTCATCCGGAATGCCGGCCCGAGGTCATCGATATCGCGGATAAGGTTCTTTCCACAGGGGGGATGGTGAGGGAAGCCCGGGCGACACAAAAGAAAGTGGTCATAATCGGCACTGAAAAAGGTATTATCTACCGTTTGAAGAAAGAGAACCCGGATAAAGATTTTTACCCTGCTAGGGACCAGGCTTTCTGCTCGAACATGAAAAAAACAGACTTGAAGAAGGTCCTGCGATCTCTTGAAGAAATGGTTCATCGAGTGGATGTTCCTCTTGAAATCAGCCGGAAAGCGAGAGGAGCGATCGAGAAAATGGTTGCCATATAAGGAGGAGAAATGAAAGAAAAAACAGAACAAAACTTGAAGGATGCTTTTGCTGGAGAAAGCCAAGCTCATATGAAGTACTTGATTTTTGCGGATAAGGCAGAGGTGGAGAACTTGCCCAATGCGGCCCGACTTTTCAGGGCCAACAGCAATGCCGAACAGATCCATGCGATTAACCATCTCAAGGCTCTTCATGGAATCGGAAAGACCGTGGAGAACCTTCAGGCCGCGATAGAAGGAGAGACTTTCGAGGTCGAGGAGATGTATCCTGATTATATTCGCGTGGCTGAGGACGAGCAGGAGAAACATGCCGAGACAACGACCAGATGGGCGTTAGCCGCAGAAAAAGTCCATGCCGAACTTTACAAGAAGGCTAAGGAATCCGTGGCTAAAGGACAGGACGTGGATATCGAACAGATCCATGTCTGCCAGGTATGCGGGTTCACGGTAGAAGGAGAAGCTCCGGATAAATGTCCCGTCTGCGGCTCTCCCAAGGAAAAATTCAAAAGATTCTGATTTCGAGAAGAAAGGGACATCCTCTATGGGGATGCCCCTTCCATCAAGGAGGATGATTTGAGCTTAGACCCTAAACTCAAACCTTTCGAGGTCATCGAGGCTGCAGTCAGGTCTGAGATGGATGCCGCCGATTTCTACTCCAGACTGTATGAGAGAGTGAAGAATGAGCTGTTGAGAGGGAAATTGAAATTTTTGATCTTTGAAGAAGAAAAGCATCGGAAGATCCTGGAGAAGCTTTTTTCTCAGAGGTTCCCTGAAAAAGAACTCCAAGTCCCGGAGAAATCCTTCCTTCCTCCTATCGTAGCTGATGTTGGCGATGAGGCTTCTGTTCTGGACCTTTTCCAAGCCGCTCTTCGGGCTGAAAAGACAAGCGAGGAGTTTTATAAAGAGGGGGGCGAGAAGGCAGAGGATGAGACGAGCGGCAAAATCCTCGCCTATCTCAGCCGTGTGGAGAGGAGCCATTATTTTATCATCCAGTCCGAGATCGATCTTCTCCAGAAATTCCCCGACTATTATAATGTGGAGGATTTTCATTTCGGACAGGATATGGTGCATATCGGGCCTTAGAAGACTCGTTGGACAGGAGCTCCTTCACGGAATAAGAAGCAGGCCGTGGAGGAAAGAGGAAAATATAGCCCTTTTTTCTTGCTTTTCCGTTGTCGCGACTTTCTATATAATCAAGATAGGCAGAAGAGAGAGAAAGGGCGCTTCGTTCGTCTCCTATACCTGACCAGGCCCCAGGAGGGTTTGCTCAGGCATTTGTGTTTTTTTAGGAGGGAAGAGGATGAGACATTCTTGGCGCATCGGAAGGATTTTTGGAATAGACATCAACATCGACTCCAGCTGGCTGGTCATATTCGTCCTGTTCAGCTGGATCTTATCCACCACCTATTTCCCCCAGCGGTTTCCCGATTGGTCGCGGGGCCTCTCGTGGATTATCGGAACGATCACCAGCCTTCTCATTTTTGCTTCAGTCCTGGTCCACGAGCTGGCTCACTCCCTGGTGGCCATAGGCCAGGGAGAAAAGGTCCGCAACATCACGCTTTTTCTTTTTGGCGGAGTGGCCCAGATCACCGAGGAGCCAAAAAAGCCCTGGCGCGAATTCACCTTGGCATTAATCGGTCCTCTGGCCAGCCTGGCGCTGGCCTTTGTCTTTTTTGTCCTGTCGTTGGTCTTGAGTGGGACGAGTGGTCCTATCCGAGCCTTGTTGAGTTATCTCGCCACCATCAACCTGGTACTGGCCATTTTTAACCTCCTGCCCGGCTTTCCGATGGATGGAGGGAGAGTCCTGAGGGCCATCGTCTGGAAGGTGACGGGAAACCTGAGAAAAGCCACGCGGATAGCCTCTCTCACCGGCCAGGTGTTCGCCTTTTTTCTGATTTTCCTCGGAATACTTCAGATTTTCAGGGCGAACCTTACCGGTCTCTGGCTGATCTTCATCGGCTGGTTTCTCCACAGCGCCGCTGTCCGCGGCTACCACCAGGTTATGGTGGAATCCCTGCTCAAGGGAGTGCGGGCAGAAGAGTTGATGTCCAGAGACTTTGAGACGGTGACATCCGATCTTCCTGTCCAGAGCCTGGTGGATGACTATATTCTCAAGAAAAAGGAGAGGGTTTTTCTCGTTGCAGACAAAGGGGACCTCAAAGGCATCGTCTGTCTGGATGATGTAAAGGCCACGCCAAAAGAGAGTTGGCCCGAGACCCGGGTCGGAGAGATCATGACTCCAAAGGAAAAGCTGGAAGCGGTGAGACCAGATGCCGACGGAAGGAAGGTCCTCGCCAGCATCACCTCCAAAGATATCCATCAGGTCCCGGTGATGGAAGGAGAGAGAGTCGCCGGCATCATCTGCCGGAGCGATATTCTCCGTTTCATCCAACTTCGGTCCGAGCTTGGGGTGTAAGGAGAAAGAGGAGGTGATTTTGCCGAAAAAAATACGCAAAAGAGATAACTCCCTGGTGGCTTTTGACAGGGGGAAGATAGAAAGAGCCATTTTCCGGGCAGCCCTCGAGGCTCTCGGAGATGAGAAGAAAGCCCGTTATACGGCTGAAGTCTCGACAGAGAAAGTCCTGGAGAAGGTAGCAGCGGTCTTCAAGACCAAAATCCCTTCCGTGGAGGAGATCCAGGATATGGTTGAAGAGACCCTGATGGAGCTGGGCTTTGGCTCGGTGGCCAGAAGCTACATCCTTTACCGGGAAGAGCACAAGGATATCCGTCAGGTCAAGGTCATCTACGGCGTCCGGGATGACCTGAAACTCCCGTTGAACACTATTCTTGTCCTCAAAAAGCGCTATCTTCAGAAGGATGACGAGAAGAACATCATCGAGACTCCCCGGCAGATGTTTCAGCGCGTCGCCAGGAGCGTCAGCGCTGGAGAAGCCAACTTCAAATCCAAGTGGAACCAGGAAGAGGTCGAGAAGAAGTTTTTCCGGATGATGACCGATTTCGAATTCCTCCCCAATTCTCCAACCTTGATGAATGCCGGGACTTCCATAGGTCAGCTCTCTGCCTGTTTTGTGCTTCCGGTCGAAGACTCCATGGAGGGAATCTTTGATGCTTTGAAGAACATGGCCAAGATCCATCAGACCGGAGGAGGAACGGGTTTTGATTTTTCCCGGCTGAGACCCAGGGGAGACCTGGTGGCCTCTACCAAGGGAGAAGCGTCAGGACCTGTTTCTTTCATGAGCATTTTCAACCAGGCGACCGGAGTTATCGTCCAGGGAGGGAGAAGACGAGGAGCCAACATGGGCATCCTGCGCTGTGACCACCCGGACATCGTGGACTTCATCGAGGCCAAGATTGAAGAAGGAGCATTTTCCAATTTCAACCTATCGGTGGCGGTGACCGACGAATTCATGGAAGCGGTCAAGAAGAACAGAAAATTTGATTTGATCAACCCCCGGACCAGGAAGGCGGCCAGGTCGATAAAAGCCCGTGTGCTTTTTGACCTGATCGTCTATTCAGCCTGGCGGACAGGAGACCCGGGTCTGATATTTCTCGATGAGATCAACCGCCGGAATCCAACTCCCCAGTTGGGGAAGATAGAAGCCACGAATCCCTGCGGAGAGATCCCCCTTTTACCGAATGAAAGCTGCAACCTGGCCTCGGTCAACCTCTCGAAATTCGTGAGGAACCGTTCCTTGGAATGGGATAGACTGGCAGGAGTGATTCAGTGGGGAGTTCGCTTTCTGGACGATGTGATCGAGGTTAATAAATACCCTCTTCCCCAGATTCAAGAGATGACCTTTGCCAACCGCAAGATCGGCCTGGGAGTGATGGGGTTCGCCGATATGCTCATCAAGCTGGGCATCCCCTACAACGAAGAGGCAGCGGTCCGTATGGCCTCCAGTGTCATGAGATTCTTCCACCAGGAATCGCTGAAAGCCTCTCAGCTTCTTGCTCGAGAGAGAGGAGTCTTTCCCAACCACAGAAAATCCTTCTATCCCGGGAAGAAGATGAGGATGCGTCATGCCGCTCTGAACACCGTGGCCCCGACCGGTACCATCAGTATCATTGCGGGATGCTCGAGCGGTATCGAGCCTCTCTTCGCCCTCAGCTTTGTGCGCAACGTCTTATCCGGGAGGAAACTTTACGAGATCCATTCGCTCTTCGAGGAGGAACTCCGGTTCAGGAACCTCTATTCCAAAGAGCTCCTGGCTGAAGTCGGGAAAGTGGGCTCGATCCAGGACATCAAGCAGCTCCCACCGGAGTTGAGGAAGGTCTTCGTCACCACTTTCGATGTTCCTCCTGAGCATCACCTGAGGATACAAGCCGCTTTTCAACGCCATACCGATAATTCCGTGTCCAAGACTATCAACCTGCCTTTTGATTCCACTGTGGAGGATGTGAGGAGGAATTACCTGATGGCCCATGAGCTGAAGTGCAAAGGGATCACCATTTACCGCTACGGGACCAAAAAGAATCAGGTCCTTTCCTTTGACTCCCGGATGGGCGAGGAACGGGAGGAGATGCTGGATTTTATAACAGCGGAATCCGAATATTCGGGAGGCTGCCAATCCGGGATGTGCCCCTTTTGAAGTGAGGTAAGAAGATGAAGGATGTCCAAGAAAGAATCGGAGAGATTATCACCATTCTGAGCCAGGCCTATCCCAGGAGCCGGACAGCCTTAAGGTTCGAGAGTCCGTTTCAGATACTCGTGGCCACCATTCTCTCTGCCCAGTGCACCGATGAGAAAGTCAATCAGATCACTCCCGCCCTTTTCCGAAAGTATCCGACTCCCAGTGATTTCGCCTCAGCTGACCCCAAAGTCCTGGAGCAAGAAATCAGGCCCACAGGTTTTTTCCGGAACAAGACAAAGAGCATCATCGGCGCTTCAAAGAAGATAGTCGAGGATTTTGGAGGAAAGGTCCCTGATAACATGGAGGACCTCATCAGCCTGCCAGGAGTCGCCAGGAAGACGGCCAATATCGTCCTCTCCAGCTCTTTCAAGAAAGCTGAAGGCATCGCTGTCGATACCCATGTGAGGCGGTTGTCGCAAAGATTGGGCTTGAGCAAGGAGCAAGACCCCGATAAAATTGAAAGGGACCTTATGGAGATTGTTCCCAAAGATGATTGGCTCGATTTCAATTACATGCTCGTCAACCATGGGCGGGCTGTCTGCCCATCCCGTAAGCCCCGCTGTCCGGAATGTCAGCTGAAGCGCCTGTGTCCCTCGGCGAGCGAATTCTATCCTGGGAATGAGCTCAATCTTTGAGGATCGTTGAGATGATCAAAGAAGCCATGCTCTTTCGCGCGCTTGGAGAGGGGAAGGTCTCCTGCTTTCTCTGCAATCATCGCTGCCAGATCGCGGACTCGAAATTCGGTATCTGCGGTGTCAGGCAAAATAAAGAGGGGAAACTCTACACCCATGTCTACGGTGAAGTCATTGCCGCCCATGTCGACCCGATCGAAAAGAAGCCCCTCTATCATTTCCTGCCCGGTACGACCTCCTTCTCCATCGCCACCATCGGCTGTAACTTCCGCTGTCCCTTCTGTCAGAACTGGTCGATCTCCCAGGTCACCAAGAGGAAAGGTGAAGGGCCATCCGGGCATAAGCTTCTTCCCCAGGATGTGGTGGCTGCGGCCACGAATTATGGCTGCCGCAGCATTTCCTACACCTACACCGAGCCGACCATCTTTTATGAGTATGCCTACGATACAGCCCGGCTCGCCGCCAAAAAGGGACTGGCGAATATCTTTGTCACCAACGGCTACATGACCGCTGAAGCTCTGGAGGCGTTCCGTCCTTACCTCGATGCCTGCAATGTCGACCTGAAATCCTTCCGGGATGAGTTTTACAAGGAGATTTGCCAGGCTCGGCTGCAGCCTGTCCTGGATTCCATCCGGTTGATGAAAAAGATGGATATCTGGGTGGAAGTCACCACGCTCGTGGTCCCCGGCCAGAATGACAGCATCGAAGAGCTCCGGGATATCGCCCGCTTCATCGCGGAGACAGGCCCGGATATCCCCTGGCATATCAGCCGGTTCCATCCGGATTACCAGCTCACTGACACCATAGCCACTCCCATCGAGGTCTTGCACAAAGCCCGTTCCATTGGAAAGGAAGCCGGTCTCCGCTATGTCTATGTCGGCAATGTTTACGGCGAGTCAGAAGAGACACTGTGTCCGTCCTGCGGGAAAACGCTCATTCGAAGAGATGGGTTCCATGTCTCGGATAACAAGCTGAAGGATTCCGCCTGCCCTTTCTGCGGGAACACGGTCAGCGGAAAATTCTCTTGAGGTTTGCATTGACCCAGACATATATATATATAATGGTTCTCTTCCAATTTGTATGGGTAGTTTTATGAGTAAAATACGCGGAAATGGCATCGCTCCCTTCAGATTTTTAACGCCATTCCAGTGTATTTCACTCCCACTTTCTGGAAGAGAACCTATATAATTGAACGTGTAAAAAGGAATGCCGGAATAACCACATGGAAAAAACAGAGGGCTCTGCGCTGATCACAGACCTGTATGAATTGACCATGGCGGCCAGTTATTTCGAAAACCAGATGTTCGAGCCCGCCACTTTCAGCCTCTTCATCCGCGATTATCCTCCTTTCCGCCGGTATTTTATCTCAGCCGGGTTGGCCGATATCCTTGAATATCTTGAAAATTTAAGGTTCACTCCTCAAGACCTGGAGTATTTGTCACACACAGGGCTCTTCAAACCGGAATTTCTCTCCTACCTGGAAAGGTTCCGCTTCAAAGGCGATGTTTATGCCATCCCTGAGGGCCGGCTGTTTTTTGTCAACGAGCCCCTCCTGGAGGTCACAGCTTCCATGATCGAGGCTCAGGTTGTCGAGACATTCGTCATCAACGCGGCCCATCTGCAGGTGATGATCGCCACCAAAGCCTCACGCTGCGTTCAGGCCGCCTGGCCGCGCAAGCTGGTGGATTTTTCCCTGCGCCGAACCCATGGAACGGATGCGGGGATGAAAGTGGCCCGGGCCAGCTTTATCGGAGGCTTCACCGGCACCAGCAATGTGCTGGCTGGAAAGGTCTACGGGCTTTCCGTGTTCGGGACCATGGCTCATTCCTTTATCTCCAGTTTCGAGAGTGAAGAAGAAGCATTCCGTGCCTTTGCCCGGACTTTCCCTGAAAATACGGTCCTCCTCGTGGACACCTACGACACCCTCGCTGGAACGAGGATTGCGGCTGACCTGGGCAAAGAGATGGCTCAGGCAGGAAAAATGCTCAAAGGCGTGAGGCTGGACAGCGGAGACATCGCTGCTTTGAGCAGAGACGTAAGGAAGCTGCTCCGTGATACGGGCCTGGATAACGTGACCATCTTTGCCAGCGGCGGGTTTGATGAGTTTAAGATCCGGAAGGTGCTGGGGGAGGGAGGAGATATAGACTCCTTTGGCGTGGGGACAAAAATGGGGGTCTCAGCCGATGCCCCCTATTTGGACATGGCCTACAAGCTGGTTCAGTATGGCGGGCGCCCGGTCCTCAAGCTCAGCCCGGGAAAGACGACTCTGGCTTCGGAAAAGCAGGTCTTCCGTTTCACAACGTCTAAAGGAAAGCTGCGCCAAGATATCATCGGCTTGCGGGACGACGATATCGAAGGAAGCGAGGCTTTACTGGAGAAAGTGATGAGCAAGGGAAAAGCGAATGCCAAGCAACCTCTGCTGCCGCAAATCCAGGAGCGTTTTTTGGAAGAGTTTTTCCGGTTGGACGAAAAGTATCGATCGCTGGACAAGACCGAAGAAGAATACCCGGTTGAGCTTTCACTCCGGTTGGAGGAGCTTCAGAGCCGGCTGGTGCGCCAGCTCAGGGATGAAGCAGGGGGAGTTGAGGAGTCCTAGGGATGGAGAGATACAGGTTCCTCGACCATACGGCTGACGCCAAATTCCAGGCCTTCGGGAATACCCTGGAGGAAGCTTTCTGTAACGCCGCATTGGCCACAGCGTTGCTGATGTGGGACTGGGAGAAGATTGAAAAAAAGGTCGAGCATCAGGTTGAAGTCCAGGGAAGAGACCTCAAGCAGCTCCTCTACAGCTTTCTGGAGGAGATCGTGTATTTGCTGGACTCGAGGTCTTTTCTCATGGGCGTCCCGGAAAGGATCAGGCTTGATAAAAAGGGAGGTCTTTATACCCTGAAGGCGCTTTTTAAAGGAGATGAATACTCCGAAAAATATGAAATCTACGGAGATGTCAAAGCCATAACCTATGATGAAATGGAGATTGTAGAAGATGACCGCTTCATGGTTCAGGTTGTGGTCGACATTTGAGGTACGAAATGGACTTAAAAAAGATAAACGATTACACCTGGGAAATTCCAAAGTCAGGAGAAATGAGGGTTCCTACGGTTATCTATGCCTCTTCGAAGATTATCGAAGGGGTCAAGAGGGACCGGACTCTCCAGCAGGCGAAAAACGTGGCCTGTTTGCCGGGTATCCAGAAGACCGCCTACGTCATGCCCGACGCCCATCAAGGATATGGTTTCCCCATCGGCGGGGTGGCGGCCTTTGACCTGGAGAAAGGGATCATCTCTCCTGGAGGAGTGGGCTACGATATCAACTGCGGCGTGCGGTTGCTGAAGACGGAATACATGGAAAAAGACATCCATGAAAAGCGGAAGCAGCTTCTGGCGGAGATCTTCAACGAAGTTCCGGCAGGCGTGGGCAAAGGAGGGATCACGCGGTTGAGCCGGAATGTCCTCCTTGAAGTCTGCACCAAGGGCGCGGAGTGGGCTGTGGAGAACGGCTACGGCACAAGGGAGGATTTGAAGCGTACCGAAGAATACGGCAGGATGAGAGAGGCCGATCCTTCGCACCTTTCCAGCCGGGCCATAGAGCGGGGGATTCCCCAACTGGGGACGCTGGGAGCCGGGAATCATTTTCTGGAGATTCAAAAAGTCTCTCAAATTTTTGATGAAGAAGTGGCCGGGGTTTTTGGTATCCGTTCTGTGGACCAGATTCTGGTCATGATTCACTGCGGCAGCCGGGGACTGGGCCACCAGGTGGCCTCTGATTTCATCCGGTTGATGGAGGATCAAATCGGGAGCAGGGGATTGCCCGATAGAGAACTGATCAACGCGCCTGTCCGTTCCAAGCTGGGCCAGATGTATTATGAGTCCATGAGCGCGGCTGTCAATTACGCCTTTGCCAACCGCCAGATGATCGCCCACTGGGTCCGGAATGTCTTTCGAAAAGTCATGGGAAGCTCGGAGGGAA
>JAOUKO010000243.1 GCA_029882525.1 Candidatus Aminicenantota bacterium | reverse complement strand
GCATGTACATAACCTGGATGTCATCAACTGGGCCATGGGTGCTCCTCCCGTAAAATGCACGGGCATGGGCGGACGCCAGGTGCGAACCGGACCTGAATTCGGCAATATCTTCGACCACTTTGCCGTCGAGTACGAATATGCCAACGGCGCCCGGGTGATGAGCATGTGCCGGCAGACCCACGGCTGTGCCAGCAATGTCTCCGAACGCGTGATCGGAACCAATGGGCTGTCTTACACGGATGGAGCCAACGGCTATATCAAAGGGTCCAAGGCCTACACAGTGGAAGAGGAATCTCCCAATCCCTACGTCCAGGAGCATAAAGACCTTATCGAGAGCATAAGGAAGGGTCGGCCCCTGAACGAGGGGAAACAGGTCGCCGAAAGCACCCTGACAGCGATCATGGGACGGATGAGTGCCTACACCGGACGGGCTCTAAGTTGGGATTGGGTGATGAATTCCTCCCAGCTGGACCTTTCTCCGCCTCGCTACGAGTTTAGCGACCTCCCAGTTGCTCCAGTCGCTGTTCCCGGAAAAACAGATCTGATATAAGACGATTATTTACTGGTGCAAAACGATTATTTAGTAACTTATAGAGTTTGTCCTAAAGTGACGGAATTGATGTCATTGGTTATGATCATGGATGGACAAACCGACTCATTAAATCCAAGGCAGGCAGGTTGAACATGAAAAAAAAATCAAAAAAAATGAACCGCCGGCAGTTCTTGAAACGGCTCTCCGTAGCGGCTGCCGGAGCAGCGGGCTTTCCCCATATCGTCCCAGCCTTTGCCCTGGGCAAATCGGGTGCGGTCGCCCCCAGCAACCGCATCGTCATGGCCGGTATCGGGTTTGGCATGATGGGGATTCCCAACATGAATTCCTTTCTGGAAAAGGATGAAGTCCAGTGGGTGGCTGTCTGCGACCTGGACGAAAATCATCTGAATGCAGCCAGGAATATCGTCAACCAGAAATACGGCAACAAGGACTGCACCGTCTACAAGGATTTTCGCGAGCTCTGCCAGCGGACAGACATCGATGCCGTTTCCATCGCAGTCCCCGACCACTGGCACGCCATTTCAGTCATCGAGTGTGCCGGGGCAGGATTTGACATCTACGGAGAGAAGCCGCTCTCCCACAGCCTTATGGAAGGACGGGCGATGTGCGAGGCGATAAAGCGCTACAACTGCGTCTGGCAGACAGGAAGCTGGCAGCGGTCTGTGGCCAATTTTCATCACGCCTGCCAGCTGGTCCGGAACGGACGTATCGGAAAAATCCTGAATGTGGAAGTGGGACTTCCCTCAGGGCATTATGACTTTGCCGGAACAGCCGGCCAGGAAACCATCGGTCCTCCTCCATCAACCCTGGATTACGATTTCTGGGTCGGGCCAGCCCCCTATTCCGCCTACTGTCCCGCCAAAGTGCACCGGAACTGGCGCTGGGTCATGGATTTTGGCGGGGGCCAGTTGATGGACTGGATCGGACATCACCTGGACATCGCCCACTGGGGACTGGGTTTTGACAACACAGGGCCGGTCGAGATCCAGGGCTGGGGTGAGTTTCCGACGCGTGGAGTGTGGAACAGTCCCACCCGCTACCGCCTGACCGCCAGGTACGCTGACGGCACTCCGATGACGATTGCCGGAGGCTTTCCCGATATCCGGGGCGGCACCAAATGGATCGGGGAGAACGGCTGGATCTGGGTCAACCGGGGTGGACTGGAATCCCATCCCGCCGAGATCCTGAACGAGTACATCGGCCCGGATGAAACCCGGCTCACCAAAAGCAGGGATCATTACCAGAACTTCCTCGACTGCGTGAAAAGCCGCAGGCTGACCATAACGCCGATCGAGGCAGCCCACCGCTCGGCCAGTGTCGGACATCTGGGAGTGATTGCTATCGAGCTGGGCCGGAAGATCCGCTGGGATCCCCAAACAGAGATGATCATCGATGACCCGGAAGCCACCCGGCTGCTGGGCCGGTCCTATCGCGGCCCCTGGCAGCTCGGACTCTGAGGTGAGAAAGGAAAAGGGGAATACAAATGGAAACTAATATTAACGCAATAATTCATGTGACATCACATCTCGGGCGGCATGAATGCCGCCCTCAAGCCCCCGTAGAGGAGGGGGGACCCGTCGGCTTATCCGACGGGGGGAACCGACGGGACAGGTTCCCTCGGGGGCCGGGGGCTGAGGGCAGCTTCAGGCCGTCTAGAGATTGTAACCTTATTTACAGCGTTGACATTAAAAAGAAATATAGATGGAAAGTGATGGGGCTCATCTGGGCAGTGCTCCTGGGGATGATCACGTTGACCGGAGCCTTATCTTCGAACTCACCGCCCTTGAAAGCCTTGATCATCACCGGCCAGCACAACCACGACTGGAAGGCCTCCAGCGCTGCTCTGGAGCAGATCCTGGAAGATACAGGCCTGTTCGAGGTGGAGACAATCATCAGCCCTCCCAAGGACCAAAGTATGGACGATTTCACCCTCGACTTTTCAGCCTACCAGCTTGTCATCCTCAACTACAACGGGGATGAGTGGCCCGAACCCTTCAAGAAGGCTTTCCTGGATTATGTGCGCTCCGGTGGAGGGGTGGTCGTCTATCACGCTACGGATAACGCCTTCCCCGAATGGAAGGAATACAGGCAGGTCATCGGCCTGGGATGGGGAAAGGACGAGCAGGCCGGTCCTTACCTCTTCTGGAAGGATGGCAGGACAGTCCGGGATTCCAGTCCGGGAATCGCCGGCGGTCACGGGCCTCAGCATGCCTTTCTGGTCGTCAACCGGGACACAACCCATCCCATCACCCGGGGACTGCCAGAAAAATGGATGCATGCGCCAGACGAACTGTACGCACTTCTTCGCGGACCTGCCGAAAATATCCACATCCTGTCCACCGCTTACAGCGACCCTGCCCAGCTGGGGACAGGACGGGACGAACCGGTCCTTTTCACCGTAGCCTACGGAAAGGGAAGGATCTTCCACACAGTGCTCGGACACCTGGGAGAAAACAGCTTTCCCCTATCGCTGGAATGCGTGGGGTTCATCGTGACCTTCCAGCGCGGCGCAGAATGGGCGGCCACAGGAAATGTGACCCAAAAGGTTCCGGGTGATTTTCCCGGAGTGTTCAAGGATTACGGCACGCCCGATGACGTGCGCCGCTGGACAAACTACCATCCCCCCGATTTAGAAGCGATTCTGCAGAAGATATCCACCTATGACTATGGAAAGGACGAGGAAGTGCTCTCCCGGCTCCGGAGCTATGTAAGATCCATCCGTAATTCCCAACAAGCAAGGGGCGAGTGTGAAGCGAAGCTCGCTGAATTCCTGGATTCCAAAGCCTTTCTAGCCGCCAAAATGGCTGTCTGCCGCCAGCTGAGAGAAATCGGCTCCTCAGCCTCTGCCCCGGTGCTGGAGAGAATGCTCCTCAAGGAAGAAACCTCTGACCTGGCCCGTTATGCACTGGAAAAAATTCCGGACGACTCAGCAGAAAAAGCGCTGATCCAAGCTCTGGATAAAACCAGGGGAAAGGTCAGGCTCGGAATCCTGTCTTCTCTGGGCAACCGCCGAGCCGAGAAGGCGGTCCCTGCTTTAGAAAAACTGGTCAACAAGGCCGATCCAGCTACTGCCGCGGCTGCGGCCACAGCCCTGGGTCATATTGCCAATCCTCAGGCATCGGATGTGCTCCTCAGAGCTCTTGCCAGATCGTCGGGAAAGCTCAAAGACCGGGTTGGCTCATCCCTGTTGAACTGTGCCCAAGAATACATCGTCAGGAAAGACCCAAAGACAGCCGCAGCTATTTTTGAAGCCTTGGTTAACGCCAAGCTTTCCTTTCCTGTCCGACAGTCAGCCATGAGAGGCAGGATCCGAACCAGCGGAGATAAGGAAGCCCGGAGCATGATCATCCAAGCGCTCAAAGGAAAGGATACTGATCAGCACGCTCCGGCCATCAGCCTGATAGGCGATTTTTTTGATGATTCGAACATCCGTGAGGTGTGTGCCCTGTTCTCAAGCCTGCCCGCTGCAGGTCAAATTCAGCTCCTGGAGGCTCTTTCCTGCTGTCAGGATAAGGCAGCCCGCTCCACGGCTGTGGAGGCGACAAAGAGCCCGGAGCAGGCAGTGAGGATCGCCGCTTTAAGGTCCCTGGAAAAGCTCGGCGAAGCGGCCACCGTGGATCTTCTCGTTATGCACGCCGTCCAGGCCAGAGGAAAAGAACAGGAAGCCGCTCGAAACAGTCTCTGGGGCCTGCAGGGTAATGAAGTTGACAGGGCCATCCTTCTGAATCTGGTCAAGATGCAGGGCCCGGATGTTCAGAATGAATTGATAAAAAGCATTGCCGAACGCCGGATTCAGGAGGGAATGGAGCTTCTTTTAGCCAGAGCCCGTTCCTCAGACTCCGGAAACCGCCTGGAAGCCATAAAGGCGGTTAAGGACATCGCTTCTCTCGCGGACCTTCCCCGGTTAGTCGAGCTTCTGCTGAGCACAAAAGAAGAAAGAGACCAGCTGGAATTAGCCAGCACGATCGCTGTTGTTGCCGGGAAGAATCCTCAGCCGGTTGGCAGGGCCAGAGCAGTTGTGGAGGCTATGTCCCAGACCGAAGATATC
>JAOUKO010000033.1 GCA_029882525.1 Candidatus Aminicenantota bacterium | reverse complement strand
ACCATGACGAGCAATGACAGTTGTTTCAATAGCTTTTTCATTTTTTACCCTACCTCCTTGATAATTATCAATGCTTCAATCTTTAACATAAAGGATGAATGCTGTCAATTTCACCTTTATCAGCTTTATCAAGGCTTTATCCGGATTTTATAGATTCCTCTTTACGAAATCTTCTTCTATCTTTTTAGCAGCTTTTCTCTCGACAATGTCATCAGATGAAAGTATTTCCTTTTTGGGCTTTCTCCAAATTCTTCACAATTTTCCGTAATTTCCACCCACTGACAGTCTGAGATGAGAGTACCACAGTGAAGATAGGAGGGTCAATGATCACAAAATCGCAACAATTCGCCAAACACAGTCCCGCACTCAGCATCGGGAATATGGGAAGTGACTCTGGCGATAAACTCCAGATGATCCATTCGTTCCTTCTTAGCTCGATATTTCCCGTACTCGCAGGAGATTTTGCCTCCCTTCTCGTCAAAAGAGAGCCGTTCGAGAGAAAGCGGGAGCCTGATCATGTATTTACCGACTCTTTCTGTCCTCTTCTTCGTCTCAGTTCTGACTTGGCTGTGGACGTTGAAACCTGCGTGGCGTCAGAGGAGGATCTTCTGGACAATGGGAAGGCCGATGAGCTTTTTCCCAAGAAGCAGCATTCTTTACTTTAGTTCTTTTGGTTTTAATTCTTCAATGATCCTGGCATCAACCCAGTAGATATCTTCCCTGTTGCAGAAAAAAAGGTATTTGCCGTCCGCTGAAATCGTCGCCAACATTTTCCCGCCCGGAAGGTTCAATCTGGAACCTAAATCAAAAGCCTGGCTCCAACTCCCATCCCTCATTAGTAAGGACCCTGGAGAACAGGAAAATCATCCTGTTCTAAACCTGTTACAAGAAGTTCCCATTTTCCTGTTTCGCTGTTCTTATTGAGCTCATAGAGCTTCTCTTGATCCACGACAAAGAGATCATACCGTACAACACCTCTCTTTGGTTTAATCGAGGCCAGGGGAAGATAGAGCCTTTGAAGGATGTGGCCTTTCAGGTCAAGGATGATCATTTCCGTCTTGCTTCCTTTTCTCTTATAGGTCGTGGCGTAGATTTTATCTTCTGAAACACAGTATTGGTGTAAAAGGGGCTGGTCTGGAACCTTTTCAACATCCTGGCTTTTGTCAATTGTACGGATATGATTTCCCTCGACATCAAAGACTTCAAAATGGAAGCCCTTTTGCGTATCCGCAATTAAAATCAAGTCTTTATAGGTAAAAGCATCTGTCCTGTAGTGTATAGGCGCACCCGTTTGCCAGACAAATGGTCCCTCATAAAGCTCTTTTATTCTTTTAAATCGGGAGTCAAGAAGATAAACGTGCCGTTTAGCCAAACCGTGGTCAGCCGTTATCCGCAAGAAATGTTCCTTGATCGGAAAAAGAAGCATTTCGGAATTGAGGTCGAAATCGCTGAATTCCGCGTACTCCTTGACCTTTAAGACCTCTCCCTTCTTTGAAAACCATACGGTCTTTGTGAAATCCGTGCAGGCCAGAGCCTCCGGCTGCACATAGACAAAAGGAAGATATTTGAAGTCGTGGGGACCGTCTCCCTTTTGGCCTATTTGCAATTTCAGGGCGAAGGGAGAAATCGAGTAGATATGCAGGGAATAGTCGGCTTCATCAAAGATAAAAAGGTCATTTCCGTCAACCGCAATTTGGTGTGGCTTTTGCACATCAAGCAAAATAAATATTTCCTGTGCTGATAAATTCCCCGTGATTGACAATGCCAATAATAAAAACGCCCACTTTTTCACTTCAGTCCTCCTGTTCATTATTTATTCGAATTCTCCCAAGGAGCAAATTTAAATACAACCTATTTTAGAATATAAATATTACCTTTCGTCAAGCCGGAGGGAGTTTTGTATCTGTCAGGACGCCCAACATCGTTTTGACATTCGTCAATCCATGACCCGAATTATAAGTATTTCCTTTTTGGACTTGCTCCCGATACCTTCCGATTTTCCCTAATTTCCATCTGCTGATATCCGAGAACAAAAATAACACACCCAAAACGACAAAGTCCACGGCTGGAACAGTGAAAACATATCGACCGAAACCTCCAAACCAAACGCTGGAAGGAACCATCCGGGGCTGCGCCTCCTTCTGTAACCAAACAGTGAATGTGGGGATGAAAATTGATGCGCTCTCCGAAGGTCTGGATCACAGCCAGCATTCCCGGCATGAGCTCAATGGCCTGTGGCTGTGTGCAAGGTTTTCACAAGTGTACGCTCCGAAGAGAGGCAGAGATAACTGAGGAGTTTTCGCTTGTTTTTTTAATTTATACGTTTATAAAAAACACTTGAAATACCTAAATATTCTAGGTATAATACATAGATAATTTAGGTATCGGAGTTAAAAAATGGTGTCGAAAAACTTGATGGCTGCCTCAACAAAACCGATGATCCTGGCCATTCTTGCCAACCGAGAGATCTATGGGTATCAGATTATCCAGAGCGTCATAGAAATTTCCGGGGGCACCCTGGAATGGTCCGAAGGGATGCTCTACCCTGTCCTTCACCGGCTGGAAAAGGAAAACTTTATCCAGTCCCAGTGGAAGATGTCCGAAAATGGACGGCGGCGAAAATATTACAGGCTGACTGAATCAGGAAAAAAAGAATTGGAGAATGAAAGAAAGCAATGGTTGAGTGTCCACAAAGTGCTTTCCAGGCTGTGGGATCCTCTCCCTGCGTTCGATTGAAAGAAAAAGAGGAAAAAATAGGAGCATCCAATGTTTGACCTCGAAAAAGCAATAAAAGACTGGCGGAAAGCCTTGAATAAAAATGAAGCTCTGGAAGATGGTTACAAGGAAGAACTGGAGTGCCATCTCAGAGATAAAATCGACTATCTGATAGGGCTTGGCTCCTCTGAAGAAAAGGCTTTTGAAGAAGCCGCAAGAAAAATCGGAGGAGCGGATAGCCTCGGCGCTGAATATTTCAAAACTGATACCCGGGGTGCAAGCGGGCATCCACCCTGGAAAAAGAGCCGCTGGCTGCCCCCCCTTTTTTCTAATTATTTTAAAATCGGCCTCAGGAAAATCAAGCGACAGACACTCTATTCCATCATCAATATTGCAGGACTGGCTTTAGGACTTGCCTGCTGTGCAGTGATCATCCTCTATGTTACCAACGAACTCTCTTATGACACTTTTCATAAAGATGCAGACCGGGTTTACCGGGTGGCCGTTCACAGGATCACTTTGGTCGGGGAATTCTGGGATTCGACAACGCCCGGGCCATTAGGGCCAGAGCTCGTAAGAAGTTATCCGCAGGTGGAGCAAGCCGTAAGGATTGTCCCCCCTTTTGAAAATGCAAGCCATGTCCTGGTCGTACAAAATGAAAAACGTTTTTTCGAAAACCGTGTCTTTTTTGTGGATAAAGAAATCTTCGAGCTATTCCACATACCATTTCTAAAGGGCAATCCTCAGACAGCCCTTACGAATCCATACACCGTGGTTATAACCGAAGGAATGGCAGTAAAGTATTTCGGAGAAGAAGCATCCTTGGGAAAAACACTTCAAATAGAGATCGACTATGATACCGGTTCTGTGGAGATCCGGGATTTCGAGGTGACAGGCGTGGTCAAAAATTCACCTTCCAACACTCATTTCAAATATGACATGCTTCTGTCAATGCCCACTGTAGTCAGTAACCTTCCTTCTTTTGAGGAAGACTGGCTCAATTACCATGCAAAATATACTTATGCGAAACTGGCACCCTATACAAATGTCGCGGATTTTGAAGAGCAAATCCAAAAGGTCGCCAAAAAGTGTGCTCAGATATATTCTGAACGATTTAACCGGAAACTTGATCTCTTCGAGTTCTTTCTCCAGCCTGTCACCAAAATCCATATGTATTCCCATAACCTTGGAGAAATGGAAACTCCCGGCAACTGGTACTATCTCTACATATATTCCATCATCGCTTTTCTGATCTTACTCATCGGATGCCTGAATTTTATAAACCTGTCCACGGCTCTCTCCACCACCCGGACTAAGGAGGTCGGCCTGCGCAAGGTCGTCGGAGCCCAGCGCCGCCAACTTATCTGGCAATTCCTGGGAGAATCATTTTTGATTACGATACTTGCTTTTATCATTGCACTTGGGCTGACATCCCTGTTGCTTTTCCCTTTCAACCAGATGGCAGGCACGGAATTATCTTTGGCGGGTCTGAGGCAGCCCGTCGTGCTTCTTTCTTTATTAGGATTGCTTTTCATTGTCAGCATCGGATCAGGAGTCTACCCCGCCTTGATCCTGACTGCCTTCAATCCCGTCTCTGTAATTCAGGGTAAAGTAGCTCCAACTTCCCGCGGAGCCATAGTGCAGAAATTTCTTGTTGTGGGACAGTTTGCCGTTTCCATTTTTCTTGTCATCTGCACTCTTACTGTTTTTAAACAATTGAATTTCATGAAAGGGCGTGCCTTGGGTTTTAATCTTGAGCAAAAGCTTATTCTTCGTGTCAAAAGCAATTTGAATCATTTAAGAAGAGATTACGAAGCCATTAAAAAAGACTTTCTTCAGAACCCTTCAATCACTGGAGCCACTGTCTCCTCTTCTGTTCCAGGCGACAGAACGAATAGCGGTTATTATTTGACATCGCGACCTGGAGATTTAACAAACGCGCCACGGCTTAAAGTCATAACAGCCGATTATGATTTTATTCCCGAATACGGAATCAAGATGGTTGCCGGAAGGCCCTTCCAACAGGATGTTGGAAATGACGAAAACGAAGCATATATGATCAACCTGGCCGGAGTCAAAGAACTGGGTTTCTCCTCTCCCGAAGAGGCCCTCGGCAAGAGTTTTATGGCTCACTATCACGGGATGACAAAAAGAATAATCGGCGTCACCGACAATTTTCACTACAGGGGAATGAAGGAAATCGTCGAACCGCTGCTCTTGGATATAGAACCTTCTCTCCTGAACACGATCACTCTATCTGTCCGCGCTGAGAATATCAACGAACTGATGCGATTTATACGGACTAAATGGGATGAACATTTTCCCGGCGTTCCGTTTGAGTATTCCTTTCTGGATGAAAACTTTGACCGGGAATACCGGTATGAGGAGCAGATGGGCAGGATGCTGGGGATCATCACGACCCTGGGTTTCATAATTGCCTGTCTCGGCCTTTTTGGCCTGGCTGCTTTTGTCGCCCGAAACCGGACAAAAGAGATCGGAATCCGAAAAGTTCTTGGCGCTTCAACGGCGAATATCGTCGCCATGTTGTCAAAAAAGTTTATCCTGCTTGTTCTGATCTCGGTCATCATCGCTTCCCCTCTTGCCTGGTATTCCATGAACACCTGGCTGCAGGACTTTGCCTACCGTATCCACATGAACCTGTTCGTGTTCTTTGTGTGCGCTGCCGGAGCTTTGGCGATAGCCCTGGCTACAGTCTGTATTCAGGGAATTCGGGCCGCTGTGGCTAATCCCGCAAATTCACTGCGTAATGAATAACAATTTACTCTCATTTTTTACCTTTTAGACCTCAGAATCTCACTGAGTTGCTGTTGTTGGATAAACTCAACAATTTCTTATCGAATCAAAATTCGCACTGATTTCTTTGTAGAAATGTTATGGACCTTCTTTTAAAATGTACTCATGTCAAAAGTAACAACGGGCATCAATAATGGAGAGGAGGAATCCGTGAATAAGAAAAAACTATGTGTGGCTTTAGCTGTCATAATGATTCTATTGATTTCAGTATCAGGAAGGGCCCAGGATCGAGAAACTCCGTATATCGGTGTGAATCTCAGCCTGTTCAATTCCATTATCATTGACAACTTCACTCGCCATGTCAACGGTATGCTGAATGAAAGAAATACTTTCGAGGATGATTACAAGGGGCAGTTCGGAGGGGTTTATTTTGGATATAAGCTGATAGATAAAAAAAGGACTTTCATCCATCTTCAGGCACATGTGAATCTTTACAATAAAGAGTTCAGTACTGAAACGCCAAACAGCACTCTGACCCGAAAACTGAACTACAGCTTCGGGATTGACCTCCAACCCGGTTTTTATGTCCAATCCGGATTTCTCTGTTATCTCAATTTCTCGGTCGAATCAGGAAAATTCAAGTTCTCAAAAACGGGCACGTCTACGACCTATGACATGGAGCCTTCTGTTTTCGGTTATGGTTTTGGTGCGGGGATAGGCTATCAGGTCGCTTCTTCGGTCTGTCTTAAGCTGCAGTATCAGCACAATCAATACTGCACCACTGAAATCGCATCCACTCTAGCAGGGATTGACGCAATAATCGATTATGCAGAATTCTCTCCCAGATACGATATTTTTATGCTGTCCCTTCAATACAATTTTCGTTAGAACGAGCTAAAAATTATAACCCAATTTTACAAAAATACTTCTGGATGGCACGGAATAAAGCACCTCTCTTCCCGCATCATAACCATCCCTATCTAAGAGATTTACAGCCCTTATTGTCAGGTCCAGGCCTTTCATTATTTCGGGAAAGTACAGGGCAAAATCGGCGGTGACATATCCCGGGGCACTGAGGGTGGGGTCATTGAGGACCTGGTACGGACTTCCAGGCTCATTGAACTCTGTATAAGGTAAGAGGCTCTCTCCCGTATACCGGGTTTGGAGGGTAAAGAATGCCTTATCCTTCAAGTTATAGCGGATTCCGATCGCTCCTAACTTTTCAGCTGTATAATTCAACCTGTTATCAGTATCCACATCTTTGGCTTCCCTGTAAGTTCCGCTCGCAAATACGGTGAAATTGTCAAAGGGCAGGACCTTCAGCGTTAACTCAATCCCTCTTGTCTTCCAATGACCGAAATTATCCTGCTGGCTATAATCCGTGGTTCCGTCGGGTCTTTGCGATAGAGGAAATTCATCTTCAGAAATCAACGGGTCTGACCTATCCCTTTGTGTATAAGCGATCACGTCTCTCATTTCCACATCAAATAAACTGGCTGTTATCTCTCCGAGCTCTTTGAGTTTATACCCGAATTGGATCTCCATTGTCTTGTTCTTCTCAGGCTTCAGGGTGGGATTTCCGTAGTATGCATTTTCCCTGAAGTAATATAGCTCATGGATGGACGGGGCCTTAAATGCTGTTCCGTAGAGGAATTTTACGAAGATATTTTTTTGAGGGGTTAAAACCAGGGCGATACGAGGACTATCGACATTTTTATAGGTTGAATGAACATCATGACGAAGGCAGGCATTTATTCTGGCCCAGGATAAAGGAGCATAGTCCCCTTGCAGATAGAGGGCCCATAAGTTCGTCTTGAACTCCGGAGTATCCAGCCCGGCCACTGCCCAGACCTCAGGGTAATACCATCTGGTGATGTCTCTTGTTTCATAGTCAAATCCCCCTACGAAAGTGAGGTTTTCGGAAACAGAATAATTTACCTGGCTCTTGAACCCGAAAACATCATCCCCACCCTTCATATGCCGGATATAGTGACCTTCAAGGGGAGGACTTCCGGGATCTGTAATCACGCCGTTGTAGGGATTATCCTCATATTGAGCCCCCTTGCCCCAGCCATAATGATCATAATATCCGGAAAGCTTTAATTGGATATCCTGATTGAGTTTGTGCTCCCAGCCCAACACTAGAAATTTCTTATCCATGACAAATCGTGTATAATCCGCTCCCACTGCGAATGTGGAGATGGCCTGGTAGGAATCAGCCGAACTGAGACCCCCGGCTAGAAAAAAATCTCCCATGCTGAGTTTCAGATAGATATTGCTGTTTGTCCTTTCATTGGAATTCAGGATGACATCACTGTCCGCCACGTCTGACCATTCGGACACTTTCCTGGGGATATCATCGGTGTAATAGGAGGAAAAAAAGGAGAGGCTTGCGTTGCTCCCGATTCTCTGAATGATGGAGCCATTGGCATTGTAGGTATCAAAGGAACCTCCGGTAAAGGATGCAGAGATGCCTTCCCCTTTTTCAGGAGACTTTGTGATTATATTGATCATTCCAAGGCAGGCATTCGCCCCCCACAGGGCGGATGAGGGGCCTCTTATAATCTCAATCCTTTCTACAGCATCAAGTGAAATCCAGGCCGTAGATATGTGGTTCCGATAAAATTGCCTCCATGACATGTCCTGCCCATCGAGCAGCACCTGAAAATATTTACCCATAGAGAGTGCCTCATTAATTCCTCTGAGACCAAAATCCATCTGGCCCTGTCCGGGATTATTGACATCCATACCGACAATATCCCGCAGCACCTCGACGAAGCTGTGGTATCCCATCTTCTTCAGCTCATCGGCGGTAATTACGGTTATGTTTGCGGGCGCTTCGTTCGCCGTTTGTTCAATCTTTGAAGGGGTTACGACTTTTTCATTCCAGATGTGCTCCATTTCCACATCCGAAGGATCATCCTGTTGCTCCGGATACAAACTGGTTACGGCAAACAGGATGATAACCAGGATGAATACTGATTTGAAAAAATGATTCATGACTCCTCCTTTCCTCATTAGCTTAATACTGTTTTTTTCCATAATATGCAATCAAAGATTGTACCGGGCGGGATTATACATTCCTTTCCGGCCAAAAACATCTAAAAAGAAGACTGATGATTAGCGACCCATGGGCCAGATAAAACGTTTGACAAGACTCCAGACAAAATTGAGAAAGAAAAGGATGAAGCCAGCCGTCACGGCCCAGAAAAAGAGAATGACCGGTCTTGTGGTGCTGTCCTCCGGATTCTTGAACTCGGCCAGATCATTCCGGAAGCGGCCGAAGATCTCTTTGCACCAGAGCACGCCGATAATGAGGATGGCTATCCTTATAAGATCACCGAAACCGATAAACATTCTTCCCATCGGATGTATCCTTTGCGGCCTTTTTTTAATATTACGTTTATCACAACACTCAAACCTGAGTCAAAAAGAAAACATGGCCGGCCGCTGACATATTAAAAAGCAAATATCATAAGTAAAATAGAGAGACAAGCCAGAAGAAAAGATATTATTTCACTCTGAAGACGTCTTCAGCTAAGGGGCAGTTCAGGTCCTTTCGACTATTTCTTGATGATGGTTGCCCTGATCATCACGTCCCGGTCACCGATGTTTGCGACTTCCTCGATTCTTTCCCATTGGGAGCGGGAATCGGTCTTCCACCAGCTCCGCCCATCAGGATTTGAATGATCCACACCGATAAACTGGGCGTTCTCCCCATGATCTCCGGGCGGGGTGAGCCATTCCATAGCCACACAAAAGTCACCACTGGTGATAATGATATTCTGGTCTGAAAGGTCAACTTCAACCCATTTGTTCCCGAAAAGGGCTGACGCAGTCACCTCAGAAGCCAAAAGATCCTGACTTTCATCTGGGCCGTTGGAGACCGTGGCGCCGAATACCCTCACTCGAAATTCAGTGGTGGGAATACCGTTAATCCCTAACAAAAATCGCACTTTAGCCAAAACTGCCGGATAGAACGTCGGCGTGAACACTGCGGCGAGCTGACCGCCGGTTGCGTTGGTCCATGGCGAATGTTGACTTTCAGGTAAGCCGTCATCATAGAAAATCTCTTCTCCTTCCATCTTCACTGCATCGGCCGGCTTAACTGCCTCTGCAGAATTCTGAGAAGACCCTCCGCAGCCCGATAAGGCGAATATCAGGACGATGATTCCCAGTCCTGCAGGAATCCTCTTACTGGCAATGCTCCAGAATGAATTTCTGTCCATAACTCATCTCCCATGTTAACCATCTATTGTCAGGTGACGATTTGCAGCCCCTTGTTTTTATTCAAATCGCCAGAAAATTCTATCTCGTTTCAGACTCAATGACACTCAGTTCAATCAGCAGGCAGCGTGATCCGGCAAAGGGCGCCAGGGCCTTCTCTGTCAAGGAAGGCGATAGCACCTGCGTTGGCCTCCACCGCCCATTGGGCAATAGCCAGGCCGAGCCCCACACCGCCTTCCTTCCTGGAGCGGGCTCCATTGACCCGGTAGAAGCGCTCGAACACCTTGGTGCGTTCGGATTCAGGAATCCCCGGGCCGTCGTCGATGATATCGATGATCGCCTTTCCGTCTTCTGTCTTTGCTGTATGGACCTCGACATGCCCTCCCTTCGGGGTGTAGACGATGGCATTGTGGAGGACATTGGAAACCGCCTGCCGGAGAGTGGAATTGTCCGCAGTCACTCTGACTGAAGATTGGAAGGATGTGGATAGGACCTGATTCTTCTCCTCGGATAAGACACGCAGCTCCTCGACGACCTCGCCGACCAAAACGCTGAGATCCAGGGGGTGAGGAGCCAGATTGACCTTCCCGGCATCACCCCGGGCCAGGGTCAGTAGGTTGTCCACGAGATGAGTGAGGCGTTCCGTCTCCTCCAGCATGCTGCCAATGGCTTCCTGGCAGGATTTTCTGTCCATAGGCCCTTGCAGAGCGACCTCTCCCACGCTGCGGATGGATGTCAGGGGAGTGCGCAGCTCATGCGAGGCATCGGATGTGAAGCGGCGCAAATGTTTAAATGAGCTGTCGAGACGGGCCAAGGTATCGTTGAAGATAGAGGCAAGGCGGCCGATTTCATCGCCCGGATTCTGCACAGGCAGGCGCTCCGAAAGGCTCTCCGCATTGATTTCCCCTGCTTTTCTGGTGATAGCCTTGACAGGTGAGAGTGCGCGTCCGGCCAGAAAATAGCCGCCCAGGACGGCCAGTATGAGCGCGAAGGGAATCCCGGCCATCAGGATAACAGCCAGGCCCTGGATGTTTTCTATCGTAGAAGTGACGTCCTGAGCGAAGATTATCTCAAAGCCGAATACTGGCTCCTTCCCTTTCTTCAGCCAGTAAAGAGTGTCCTCAGGGGACTGCCATGAGCCAGACACGTCAGTGCGTTCGTCTTTCGGTGTTCCTGACCACAGTTTCTCCTGCCACGCCAATGTTTGGTAGACCACCCTGCCTTCCCGAGCGAGCTGGAACAAACTCTCTTGTCCGAGATGGTAGATGTCTGATATGTCTCCGCCCGAATTCCTGACGACGGTCTCAACAGTCGTATAGCTGCTCTCCAATCTGCCTCTCTCTATGGACTCCAATCGATTCCGGATGAAGAAATAGGTGCCGAGGGATAGAATGCAGAGAATAACCATCAGGACGACTGTGTACCAGATGGTGAGCCGCAGACGGATGCTTAAGTTTCCCAGGATCATATGTCTTTCTCCTTGAGGACGAAACCGACGCCGCGGATCGTCTTCAACAGCTTCTTCTTGAAGGGCGCATCCACCTTCTGGCGCAGCCTGGCGATGTGAACATCGATCACGTTATCCAGAGGCGTTGCCCTGGATGTCACCTTCCAGACATCTCGGGCCAGCATTTCCCGCGAGACGATATGACCCTGGTGGCGAAGCATGTATTCGAGCAGTTCGAATTCTTTCGCTGTCAAATCTATCTCCTGTTTTCCCCGCCTGACCTTCCTGGTAACACAGTCGATCTCAAGGTCGGAGAGCCTGAGTATCAAGGCCTGCTCGGGCCTGCCTCGCCTGGTCAGAGCCCGGATCCGGGCCAGAAGCTCTGAAAAGGCAAAAGGCTTGACCACGTAGTCGTCTGCGCCTGTGTCCAGCCCCAAGACCCGGTCTTCGACAGCATCCCTGGCCGTGAGGATCAGCACCGGTGTCTGGCATTTCTGCTTGCGAAGAGCGGCCAGGATAGCGAGTCCGCTTCGTCCGGGAAGCAAGAGGTCGAGAAGGATAAGGTCAAAGGCCCGGGTGGTAGCCAGAAAATACCCCTCTTCGCCGGTCGAGGCCACGGTCACCTGATAGTTCTCTGACTCCAATCCTTTATGGATCGCCTGGGCGACCTTGGGCTCGTCTTCAATCACCAGGATATGCAAGATTTCTCTCCATACTGGTCTGCGATAATTTCATCGCCTACAATATCACAATCAGCGTCTTCATCCAATGATGGGCCTTTGCCCTCCATGGCTGAATAGAATCCTTAAATCCATTGGCCCTGTGATAAGGCTGCCAGATATTACGAGATATTGACATTTTCATTTTCATCTCATTATTTTCGTTTTATGCTCAAGGAAAAACCTTCGGCGCTTATCTCGTGAAACGTCGTTTCGAGACCGGGGTTATTCCGAATGGCCTCCAGGAACTCCTGCATGTCCCGCGCATAATTGGTGACGTTATGGGCGACTATCGCGCCTCCTGGCCTGACTCTATCCTTGAGCAGGTCTAGAAATCTAATATAGTCTTCCTTGTTTGCATCGATAAAGATAAAATCAAATTCCCCCTCGATCTTCGGTATCTCCTCAAAGGCGTCGTTGATCCTGGAATCGACCACATCTTCCAATCCGGCTTTCTCGAAATTTCGGCGGGCTTCCTCGCCGCTCGCTCTGTCATACTCGATAGTGACCACCCGGCCTCCGGTCTTGCGAAAAGCCAGGCCGAGCCAGAGTGTGGAATACCCGTTAAATGTCCCGATCTCCAGCCCGCGCCTGTAGCCGTTCTTAAGGATGAGGTCGTAAAGGAAGCGGCCGTCCCGGCAGGGAATATTCATCTCCCCATGTTCATACGTCAGATCCTTCATCATCAGCATGGGAAGCACCCTCGCGTCTTCTATACCATCGAAAGCGTCGGAGAACACGTCGCCCGCGTCGGGAAAGGCAAACTGCTTATCTTCGATGGGAACGTTGTGCTCTACTGTGTCAAAGGCAAAATAGCTTTCCCCGCCTTTCCGGCTGGTGGCGATGCGGAAGGGAAATTGAACCCCGTCCACTTCCCGGTAGTCGCGCAATTCCCAGGCATAGCTGATCCAACTCAACAGGCCGGTCTCGACATCAAAATACAAAATCTTCTCAGTCTTATTTTTAACCGCGTATACCGGCCGTCCGGATAACACTTCTTCCGTCTTCAGAATCATTCCAGGGAAGTAATCCCGTATGCGCAGAGGACCCTGCGGGTTCAGAACATAGCCAAGCCAGGACCGGCTCATCCGGCCATCCCGTTCGATACGGTCGGGGTTTAGCTTCCAGCCCATCCTGCCGTCGAACCCGTTTTGTTCGGTTCCCTTTGAGACTTCCAGAGTCATTACCCACTTGTCAGGAACCTCAGCCAAAGCCTTCAGAGGATGAGTCTGCACTGGGGGATCTGCCCACGACAGGTCATCGACAAGCCGTCCCGTACAGACCCGGGTCTTCAGTTTCTCGATGGCGGCACGCCCGCCCAGGGCCTGGATGTATCTCTCCAGAACCCAATCCAGGGTAGGCAAGGCCTCGAACGCAGCTGCGATTTTTTCACCCACGACTACATCCAATCGAGGCCACTCATCTGGATATTTTTCGAAATCCAGATTAAACCGGATCTCTGCCCGGCCGTGTTTTTGTTCAAGCACGACCCGGTCGATAATTTCGTTCCCATTTCGGAGGATCACAGGCTTGCCTATCAATTCGCTCGAACCGAGAACGGAAACCGCGCATTGACCGAGGCTGATCTCACGGTCAACACGACACAGCACAGCATCGCTGGGTGTGCCGGAAAGCCGAACCCGGTGCATATTGAGGCGGCTGTTCGATCCAATGCCAGCGAACCAGGCCACACGCAGGGATCCGTTCGAACCCAGGGAGTTTCCGTCATCATCATTGGCCACGAATTGAAAAGCCAGCTCCATCCCGGGACTTGGCTCAAGGCCAAGGTTTTCCCAGGGAAGGAGGGCTTCAACAGCATAACCTCCCTTGAACACCCGACTGCCGGACTGGGCAGTCAGTTCCGATGTCTTATATTGCGGGTGCCGCCAATCATAAATCCTCTGACGAGTCTTCTTGTATTGGGGGTCCGCGCCTGAGGCGATGACCACCTGGTACCAATTCATCGAGCCCAAATGCTCTGAAACAAAGAGCTCCACACAGTCTGTCCGCCACAGGCGGGAAAGGTCCTCGTGCTCTACGGCGATATCATCGCGCACGACTGCCAGCACATAAAGGCCCTGACCGTCCCAGGCAAGCCGGAATTTCACGTCAAAATCGTCTGCGGGTAAAATCTGGCCGTCCGGATCGGCCAAAATCTCGACGCAGAATCCCTGTCTCCCCCAGTCGCTGTCAGAACCGTCCACAATAAGCCCCTCGATTCTGGGAATCTGGAAGACTTCAGGACCAGAATCCGCAAAGCCTGGCGAAAAGCCAAGACAAAGAGATGTCACCAGCAGCAGATAAAAGCTGAATCGGTTTCTCATTTCGCACTCCTTTGTCATGATATTGCGCTCTTTTTTTGAGTCTCAATTTCATTATTCGGGACAATTCTCTGATTTTCAACTTAATCATTCCTTAAGAAATCGTAAGAAATCAGGATTCTTCTCATAAAGAAAACCGTACTGTTCTGACCCTCAAATGCTAATAAAATATGGAATCTGTTAAAGCGCCGGTTCCGCACTTCTCAATTGGTCGGATGTTTCCCTCACAATGTAATATATAAAAATGTCATTAAGAATGGGCTGTCAATCGAGATGATGATCCATATCCTCTTTTAAAAAGCTGATGCGGGGAATATTGGGTAAAAGGAATTTATTATGAAAAGTGTGATGGCTTATGTCATTTTAATTTTGTCATTTGTATCTGCTTCAGATAGACTTATAGCATGGACCATACACCCTATAACAGGAGAATAAAACAATGACTCACCACTGGCTGTTCCAGCAAATGGCTTATTTGAGCCTGGTCGTCTTGCTCCTGAGTGGATGCGCGATTCCCTTATTGGCGAGATCAACCCGCCCTGAAGAGCAAATAAAACAGGATGCTATGAAAATAGTCTATCACCCCATTGGTCTATTCCATACTGAATTAACGCCTCAAACGGGTGCTCCCCGGCAGGGAATCCTTCAGCCTGAAAATAAAGGGACTATTGAAGTGTATCCAGAATATCAGGAGGCACTGTGGAATCTAGGAAAATTTGAATACATTATCGTCATCTATCATATGCATCTTTCTAAAGGCTGGCATACTCCGGTTCGACCACCCGGGAGCTCACATGCTTTTGGACTGTTCGCCACAAGGTCTCCAAACCGTCCCAACTCTATCGGTTTGAGCGTAATAAAACTCGAAAAAATAGAAGGCAATATCCTCCATGTTAGCGGCATTGACGCTTTTGACAAAACGCCCGTTCTGGATATCAAACCCTGGCTCCCTTCCATTGACTGTCCTGGTTGGAAAACAAATCTGGATATCGAGGAGAAACTTGGATTGAAGATGAAAAAATAACCATTCGTATCTTTCTATATTTATATTCGTGAGAAATTGACACTGACGAGAGACTAAAACCAGGTCTTCTTTTTGTACTCTTTATACTCTCTGAATTTCTTCTCCAAATCCTTTTCTTCCAGTACCTTCCAGAAAAAAATAAAGGCAATCCAGACAGGAGAGGAAGCGAGTGTGATAAAGCTTCGGGTGAATACCGGAAAGCCGACGATCCAGATTATAAATCCCAAATACATAGGATTCCTTATCTTGGAGTAAATACCGCTGGTAACCAGCCTGCTCTTCCCCTCAAACCCCCTCATTTTTTGATGTGACAAGACAAACAGAAAAAATCCTATTAGGAAAAAGATGAGACCGAGATATCTGATCCAGACAGGGATATTCATTCTAATCGGGTCTTTAAAACACATCGAGAACCATGAAAACCAGAGGATACCCATGACTATTAATACCAAAGTCATGATTTTCTTATTCTCTGCCCAAGGGTGCTTCTTGTAAGCAAGCACATTAAACGCAGTGCGGATTGTGTAACCTATAAAACAGATTCCAGACCAGACAAAATACATGCTGTTATTATATATAATATTTATATTACTTAAATCAATTTCTGAGAGCGGTGTTAAGTCTTACAGAAGTGGCAACAAATTAGGCGGAATTGAAGACGAATATAATATAATGGGAATTCTCCCTCAGGCCTATTTTTATAAGGCTGCACTATGGGAAACGTCCCCAAATCTATTCATAACGCAGGGAATCCACGGGGTCAGCAAGGGCAGCTTTGAGGGACTGGTAGCTGATGGGCAGGGCCGCAATGATAAATGAAAGCACAAAAGCAAAAACGAATATAACTGGATTCAGACCGGTCCGGTAAGCAAAATTCTGCAACCATTTGTGCATCACGTACCAAGCGATGGGCCAGGCAATGATATTAGCCAGCAGAATCCACCTGGAAAACTCTCTGGAGAGAAGAAGCACGATGCTCGAGACAGGGGCTCCCAGGACCTTGCGGATGCCGATCTCTTTTGTCCGCTTCTCAGCAGTAAAAGAAGCGAGACCGAAAATCCCCAGGCAAGAGATGAAAATGGCAAGGAAAGCAAAATAGCTGAAGATTTTCCCCAGTCTTTGCTCGGCCTGGTATAGATTCCCGATTCCCTGGTCGATGAAACTGTATTCATAAGGGTAATCAGGCGCATAACTCTCTGATGTTTCTTTTATATATCTCATAGCATCCGGAATATTTTCAGGCGCGATTTTGATAAAGATATATCTCAGCCAGCGGGAATTACGTGGGTTGATGGTGAATACATGAGGCATAATCTCCCGGTGCAAGGGAACATGATGATAATTTTTCACGACGCCGATGATGGTTCCGTTATTTCCCCAGAATTTGAGCCTCTTTCCGACCGGCTCCTCCAAGCCCATGTATCTGGCAGCTTCTTCATTGATGACATAATTGTTTGTGTCAGCCAGAGAATCCCTGTTAAAACTGCGGCCGTCCACAAGCTCCATCTCAAACGTCTCGATATAGTCAAAATGAGAGATTGTGTATCTTACCATCGGCGTTAACTCCGGATCCTTCCCATCCCATTCCACGCCGCTGGTCTTGTAGTCTTCATTATAGGGAACCTCCTGGCCTGCTGTAACATACAAGATGTTCGGATTTTGAAGCAGCTTGTCTTTATAGCTGTTAAACCGATTCAGCAGGGTTGGGTTTATCTGGACTTTAATGATGTGATTCGTGTTAAAGCCCAAGGGTCTTTTCTGAATATAGTTCAATTGTTTGAAAACCACTGCAGTGCAGGTTATAAGCAATACGGAAATGGCAAACTGGCCGACCACCGTAACCATACGGAATGCTGAACGTCTGGATTTAAAATTCAAAGAAGCTTTAAGTGAGTCCACAGGCCTGCTGGAGGAGAGGAAAAGGGCTGGATAGATTCCTGAGATCAATCCCACCGCAAAGATCAGCCCGAACAGGAAGAGATACATCAAATGACCGTGCAGAATAGAAAACGTGAGTTGTTTGGACATCAGGTTGTTTATTAAAGGAAGGCCGATCTTAACCATGATGAGCGACAGCACCAGTCCCAGGGCAGCCAGGAAAATGGACTCTCCGAGGAACTGCTGAATGAGTTCAGACCGTTTGGCTCCCATGACCTTCCTCAACCCGACTTCTCTGGCTCGATTGGCTGAGGAGGCTGTCGCCAGATTCATATAATTGATGCAGGCGATGAGCAGGATAAAGAAAGCGATCACAGAAAAAATATAAACATATGTCCTGCGTCCAAAATTCAAATAGACCTGTGTCAGCGGCAATACGTCGGTTCTGAACCTCTCGGCATTCTGGTAGTTACTGTACTTTTGAATCGACCCAGCGATTTTTTCTCTAAAGTCAGGGAAAGAGACGTTCTTATCGAGAAGCACATAGGAAGGATCCCGCCAGTTCCAGTCGTTTTCCAGTCTGTTCGGTAAAGGCGCTATGAAATCCAACTGGATACTGGAATGGGAAGGAATATGAATAACA
>JAOUKO010000242.1 GCA_029882525.1 Candidatus Aminicenantota bacterium | reverse complement strand
GCCTTCTTGGCCAAGCTCCGGATCAGGCTCGGCCCGTCCCAGGAGCTCGATCATGCGGCGGTAGATCTCTCCGTAATGCCGCGACCATACGAAGTAGGGTCCGACGCCCTGGGACTCGAGGAATTCGGCGACCGTCCCGTCGCGGCCGATCAAGGCTTCGCAGTCGGGCTGGGGGGCGTACATCGCGAACGACTCCCGGCCTTCCCCGTCGGTCTTCCGTCCCAAGGGATATAGACGGCAGACCAGGGGCCGGCGGGCGTGGACGCGGCATCCGTCCGGACAGACAAATACGCAACGGCCGTCCTCGGCTGTGCGCAGAGCGGTACCGCCCTGCTCCGTGTAGCGTGAGAGAAATTCGGTCGTGCCGATCCCCAAGACGCGTGACATCCCAAGGATCTCGTGGGGACCGACCAGGATGACCTTGCCCCGGCAGCAGCGGCTGCAGGCGCGGCAGGTGAAGGAAAAGGGACTCTCATGGCAGAGGTCAAAGGTGAGATGCCGCGCTTTTTCGTGGCTCAAGACCCGGCTGCGGCTCCCGCCTCAGAATTTGCTCTCGATCTTGAGCATGGTCTGCTGAAGCATGCCGGTCCTGTACCACTTGATCTGGACGGCTGCGTTCATGTCGTTCTGCAGGTATTTCAGAACGACGGACGGGAAGTTGGCGGTGTGGAGGAGCCGATTCCCCGTGTACCACTTGATCTGCGCCCGCTCCCACTTGATCTTGTGCTGCCGCATCAGCTCCGCTTGGTCCAGCTTGATGAACTTGCTCTCGACCTGCGGGCCGGCTTCCGCTTCGCCGTGAAGGAAGCCGAACGAGGCGCAGAAGGCCGCGGCCGTCCCGGCGAGCTTGAGCACGTCACGCCGGCTGAGGACCCTGTTTTCCTTGTTTTTCTCCATGGCTCGATTGTAGTCAGGCCGTCGGGGCTTGTCAAGTCTCTATACATTGAGAGCGTGGGGATACGTCCCTGAGGCCGTTCGAGGCGCCTAAAGAGCCGGAAATCACCCAGACCTCTTGTCCCGGGTAAAGAGAAGATCATGAAGAATATTCGGCGCCTGTCTTGGCAGCTATCAAAAGTTCCTGATAGGCGATATGAGGTGGTGGCGGTCTATGGGCGGCAAAGCTTAGCTTGATTGACAATCATAGTCATTTAGACTATGATTATGAACACAGTGCTCATGAAAGAAAATTTTACTCTGACCGAGGCCAAGGCGAGATTATCAGAAATCATCAATCGTCTCATCTATCACAAGAATAATATTATGATCACCAAAAAAGGAAAAAGAGTAGCTGTAATTATGCCCTTTGAAACGTATCAGAATTTAGAAAAAGGCCAGAGCAAAGGGTTGATTCTTGCCTACAAAGCGCTTGAAGATATTGATAAAGAGGTCGATGAGATGTGCAATTTGATTTATAGTGAAAGAGAAAGAGAAAAGAGTCGCAAGGTCTTGCTCTAATGTATCTTTTTGACACAGATGTCTTAAGCAATGTCGTCAAGAAAAATCCCTCTCCTTATTTATTGAAAAAACTAAAGAAGACTCCCAGAGAATTTCAGTTCAGTTCCGCTATAAATATGGCCGAAATATACTACGGCGCGCATAGGTCCCCGAATCGCGATAAAATTATTCGAGTCTTTGATGAAAAGGTTTTTCCCAATGTGATAGTTTTGCCCTTTGATGAGGGCAGTGCAAAAGTCTATGGGAAAATCAAGGCGAGGCTCGAAAAAAAGGGGCTGAGTAAAAGTGAACCTGATTTACGAATTGCTTCTATAGCAATCCAGCATCAATTGACCCTTATCACGAGCAACACCAGGCATTTTAAAGATATCCGTGGTCTCAATGCTGAAAACTGGATAATTTATTAATCCAATCGCTAATAGTTTCCCAACAGTTATTGATACCACTAAACTCTTTTTCAGATAACGTTTATTTATGTTTTAATCGCACTGGGAATCCTAATAGTAAGCAAGGCATTCGATTCTTATATCCTCGCTGGTGTAGGAATAGATGATATTGATCCGTTCATGCTCTACTCTAAAAAATAGGATTGGGAATTCAATACATTGTGGTTCGGAAATTTGTGTTCTGAGTTGATCGGGCCACGCAATTATTGTCAGAAGGTGCTTACCTTGACAGGCCCTTTTGCTAAGGAGTATGATTTCTTGCGAAGGCGAAAGGGAAAGTTTTGAAAAAAGCTAGTCTTTTGTCATCGAATAAAAAAATCAGATCCTTGTCATCTAATCTAAAAAGGCGGTGGGCCGCAGTCATGAGACGAATCATGTTCTTGGTGCTGGTGACAGGAATATTGGTGTCAGCAAACGGCCAGAATGATAACCAAACCGGGATGCTATTCGGAGAAAATTTCGTTTTTTATATGACGGCCCCATCGGGATGGGTTCTGGATAATCAGAGCGGAGTCATCCAAGGCCAACATATGGTCTTTTATCCTCAAGGAGGATCGTGGGAAAATAGTCCTGTCGTTGCTTATGGTAACTCCACCCCTTTGACAGACAGGATCAGGTCCGTCGAGGATTTCGTCAAGCAGACCGTTCAGAAATTCAGGCAGGGCGGCAGCTTGTTAATAAAAAGCCGCAAACAAAAAACAATCCCTTTGGTTGAGGGAAAGAAGGCTGATATCTATTACTACACCGGGGACCAATGGGCGAATTACGAAGCTGTCGGTTATATCCTTGAGAAGAAGACAATTAATTTTCTTGTCTACACTGCTCGGGATAAATCAGCCTTCGAGGCAAGCCTCGATAAGTTTTTCGAGATACTTCGGTCCTATAAAAGCGCTTTCAGGGAAGATGCCGATGATTATGGCGAAGAGATATTCAACGCCTTGAAAGCGAAAGCAGAGGAGAATAAGAGCACGGTCCAGGGAAAGGAATACGAGGATCTCCTGACAAAAACACAAACAAAAAATATATTTGAACGCTTCCGACAGTGTCTGACCTATTCTCAGCTCAGGGCTTTTTCAACGCTTACGAATACTGGGCATCTTTCAAGCCAGGCAGTTTTGTAACGTATAAAATAGCCTCAACGAGAGAGGGCACAACGAACGTCTCCACCAAGACATTCACCGTGAAAGGAGTCTCCCCAGAAAAGGCGACAATTGAAGTCCGGGAGTCATTTGGGGATGACAAAGCAAGGCTTAAAGGAAGCGGTTCCGGACGAACCGCGGATTTCTCCTTTGCGGTTTGGCCGGATACGCCGCCCTGGGATAAGGAAGATCTTTATCACGGCTTTCTCAGTCTCAAAATTTTAGATCAATCCAAGATTTTGAGCTGGGCTGTTGCAATCAGTGATGCTGATGAAGTGGAAATTAAAGGACTCCCGATAAAAACCCAACGCGTCAAGTTCCTGCCAAATGGCCTGGATGTAAATACCGTTACCATTACTTTCTGGTACGTTGAGGATATTCCTGGAGGAATAGCCTGCTATAAAAGAGAGGTCACCGCACCTGTTCCTCTCCAGGAGGAAATCCTGGTGGAAGATTTCCGGGCCGAGAGAAGGGAAGTGTCAGAGTACTTAGAGCTTACGCAGAAGCCCGGGTCACAAATGAAAGCGGGCACGTATCTTGGGAGAAACCTGAGGTTTTTCCGGGAAGCCCAGCTGGTTGAAGACGGCCTGGTTTCGCTTCAAGAGTATACGCGCAATTATCATGATTTTACCGAGGGAGTAGGAATCCTCCTTGAAAAAGCCTGGGAATGGAAAGACCATTTTGAAGAGGATCTGAAGGATATCGAAACCCAGCTCCCAGAAAAAGAACGGCAGAAGCTTGAGCCGTTTCTGGAACGAGCCGCCGAATACTGCTCTGCGTCAATGGATTTTCTTGAGACCTATGACAGGAATCTTCGTAAGCTCCAAATAATGACCAATATTCCCGAATCTTTCTGGCCTTCCATGAAGGATAAAATGGACGAAATACGAGCCTCTAAGAGCCAATCTTTCATGAAATATGTTACTGCCCGTAACGACCTCAAGAGCATCGAAATCACAATCACGAGATAGGATCAATCCGGCAAGAAGGAGGATAAATATGGGTAAAATATTATTTCGCGCGTTGGTACTTCTCTTGGTCTCAGCGCTGACTCTTTCTTCCTATTCTTATGGACAACGAAGAAGTCCGCTACAATGGGATGGAACCGATTGGCTGGGGGAGTCGAGCCAGGTCTGTGCAAAATGGCTGAATCTCGGCATCATCGTGGGCGCAATGCTTGGGACGGCTGCCGTTGATACAGCAAGCAGGGAGTTGATCGACCGGATTACCAATGAACTTTATGATCAAAGGACGACTTCTGTTATTGAGCTGAAAGGAAAAATGGCCGATTTATCCCTTAAACATATAACCTCCAGCCAATTCATCGCTGGCATCGATGCCCAGATAAGATGCCTCAGGATGCAGCCTGTGAATTACAAAATGCTAGCTGATGCGCTGAATAAGTATGCGCAGATTAGCAACGAGAACGAAAATAAGAAGATCGGACGGAAAGTTACCAATGAGGATATAAAAAGCGGAAAAATCAGCCGTAAATTGTTAAAATATACACTTCGTAAGGTCCTGTCCCCGGCTGTGTTTTTTAGCCGGACGAGGGCGGAGAGGAACGCCGCCCGG
>JAOUKO010000241.1 GCA_029882525.1 Candidatus Aminicenantota bacterium | reverse complement strand
AATATCTGATGTGATGAATCACTCTATCCTAATCTTCTTGTTCTTCTGGCGTCTCTTCCTGTTGTTCTTCCTGGATGTCTTCGGGCTCTTCGCTTCCCCTCTTCTCAACGAAGCTTAGTGCTTTGGATTCTCTGTCCGGCATCTTGATTTCCCCTTGAATGAAACACCCTTCAGCGATGGCGATCTCTGCTGTATTGATATTGCCGATCACTCGTCCGCCTTGCCTGATTTCGACATGCTCCGCGGATTGGATGTCTCCCTTCAGTTCTCCTTCGATGATGATATAGATGCTGTTGATCGTTCCCTTTATTTTTCCTTCTGGATCGATCTTCACCAGTTGCTCACACTGAATATCTCCATGGAATTTGCCGGATATCAGTACACTGTCCTGAGCGTTGATTTTTCCTTTGAATTTGGTGTTAGAGGCAATGACCGATTCTATGGGCCCTATTTTGTCTTCTAATCGTCTTTTCTTTACTTCTCTTTTAGGCATTCTTTGCATCCGAGCCAGTTTTAAAAGACTATATATATATAGTTTTTGATGGCCATGTCAAATCTTGATTTGAAAATTGGGGACTGTCCCCAATTTATCCAATTCTCTGTTAATATACCAGAATTGTTAATCCTTTGTTAAGAAAAAGCTCCTGATTAATTCTTAAAAGGACTCGAAATTTCATCGAGATGATCCAGCTCATCCTGAGTCAGCTTGAATTTCATGGCGTCTGCGTTGTCTTTTGCCTGCTCAGGCTTTGTCGCGCCAGGGATAGCCACTACCATCTCTCCGTGAAATTGGAGCACCCAGTTCAGGGCGATCTGGGCAGGAGTGACAAGGTATTTCTCGGCCAGCTCTTTAACCGCTTCAATGACCGGGAGGCTTTTCTCTAACCCCTTTGACTTGAATGCCCTCATATATTTTCTGAATCCGGAGCGTTCTTTGATGAGTTCCGGATTGTCGTGGAACTTGCCCGACAACAGCCCCTGGGCTAACGGTGAATAAGCGATGATGGAAACTCCAAGCTCCTTGGCTGTATCCAGGATGCCGTTGGTTTCGATCTTCCGGTCTAGAAGGTTGTAACGAACCTGATTGGAGCTAAGGTTCAGGTTATGCCTGGAAAGTGCATCTTGCGCAGCCCGCATTTTCTTGGCAGAAAAATTGCTTACCCCGATATGCCTGATTTTTCGGGCTTTGACAAGCTGAGCCATGGCTTTCATCTCCGCTTGAGTCGAAGAAAAGGAGGTGGGGAGATGAATCTGATGAAGGTCGATGCGGAAGCCGCCTAAACTCTCAAGCCTCTTGTCGATCGTTTTTTTTATTGATTTTGCCGTCCTCAGCAAAGGCATCCATTTCGTTGCGACAATGACCTCATCGGCCGATTTCCCTGCTTTCCGCAAAGCTCGGGCAAGAGTTCTCTCGGATTCCCCATTTCCGTAGGACTCAGCCGTGTCAAACCAGTTTACACCTCCTTCAAGGCTCAGGCTGACGATTTTTTCAATCTCATCATCCTGAAGGACGGGCCATTGCTTTCCGCCCAAGCCTTTCCCCCTGCTGAACTGCCAACACCCCAGCCCGACTGGAGAGACCATCAAATCTGATTTACCGAGCTTTCTTAAAGACATCCGTTCCATACTTGCTCCTCAACGTGATTCTTAAAAAAAGGGGGAAAAGGCCGAACGCTGAACCGGCCTCTTCCCCACTAGTCAATTCAAGTTTAAGTTAGCTTCGACGTCCCTTATTCATCGAACCAGATGTCCTGGAGGATCGAAGCTGTCTTGATGAATTTCTTATCGCCGACCGTCAGGACAAACGTATACTCGCCTTCAAGAGCCGGGCTGGTGGCGTAGTTGATATCTCCTCGAAAACGATATCCATAAGCTCTGAATCTCTCCATCCTCTTCTTTATCTCCTCGATCTCTTCCTGGGTCCTCTTCTTCCGTTTTGTCATATCCCAGTTGACCTTGTGGATTCCTGGAGAGCTGCTCCCTTTGATCTCGTTGATCTCCACGTTGCCCTTGTAAACAGTCACCTTCACATCACCCTCGACTTTATTTTTCAGGTAGTAATAGACCACTATGCCGTTAGGTTCGCTTTCTCCCCTATAATTGGAGGAGCTGGAGTTCATCCTGCCAGGGACAACCCACTTGATTTTGGATTCGATGTCGAACAGATGAGCATCCCTGGCCAGAACCTCAGAGGTCAGTTCTTGAAGCGGCGAGATATCCGTGATGAATATTCCCCGTCCGTGAGTGGCTACAACCAGGTCGTTTTCCCTGGGATGAATGACCAAATCTTGGACAGGCTGAGTGGGCATGTCGGTCTTCATCTTTGTCCAGCTCTTTCCGTTATTCAGGGAGACGTAGACTGCGAATTCCGTTCCGACAAAGAGGAGTTTCGGGTTCTTATGATGCTCTTTGATGACGTTGATAGGGCCATCAGGGAGGTTGCTGACAATCGAGGCCCAGGTCTCACCGTAGTCTGTTGTTTTATACAGGAACGGCCTGAAATCATCCCTGCGGTATCCTGTGAATGATACGTAAGCTGTTCCGGGATCGTGGTAAGAGGCAGTGACACGGCTCACCCAGTAACCGGGGTTTCCCTTTATGTTGTCGTTAACCTTTGTCCAGTCCTTGCTGCCGGCTTTCCTTACCCAGACGTTTCCGTCATCGGTACCGGCCCAGAGCAGTCCCTCCAAAAGCGGGGATTCATCAATGGTGGTGATCGTACAGTACTGGATGTTCCCGTCTCCGCCTTTTCCAGTCGTGAGTTTCGTGGATTCGTTTGTGGTCAAGTCAGGACTGATTTCTTCCCAGGACTCGCCTCTGTTAGGAGACATCACCACGATATTCCCGCAGTGATAGATCACATCACTGTCGTGAGGAGAGACCAGGACCGGAGAATTCCAGTTCCAGCGGAGCTCCGGTTTTTGACTTCTGTACGCAATGGATTTTGTTTCTCCGGTTTTAAGGTCTACTCTTTGAAGCGGGCCGAACTGGGATTCATTGTAGAGGTAACGGTTTGTTCTCCAGTCAAACAGGTTATACATACCGTCACCGCCGCCCACACTCTGCCAGTCTTCGAGCAAAATCGGTCCGCCGCCGCGCTTGGTGCTGGGTCCCATGTGGGAACCGTTGTCCTGAAGGCCCCCGGCAATTCTATAGGGGTAGGACATATCCACGCCGACCGCGTAAAACTGGGCCAGAGGCAAAAAGTCAGGATGGTACCAGTTTCGACCCCTGTCGTAAGATATGCCCATGCCGTGGTCATAGCCGAGGAGGATGTGGTTTGAATCCTTGGGATTAATCCATAGTGCATGATCATCGCCGCCGAACCCGAACACTCTTCTGTTCCATGTTTTCCCGCCGTCTCTTGTTCCTATAGTGGCGACGCTTAAAATATAGACAACTTTATCATCATTGGGGTCGATCCGGACCTGCCCGTAATAGTATCCAGGCGCGCCACCGATGCTCTGGTCGTCAGGGCTGACCTTCCTCCAGGTCTTTCCGGCATCATCGGAACGGTAGACTTCGCCGTCGATCATACCCTGGCTGGATTTGCTCTCGCGCAGCTCTTTAAGCCTGTCTTCATCAGACATGCCGGGCTTATTGGCGTTTTCAATGCAGGTATACAGGATGTTAGGGTTCTTCCTGTAGATGGCGATTCCGATCCGTCCCAGCATCCCTCCTGGGAGTCCGCCGCCGAGCTTTGTCCAGGTTTTGCCGGCGTTGGTTGTCTTGTATATCGCACTTCCCGGGCCGCCCAGGTTGAACGTCCAGGGCCTGCGCTCCTTGTCATAGGTGCAGGCATAGAGAACATCCGGGTTTGTCGGGTCCATGGCGATATCCACGACACCGATATCCTTACCGTCTGCCTTAACAGCCAGAACGTTCTTCCAGCTCTTTCCGCCGTTGGTGGATTTGTACAGCCCGCGTTCAGGGTTCTCGGAGTAGAGATGTCCGAGAGCGGCGACGTAGACGATATCCGGATTCTTGGGATGGACGATTATCCGCCCGATATGATGGGATTCTTCGAGGCCCATGTTCTTCCAGGTCTTCCCGGCATCCGTGGATTTGTAGACGCCGTCCCCCCAGTAAGTGCTTCTGGAGTTGTTGGGTTCACCCGTACCGACCCAGACAATGTTCGGGTCTGAGGGCGCAACGGCAATGTCTCCGATGGAAAAGACCTTCTCAAAGTCGAAGATGGGCTCAAAGGTTATGCCGTTGTTGGTGGTTTTCCACAGTCCGCCTGAGGCTGTAGCCGCATAAAAGGTGTAGGGCTGCTGCTCCGGCACGGCAAAATCCACGAACCTTCCGCTCTGCCGTGTCGGACCGATCGCGCGGTAATTGAGGCTCTTCAAGAGGTCTTCCGTGAGTTCCTGACCGGCAACGACAAACGGAACAGCCAGCACGAAGAAGAACACCAGGGCGGTTGCTAAAAATCTGGAATGGTTTTTTCGGAATTCCATTATTCCCTCCTCAATGAATTTGATAAATTTATAAATAAAACGATTGTTTGATAAGGATTGGAAGTTGTGAGACAGCTCATGCTGAGATTTCTGAAAAAATAAGAAAGCTAATCATATAGAAGAAAAAATCAAAGGTCAACGAGAAAATTGTTGTTCCGGGCCA
>JAOUKO010000032.1 GCA_029882525.1 Candidatus Aminicenantota bacterium | reverse complement strand
TTGGCCCTGAAAGCTATGGGAGTGAAGGAAGAGGATGAGGTCGTCATTCCCTCCTTTGTCTGCACTGCGGTCCTCAATGCGGTCATTCAGGCGGGTGCCAGACCTGTAGTCGTGGAAATCGATCCCCGCACTTACAACATATCCGTTGATTCAACTAAAGCTGCCATCTCGAAAAGAACCAGAGCCATGATCGTTCCCCACATGTTCGGCTGTCCGGCAGAAATAGATCAACTGTCCGAACTGGGCATCCCGCTGATAGAGGATTGCGCCCAGTCTGTTGGCGCGAGTTTCAGGGGGAAAAAAGCAGGAAGCTTCGGCATCGTCTCCGTATTTTCTTTCTATGCCACTAAGGTCCTCACCACCGGCGAGGGAGGCATGGTGGTCAGCGATTCGGAAGAGATGATTGCCAGAGTCAAAGAACTCAGGGAATACGACCAAAAGAAGGAATATGAGCTGCGTTTCAATTACAAGATGACGGATATCCAGGCAGCCCTGGGATTGAGTCAGCTCTCTCTTCTGGAGGAGCTTTTGGACAGAAGGGCAAAGATCGCCTCACGGTATTTCGAGGAATTCAAGAGAAGTGAAATCTCCCTGCCTATTCGGAAAGAGGGGAGAGAGCACATCTACTACCGGTTTGTCGTTAAAACCTCAGATGACGCTTCCCCCTGTCTGGAAAGACTGCAGCAGAGAAAAGTCTTGTGCCAGCGGCCGGTCTACGTTCCTCTTCATGTCTGTTTAGGCTCGCCTGGCTTCTCCCGGACGATGGAGGCTTGGCAAAGGACGATTTCCATTCCGCTTTACCCTTCCCTTACAGAGAATGAGGTTGAAAAAATCATTGCTGTTGTCAAAGAAATCTTCTAATATTAACGCCATAATGCGTGTGACATCCCGTCCTGTGCGGCCTGGATGCCACCCTCAGCCCCCGGACCCCGAGGGAACCTGTCCCGTCGGTTCCCCCCGTCGGATAAGCCGACGGGTCCCCCCTCCTCTACGGGAGCTCGAGGGTGGCATCCAGGCCGCACAGAGATTTATCACCTTATGTACTGCGTTACCATGAGTAAAGGGCCTGAAAAATGAGAAGCCTTCTGGATAGCATCCATGCCTTCCTCGGAGGGATTCCCTATCGATGGCTCTTTCTCCTTGTGTTTTCATTCCTTCTTGGGTTATTTTTGACGCTGGTCGTCAGACGAATCGCTTGTAAATTTAAAATATTGGACCATCCCCAAGAGAGGAAGATCCATGCCGCGCCCATTCCTCTTCTCGGCGGATTAGCCATTTATATTTCCTATGTGGCGACCATCTTCTTGAATTTCAGCTTCTCGGCCGAGCTAAAGGGAGTCGTTCTCGGCGGTACAGTCATCCTGATTGTGGGGCTGATCGATGACATCAGGGAATTATCCGCGGTCTGGAAGCTGATGGCCCAGGTCTTGGCCACGAGCATTCTTATCTTCTACGGGGTCAGATTGAGCTTTTTACCCAATAACTGGTGGGGGATCACAGGTGAAGTCATCTTAACCCTGATCTGGGTCGTAGGCATCACCAATGCCGTGAATTTCTTTGACGGCATGGACGGGCTGGCCACGGGCGCCATCGCCATCGGCTCTATTTCGTTTTTTATCGTGGCCATGATGACCGGGCAGGCTTATCTGTCTTATTTGACCATCGCTCTGGCCGGAAGCTGTCTGGCTTTTCTGATTTTCAATTTTAAACCCGCTTCCATATTCCTGGGAGACGCGGGGAGCACCTTTTTAGGGTTCACTGTGGCCGGGATTGCGGTCATGGGAGGCTGGGCTCAGGACAACCCCAAAGTTGCCTTGAGCTTGCCAATCCTGATCTTAAGCGTGTTCATTTTCGACATGATTTACATAACTATATCCAGGATATACAGGGGACGAGTCAGAAATTTTAGAGAATGGCTCGAATACGCAGGAAAAGACCATCTCCATCACCGGCTGGTGGCTCTGGGATTGACAGAGACGCAAGCCGTGCTCCTCATTTATCTTATCGCTGCCTGTTTGGGAATAGGCGGTATTCACTTGAGAGCAAACGGTAACCTGGTGATCTTTCTGGAGATCCTTCAAGGAGCGTTGATTTTTGCCATCATCGTCATCCTGATGCGGACAGGACAAAAGCTCGCCAAAAAATAGAAGAGAACCATCCATTTGGTTTTTATGAATGATTCGGCTTGATCAATTTTTCGTACAATTCAGCGATCTTTTTCACCATGACTTCGTCGGAAAAGGCAGAAACCATCTCTTTCCCTGCCCTTCCCATCTTTTCTCTTTCTTCTCTGTTCTCGATGAGAAATAAGATCTGCTTGGCCAATTCCCCTGGATTCTGGGGAGGAACCAGGAAGCCGTTCTTTCCCGGGATGATCAAATCAGGTATGCCGCCCACATCACTGGCCACGACCGGCTTTCCCAGAGCCATGGCTTCGACCAGTACCCTTCCCATTCCCTCGTTGAGCGAAGGAAGACAGAAGATGTCGAAAACCGAGAGAACCCGGGCCATGTCATCCCGCCATCCCGTAAAAACAATATTCTTTGCCAGGTCCATATCAACCGCATTCTTCTCCAGGCTCTTTCTGAGGTGTCCATCCCCGGCGAACACAAGGTAGGTGTCAGGGTACTCTGAAATGACGTACCCGACAGCCTGGAGGAGAAATTCGGGACCTTTTACAGGGACAAGCCGGCCTGCAGTCCCTACGACCGCAGAGTGTTCCGGTATCCCCAGTTCTTTTCTGAGCTTGGATCTCTCTTCCCGCTGAGCGTGCTGGTATTTATGCAGCTCTATCCCGCTGGGGATGACGACAAGCTTGTCCTCTTCGGTGACCTTATAGGAAAGATAGTCAGCCTTTTCTCTGGGTGTGAGGGCCACAATTTTGTCAGTTATCCGGGAGGCAAGCTTTTCAAATAGAATAAACATCTTTGTTTTCAAGGCACCGAAGTAGCCGAAGAAAACGTGGCCGTGCGGTGTGTGGATGATCGAAGGAACTCCGGCAAGTTTGGCCGCCAGCCGACCCAGGAGACCTGCTTTGGATGTATGAGTATGGACGATGTCAGGCTTCTCCCTCTTTAAGAACCTGTAAATCTTGAGCAGGGCTGTGAAGTCATAAAACAGGTTGATGTTCCTCCTGAGTTGAGGAATCTGCATGTAGCGGACCCCCGATTCTTCAATTTGATTCCTCCTGTCCTGGCTTGGGTCCTCGACCGGGCCGGCAATCAAGGACACCTCATACCGGCTTTTGTCCAGCCCTTTAAGAGTTAAGTAAGTATTTTCGGCTGAACCGCCCTTATCGAGGCGGGTTATGATGTGAATCACCTTGGTTTTAGGGGACATGCTTTTCCAGTCTTTTCTGGGCCTCTTCAAACACCTCGGCGACCGTGATCAGGTTCAAACACTCAAGATGGCTGCAGCGCACCGGCTTCCCTTGATAGCAGGGGCTGCAGCCCAGCTCTTTTCTGATCACGGCGGATGAGTCGGAATACAGCCCGGTCCTTTTTGGGTTGGTGGGGCCAAAAATACCGATAACGGGTGTATTCACAGCACTGGCCACATGGAGGAGGCCGCTGTCATTGCTGATGAACAGCCGGCACTTCTCTATCAGGGCTGCGGTCTGGGCCAGGGACGTTTTCCCGGACATGACTATGGGTTCGGACCGCATCATCTTCTTAATTTCGTCGGCCAGCTCGACCTCGTCGGCGCCTCCGAAAAGAATCACCTCAGCTTCCAGATCGCCGATAAGCTGGTCCGCCAACCGGGAAAATCGCTCCTTGGGCCAGCGCTTGAAACCGGCCTGATGAACACCGGAACCGGGATGGATCCCTATGACTGACTTGCCTTTAAGGCTGTGCTGGGTGAAGAGATCACGGGCAAAGTTCCTGTCCTCCTCTGACCTTTGAACGAACAAACTCCGGTCCTTAACCTCGATGCCCAAGCTCTGGACAAGCTGAATGTTGCTCTCCACCTCGTGACGATCTTTATCAAAAGGTATCCTGAGGTTGTAGAAAAAGCCTTTTCCCCCGACATTTTCTCCTGACCTGAACTTGATCCCGGAGAGAAAACAGAGCAGGCCGCTCTTGACAGGATTCGTTCCTGTGGAGGTGATGCTCAAAGTGAAGCGTTCTTTCCTGAGTTCCCGGATGAGTTTACCATATCCGGACAGTCCTTTGTTTCTTTCGGGCTCGATGACAATCTTTTTATCGATGAGGCCGCTGCCTTCGATCGCTTTTTCGGCTCCATAGGGGCCCAGCAGGAAGCAGAAAGAAGAGGAGGGGAGAGATCTTCGGAGTGCTTTCAGCGCTGGCGTGAGAAAGATCATGTTGCCGATTCCCCCCATCATGATGATCAGGATATTTTTTAGCCTGGATAGAACGATAGTCGACATCTTTCTATTTTCTGCTCTTCTTGATCCTGGAGATTTGATGCTCCACTGCCTCGAGCATATCCTCAACTGTGATCGACTTCATGCAATCGAGTGTCTTCAGCCTGCAGTATCCCTCGTTACAGGGCATACAGGGCAGATTCTTGCGGATGACTTGATGCTTGGCGCCTCGAGGCCACCATCTCTTGGGGATGGTCGGACCCATCGTGGATACGGTCGGCGTACCCACGGCGGTTGCCATATGGAGCGGTCCGGAATTGTTGCAGATGAGCAGCTGGCAGGTCTGAATCAAGGCCAGGAGGTTCCCGAGGGGCTGGTTGATGACAGTGATGGGGAGTTGGGTCATGCTGGCCTTTATCTCTGCGATGAGCTTCTCTTCTTTGGGCCCGCCCATGAGGATTATTCTCGCTCTGTGTTTCTTGATCAGCTTATCCGCCACTTCAGCGAACCGTTCGGGAAGCCACCTCTGGGTGATGTAGTGCCCTCCGGGATGGATGCCTATCAGCTTTTCACCGCTTTTCGCGCCCTTTTCTCGCAGGAGTTTTTTTATGGTTTCCTCAGCTTCCTTGGAGGCGGTGAGGCTGAGGCTTTTATCCCTGGTTTCAAGCCCGATGCTTTTGACTATGGCCAATATCTCATCGATGATGTGCGCGCCTTCAGGTTCGTGCTTGACAGGACGGTTGAACAGAAAGCCGCGCTTCCTGGTATCATATCCCACTCTGTACTTGGCTCCGCTCAGGAGAGTCCACAGTGCTCCTTCCATAGTGTAGTCACAGGTGAGGTCCACCGCCAGGTCGAATGAGTTGTAGGTCAGTTTTCTGACCTGCCTGGCTTTTTTAAGGAAGGATGATCCTTTCTTGCAGGGAATGATGGCGTCTATACTGGGGATCCTCTCCAGGATGTCCAGGATGTAAGGTTCGGCATAAACAGTCACCAGGCTTTTCGGAATGGACTCCTTGATCGCCCGGAATGTCGGGATGGAAAGGACCGCATCTCCGATTCTTTTCATGGATACGACAAAGACACTCCGTGACGACTCCTTGTTGAATTTCTTCTTGCGCATGGAGGACGTGAACGCAGAGAAGACGGAGAGCTTTGCGGAACGCAGCCCCAGGTAGAGTCGCTTGAAGATCCTGATCTTCTTTGCCATCCGTATATAACCTTACACTATCTTATGGGCAGAGAGCAAAATGATATCGTCTTCTCCTGTCCTGCATTTCATTATCCTCAATTTTGGCTGCGTAGACCTTCATGGCTTCCCCGAAGTTTTTTCCGGTCACCGCGTGGACGATCAATGTCAAAAGATCCACCATTTTTTTTTGTAACTCGATCTGAGCGAGATCCAGTTTCTTATCGAGGGCAATGAATCCTGTCTCTTTGAGCAATCGAGCCAGAGAGCGCGCCGAGAAGTGCCAGAAATGCAGTTCCTTGGCATCTATCGAGAACAGCTTCAATCTCTTTCCTCTGGCCAGGAAATACAGGATTCTGGTGATGAAGTTGTTCAGGTTCGGGACAGCCACGACCAGCAGGCCATCCTTATTGAGAATCCTGTGGATTTCTTTTAAAGCGGCTTGCGGGTCGGGCAGATGTTCCAGGGTATGCCAGAAAGTCACCACATCAAAACGGCCGGCAGGAAAACGGGCTTCAGTCAGATCCCCTCTGAAAACCTCTATTCCGAAGTTCTCCTTGGCATACTGGCAGGCGTATTTTGATATCTCTGTTCCGCAGACATCAAATCCCTTTTCTTTGGCCAGGTTTAAAAAAGTGCCCACGCCAAAGCCGACATCCAGCAAGCGCCCGCCTGTTTTGTATCTCAGCAGGTCTTTGAGCCTTCTCTTCCACATCGGGATCCTTTTCTTCATCTGTTTTTCCACCCATTCTTTATAGTAATCCTCCTGGTAATGCTCTTCGAGGAAACCTCTATCCGGTTGAGGATTGGTGTAGACGAGTCCGCACGATTTGCATTTCACGACTTCATAGGGTTCCTCTGCCTTCTGGACGACTTCCGTATCATCCTGACCGCAGAGGTTGCAGTTCACATGGGTGGGCATAAAATCTCCTCGTAGATCTTTTCTATCCGGGTGACGTTCATCTCGATGCTGAACAGCTGTTCTGCCCGTTTTCTTCCCGCTTCGCCCATTCGCTTCCTTTTGTTCGCGTCTCTGGCCAATTCCAGGATGGCCCGGGCCAGTCTGTCCGGCTCCCCAGAAGGGACGAGTATTCCAGTCTTCCCGTCCTCGACGGCCTCGGGATTGCCGCCGGCATCGGTGGCGATCACGGGCTTCCCGGATGCCATGGCTTCTATTATGACTCGGGACAGCCCTTCCAGGTGGCTGGTGGAAGGCAGGACGGCAATATCCAGGCAGCTCATTATTTGCGGGATGTCTTCCCTGTAGCCGGTGAACCTGACTTTATCTTTAATCCCCAGTCCTGCGCTGAGATCTTCGAGCGTATTCCTGTAGGCCTTATTCCCGTTTCCGACGATCACGTATTTGACCTCGGGCGCTTGTTCCGCGACCCGTTCTGCTGCTTTTAGAAGAACATCCTGGCCTTTCCCCGGGATGAGCTGACCCAACGTCCCGACCAGGACCGAACCCTCTTCGATGTCCAACTCCTCCCTCAGCTTCCGGTCAGGATGCGGCTGCTTGAATTGAGTCAGGTCCACTCCGTTGGGAATGACCACCAGCTTATCAGGCGCGAAGTCATACCCCGCGAACCTGAGACTGGCTGCCCGGGATACGGCAATAACCTTCCGGGACCGGTTGTATAAAAATCTGTCCAATGATTTCTTTTCCGGTGTGCTGACGCGCACATGCCAGATCAAAGGTGTTTTTGTTTTCCGGACAGCCAGGCTGGCGTACAGGGCTTGGCGGGGCGAGTCGGTGTGAACCAGGCCGATGTTCTTCTTACGGATCAGCCTCCTCAGTTTGAACACGGTCCCTGCTGTCGAGAAGATGTTCGGTGTCCTTAAGCTTCCCATCCTGATTATTTTCGTCTCGATGCCCAGCTTCTCGGCTTTCTCCACCAGGCCTCCCTCAGTCGGGCAGACCAGAAAAGGTCTGAATTTGGCCCTGTCCAGCCTTTCCAGGAGAAGCAGGAGGCTCCTCTGCCCCCCGCCTAACATTTCGCCGGAAAGAGAGGTGAACAAAAGGTTATACTGTCTCATTGTCTTTTTTTTGGCTGGCTAAATTCAGATACAGATTCTCTATTTTGCAGAGCATGCTTTTCCTGGTGAATTTTTGGGCAAAGCGGTCTCTGCCTTTTTTTCCCATGGCTTTGGCCATGTCCGGGTCATCAACGAGCTCGATGATGGCCTTGGCCAGCGCATCAGAGTCTCCGGGGCGCACCAGCAGGCCTGTCTCCCCATCCTGAACAGCTTCAGGTATGCCGCCGATGTCCGTCGCGACCGTGGGTTTTTCCATAGCCATGGCCTCGATGATGGCGATCCCTAGTCCCTCTCTGGAGGAAGAGGGAAGGACGAAGATGTCCATCAGGGAGAGCAGCTCTGGAATATCCCTGCGGGCGCCGGTGAAGATCAACGAGGACTGGAGGTTCAGTCTTTGAGCTTGCTCTTCCAGGCTCCGGCGGAGAGGCCCGTCTCCCACGATCAGAAACTTGGTCGAGGGATATGTGTCTCGTATCTTAACCGCTGCCTGGAGCAAGAATCCCTGTCCTTTGTGGGGTGTCAGAGACGAAACAGTGCCCACCACCGGAGACTCTCTGTCGATGCCAAGCCGGGCTCGTGCTTGCCATGGGTCTTGGATAGGTGAGAAACGTTCTTCATCCACACCGTTATAGATGACTACGGTCTTATCGTCTTTGATCTTTTCATGACCTGTAACAAAAGTCTCGACTGCTTCGGAGCAGCAGATGATTTTATGGGTGCAGCGGCTCAAGTACCTCTCGATGAGGATGTGCCGCTTTTTATACTCCCAGTAGGTGCTGTGCACGTGGGTGATGATTGTGGGAATGGCTGCTTTTTTTGCGGCCAGCCTTCCGATAACAGAGGCAAAATAACCGTGGGTGTGGACGATATCCGGCTCTTCTTTTTTAAGGAGGCGGGAGAGCCTGATTATGTTCAGGGGATTATGGTAACTCGAGATTCCCAGTATTCTGACCTCTACCCCCTTTTCCATCAGCTCCTCGGCTGTCTCGCCGCCTCTGGCAACACACCAGACTTGTGCCTCAAATCTTTTCCTGTCCAGACCTTCAACGATGTCAGCAATGACTCTCTCGGCACCGCCGATCTTGAGGTCTTCGACGAGATGGATGACTCTGAGCTTCTTCATGTCCCGGTTATTTCCTGGCCGCTCCCATTAAAAGGGAACTCAATACCTGAGGGGCGACAAAGCCCTGGATTTGAAAGAGCTTGGTGATGACGAGAAGGGTCAAGCGGGCCAGCCGGGATTCAAGGACACGTTTAAGCGAGCCTACCGAATAATTCCTGTAAGGCAGTATCCGGATATCCCGGAATCCTGCTGTCCAGAAAACCTGGTAGAGACTTCGGTCCGTGAATCCCGCTTCGTGAGTGAAATCCTTGTACCTGGGATACACGGAAAAAGGGTTGCCCATGTTCGGCGTCCGGACCAGGAAGATCCCCTTATCCCTGAGTGCCGCATGCACCAGTTTTATGAAATGGACGGTCTCTTCCTTGGGTATATGCTCCAGCAGGTCGTTGGCCACGATCGCGTCAAAGGCGTTCTCCTTTCCCTGCAGAAACTCGAACACATCCGCCTCTTTCACTCTTTGGGTGATGTTTTCCCTGCAGAATCCGACCTGCTGGGGCGATATGTCGATCCCTATGAAATCAGCAAAGCCCTTTTTCTCCAGATAATATAAAAAATGGCCGGCCCCGCAGCCGACATCCAGGATCTTTGCTTTCTTTAAAGAGGGAAGGAACTTCTCGTAGTTCAGCTCAAATTGAGCCAGGGAATTCTCGTATTCTTTTTCGGAAAAGACGTTGGAATGGCTGAAGATCGAGGAAAAATAATCATCAAAGAGGGACTTTCTTCCTTTTTCCGTCATTTGTCGGCCTCGATGATCGAAAACATTTTTTCTATCCTGTTCATGTATGTATGTTTGTGGATGACCTCCTCGTAGCCCTGAGCAGCCATTTTTTTTCTGTCATCAGCGTGGTTCAAATAATAGTCTATTTTTTCTCGCAAGTCTTCACTGTTTTTAAAGAATGCCAGATGTTTCCCGTCTTGAAACAGGGACTTCACGTCCCTTTGCTCATCGACCAGGAGGAAACTCCGGCAGGCCAGTGCCTCGTATACTCTGGGGGAAGCCTGGTAACAGGGAGTCTTTCCATCCTGGAAATGAATGGCCAGGTTGATCTTGCTGCTGGACAGGATCTTGACCCATTCGCCTGGCTTCAGTTTTTGAGCTGTGGCCAGTTTTTTAAGGGCAGAGCCTCGAGGCAGTTTCTTCCATCCCGGCCCCCAGACTTTAAGGTCGAAATCGACTATCTTCTCCAGGATTTGAGCCCGATTGGGATAAATGGAGCCGATAAAAGCTACATCGCTGCCCCATTCGGCTTTTTCTTCAGATGAAGTCTCCACAGGTTTGTGAATATCCGGGTCACAGGCAAAGGGAAGCCAGTGGGTTTTTTGGAACCCGGCCCGGGCAAGTAACTCCTGGGACTCTGTGCCGCCGCAAAAAATATGATCATAGAAGGAAGCAGCCTCCAGGATGGGCCGGAAGTCACGCGGAGCGTCTACTGTCCAGAGGGCGGTTATTATACCCTGACTTTTAAGGGTTTTTAATGTTTCCGGGAGGATCCGATTCCCGCCCGCGACAAAACAGAGGTCCGGCTTAAGGAGAGAGGCCAGAGAGACGAGTTTGCGGTTGAGCCTTTTCAAATCCCATTTGTGCAGGAACTCCACTCTCTGCCTTACTCTTCCAGGGATGATGAACTCCCTGTCGTCAAAGGGAATGAGCTCATGCCCGAGCTTCATTATGGCTCTTTCCGCGTATTCGGTGATAGTCCAGAAGGAAGGGTTGTGAAAGCTGCTGAAAAGAGTTTTCATTTTTTTCGCTTGAAACCCAGCTTGAGCATTTCTAAAAAACCGGAGAATATTTCTTTGTCATACTTGTCGATATAGGAGCTTTTAAAAAGGAGAACAATATAAACTCCCAGAAAAACCAGCCCGTTGACAAGGAGATAGATAAAAGCCTGGATTCTGCTGTCCGGGGATATAGGGTGTATTTGCTCGAACAGATATCCTGCCAGCAGGGAAAGGATAAGCGCAAGTCCACAAAAGAAAAAAGGGCCGGCAAAGATTTTCTTCAGTATCCAGGAGATAGATTCTTTGAGGCGTCGGTTGAAGGAATAGAAGAAGTAAGCCGAGCCGATGATGCCCGAGAGAGATGTCCCTAAGAGGGCTCCGATAAACCCGAAATTCAGGATGAGAATGATGCTGAGCGAAATGTTCAGGATAACGATAATCACCGAAGACCGCATCTCGTACTGGGGGAGACCCATCCCGCGGGCAATGAGCCTTCCCATGCTTGCCAGGAGCACGAAGACATAACCCACGCTCAGCAGCTGGAGGGCCAGGGCAGATTCGTGGAAACCTTGAAAATTCCGGTTTCCCATCCAGAACGTCATTAGCAGCGGCGCGTTGGCGATGATAAAAAAAGCCAGGGGAAATGTGATCAAACAGAGATATTTTGATCCGCGGGTGTACAATTTCTGTAAATTTTCTCTGTCATCAAGAGCATCAAGCTCTGAGGCTGCCGGGAGTATAGCCGGGAGCAGCTGCTCAGGGAAGGAGCGGGCGATCCTGGCGATCTTGGCCCCAAGCTCGTAAGACCCGACGAGCGCTGTATTCAGAAAGTAGCCCAGGAATATTTTGTCCACGTGGGTGTTGATCAGCTCAGAAATGCTGGCGATACGGATGTTGATGCCGTAGACGAATGTTTTTTTGAAAATTTCTTTATTGAAAGAAAAAGGCCTGAACCTCATTTGGGGGAAGGCTCTGTAGGCAAAGAGCGTCTGCAGGACGGTCGTGAACACGGCCACTATGATCCCGCTCATCACCAGGCCTTTGAGGCCGAAGCCCAGGCTTAAAAACAGAATCACGCCAGCAGCATTCACCACAGACGCCAGGATGGCGATGAGGTTGGTGATATCCATCCTCTGCAGCCCTAGAAGGACAGAACGGAACACAGCCAGGGAGCCTCGGATGAAGGATATCAACAGGATGCCGATGAACACGACGGAGACCGTGTTGAATAGGTCAGCAGGGAACTTGAAAAGATTCAGGATGGGCTTTCTGAGAAGAATGACGAGTAAAGCCATTATCAGCCAGAAGAAGGTGTAATAGGCCCATCCCAGGTTTATCACGGAGTTGCAGTTCTTGAAGTCTTGTTTGGCATGGAATTCGGCAATGTATTTGACGAATGCTCCGCCTATCCCGGTGAAATCCAGGAGGCTGAGGTAGGTGACGATGACTTCCAAAAGAACCCAGATTCCAAACTGTTCCATTCCGATCCTGTGGATGATAAAAGGAGTCAGGAGCAGGCTGACCAGAAGCTGCCAGACATAGCCGATGTTATTGAAGAGAGTATTCCTTACGACTGTCCGGGATTTTCCTAGCGCCATTTTTCGATCGTGAATAATGATTCCAGGTTCGAAGAGACAGAACTGAGGATTTCTTTGAGTCCTGAGGCTTTATGGAAAGAGAACTCGATCACTGCCTGTTTTTCCTCGGCGGTTTTTTGGGTATCTTGTTCGTCCATTTCTTTCCCTTTCTCTTCTTCCTCCACCCCTACCTCTACTCCCTCCTTCTCTTCTATCTGCGGCAGAATCATTACCAAGGCCGCCATAAACCAGAAAGGTTCCATTATCCGGATGATGATGAAGGTGTTGGCTGTCAGGGAATGGATGAGCAGCCCGATGAAACCAGCAAAAAATCCGAGAGTGAGGCCTTTATAGAGTTCATCGTGCATTTCCCTGTGGATTTTGAGTGAGTGCTTGTAGATCGACCACAGAAGCCAGAGAAAAGCAAACAGGCCAATCACGCCTGTCTCAACCAGGTTGACGATGTACTGCCCGTCTATGAATCCGTAGCCTGAAACTCCACGGCCCAAAATCGGATTCCTCTTCCAGTCCTCAAAGCTCTGCTGCCAGCTTTTGATTCTAGCTGAGGATGAGGAGTCCAGGCGGACATCACCGACTTTAACCAGCTGGGATTGTGCTCCAGAGAATGTGTACTTTACTCTGGAAAAGACAGCCTCTGGCCGGAGCACCAGGACCGAGACGATGATCATGGCTAAAACAGCTATCAATGCGGTCCTTCTTTTCTGGAAGAGGATGAATGTGATGTAGGAGAAGATGATGGCCAGGTAAGAAGCACGGGACAGCGTGAACAGGAAGGGAATGAAAATCAAAACCGCCAGCCCGGACATAGCATACTTTGTCCTTTTGGACATATTATGCAGGAAAATTCCGACTGCAATGCAGAACAGGAAGAGCAGATAGCCGCCGAAGGTGTTTGGTTCTCCCACTTCGCCTTCGAACGGAGCGCTGACTCTCACGCCTCTGGGTATCTGGAGGATTCCGTAGACCGAGACGACGGCACAGGTGAGAAAAAAGGCATTGAGGAAGAATTTGATCTGTTTTTTGCTGTGAACATGGTTGGCGACCAGTATGTAGAGCAGGAAGTATTCGAAGTACCGCAAAAGAAAAAAGAATCCTTTCAGAAAAGAGACATGTCCCTGAGCGGCGCCTTTCAGAGTGGCGACCAGGCAGACTAAGATATAAACAATGATCGGTCTGTTCAGGGGTGTCTTGATGAACAGGGCTAATCCTTTATTGATGGCTGTTTTCGCAAACCAGGATACGGTGATGATGGCCAGCAGGATATCATCGAGGCGGACAACAATATCTCGTCCGGGAATCTGGCCGAGAATGATCTCAGGAGAGAAAAGCATGGAGAAGATCAGTATGGCCAGCCCCGCATCTGTGTTAACCAAGGTGATGATGAGAATGATGGAGAAGAAGATGAGAGCGAGGGCGATCCTGAAGGAAAAGCCGGTGATGAGTTGGCCCAGGATGATTCCGATGGCCAGGATAGCCAGGATGAGCAGGACAGGACCCAGTTTCTGTTCTTGCCACTCGATTCGCATGGTCAGCCTTTAGGACTGAGAATGGTAAAGATTGCTGAGGATTTAAGGTCAAGAAGGGAAGGCAGAAATCCTGTCGGGTGAGGACAAAAAGAGTATTTTTCTATTTTTGCTCCCTTTTTTCTCCGTAGTATCTGTAATAACGGTATCTTTGGGAGGGAGTGACATCTTCAACAAACCGGGCTTTCAGGTTGTTGATGACTATTCCCAAGACTCTCACGTTGACATTCTCCAGCTGGATTTTCGCACGAAGAAGTGCGTTGCGGGAAGTCTTGCCGGCCTGGTAGACGATGATGGCCCCATCCGCTTTGGCTCCTAGAATGGCTGAATCGGTCACGGGAAGCGTGGGAGCGCTGTCCAGCAGGATGAGGTCATAGTTCTGTTTGAGTTCCTTGAGCAGCATGCTCATTTCCGAGAAGCTGAGCAGTTCGGATGGATTGGGGGTGTGCTCTCCGCAAGTCATGATATGAAGATTCTCAATGCCTTTGGTCTTTATGATCCGGTCGTATTGAAGCTTTCCGAGAAGCATGTCGGTCGTGGTGTTGATCGCGTCTTTCCAGGGAACGTTCCCGATCAAGACCTCGGATAAGCCCGGGCTTCGCGGAACCCCGAATAATTTATATATCACCGGCTTTCTGAAATCAGACCCGACGATCAAGGTTTTCTGTCCGCTCTGGGCGAAAGCTATGGCAAGGTTGCACAGGGTTTGGGTCTTTCCCTCCTGGGGAGCGGAGCTGGTAATGACGATGCAGTTTCCGAATTTCTTAAGCCCGGTAAGGTCCAGGTTGGTACGGAGAGTCTTGTAGGCCTCGGCAGCGATGGAGTTGGGTTCAAAGAGCACAACCAGACGTTCCTGGCTCAGCCCTCCCTCCTGAATTTTTGCCTTTTTTCTGAATCTCTCAAAGTAACGTTTCCCTGTTTTCTCCATGGCTGTATTGGGAATAATCCCGAGAACAGGGACTTTGATGAGTTCTTCGATATCGTCGATCCTCCCGATGGAGGTGTCGAAGCTCTCCGTGACGAAAGCCAGGACCATTCCCACCAGAAGGCCGGAGATGATGCCAATGAGGATGTTGAAGTTGACGTTGGGCTTGACAGGCTTGGTGGGCGATTGAGCCGGCTCGATGATTTCAACATCTCTCGCTTTTTCTGCCTCTAATATGCGCGCTTCCTCGTACTTTGTCCGGAACATGTAATAGATGTCTTCGGCAACCTTGACGTTGCGTTTGAGCTGAATGAGCCTGATCTCCTTTGTGGAAAAGTCTTTATGCTGTTCGGACAGTTGAGAGATCGCCTCGCTCAAGTTCTTTTTGGACTCATCCAGTTTTCTTTTGATGGCTATGACTTCGGGGTGTTCGTCGGTGTATCTGCTTTTCAAAGTGATCAGCTGCAGCTCTGTGTTGACGATTTCTTCCTTGAGGCTTATGATGCGGGGATCAGTCTCGAGAGGAGGCGGGCTGGTGATGTCTCTTTCCACGATAAGCGGGTTTTCCTGCCTGAATCGGAGAAGTTCATTTTGGCTGACCTGGAGATCTCTTAAGTAACTGTCCAGTTGCTCTTTGACAAATTGCTTTAGCTGAGAAGCTTCTTGTATTTTGTTTTCATAGTGAGTTTGGGCGTATATCTTGGCTGTTGTATTGACTAGTTTCATGGCTTCTTCAGGATTACTTGAGGTTGCGGTGATGGCGATGATGTTGGTGTACTCGACCTGTTCAGTGTTAATTTTAGCCTGGAGCCCTTTGATTATGGCTATACGCCCAGGATCATCACGCTCTTTATCGGTCTTAGCGGGCTTTATATAATCCAGCGCTTCCGCCACTTTCTCCATGATCTGATAGCTTTTGATGAAGTTGGCCTGGGATGTCATCTCGTCTCCAGGAGACCAGGTGATCAACTCGGTCAAAACCTCGGCCACGGATTTCCTCTGTTCGATCTTGACCTTGCAGGATGTGCTGTAGATTGGCGTCTGCCTGGTGGTGAAAAAGATTGTGGACGATATCACCAGGATGAAAGAGAGCACGATGATACGCATTCTCTTGCGGATAACCCGCAGGTAATCGATCAAACTCATTTCCAGTTTAGGCATAGCCTTTAATCCTTTTTATCTCATGTACCAAAAATACCAGGTCAAAGGATAGGCGAGGTCTCGTAAAAACCTCTCGATGTGGACGATAAAGGTTTTGGGAACGTAAACGATATCTCCTGGCATCAGCTCGATGTTCTGGCTGATGTCTCCTTTCTTGAGGAGCTCTTTGAGATTTACCCGGATTCCTTTCTGGGAGCCCAGCTCGCCCCTGATGACGATCACGCTTTTCAACACGGCATCTCGGGTTTCGCCTCCTGCTTCAGTGATGGCATCCAACACGGTCAATTTTCCTTTGACAAGGACGATCATCGGGTTTTTCACCTCACCGAGAACATAGACTTTATTGAACTCCAGAGGCGGGACATAGACCGTATCCCCCCCGGCGACAAGGATTTGTGAGCTTTTATCAGGGTCATTGACAAGATCATTGAGGTTATAGATTAAGATCCTTCCGTCTTTTTTAATCAGCTTGATGTGATAGGTATCCGCGTTTCCGGTCGTGCCGCCGATCTGTCCCAGGAACTCGACCAGAGTTGTCTTCCTTTTCAGAGTGTACATTCCGGTCTTTATCTCACCGATAGCGGTGACTCTCTGGCTGTTATATTCTTTGACGGTCACGAAAACGATGGGGTCGATCAGGTATTTGGAGAGAGCTTTTGTCAGCGTCTCTTCCAGTTGGGAAGGCGTCAAACCCATCACGCTTAATTTTCTTATGGGGGGAAGTGAGATCTCGCCGTCATGATTGACCGCGACTTCTCTGGATATGTCCGGCTGATTCCAGACTTCTATGTTCAGGATATCCTCCGGGCCGATGAGGTATCCGGGCTCAACGAGAGGCTTCTTTTCCTCTCCCTGGGATTGGGGTACAGCCTGTTCTTTCTCCGGGAGATGTGTGGCAGCGGTTTCAACAGGGTGTTCCAGGCGGATGATGATGGAACGGCCATCCTGAGAGATTTCATAAGGAATGTCCTGAGTCAGTTCTACAAGCATAAAATTCAGACGACGCTGGCTTTTTCTTCCGGTCGGGCAGTATTCGTTTTTTATCCTCTTTATCGGTCCCTTGCTGAATATCATTTCTTCTTCTTCGCTGCTGTAGACGCTGTTCTCAGGAAAGCTGATTATCAGGCAGGGAGGGTTGTCCAGCTTTGTGTTGCTGACCTGAACCGGGTCGGAGGTGGTTAAGACCAGCTCGGTCTCTGTTGGCGATTCCTTTGTCAAGAGGTGAGTGAGGTGAACGCGTTTGACCGAGGCGCAGGAAGCCCAGAGGATGAGGCAGAGCGCTATGAATACAACTATAGTATTTTTAGCGACTTTCATAGGAGTTTTCCCTGTACATGGGATTTTGTGATAATATTAATTAAAATTACCGATTTCGTCAACCAATAAAACTGTCGGAGAAGTATCGGGATTCTCCCCTTTTATCAGGGAAAGCTTCTCTTTTCCCTCGATTTCCCATTTTCCCAGGGAAAAAGCATGATCCGAAAGATCGCAATAATTCCCAGGTTTAACCTAAAAATATCCAAAAAGTCTTTACCTAATTAACTGCTTTTGATATATAGAAATGCCGAACAGGATGCAGGATGAGTAATTCAACACTTCTTGATCTGGACCGCAAGGAAGGAAGCAATGCCAGTTAAGACAGGTTTTGACAGCGAGAGGTATCTCAAGGAGCAGGCCGCCGCCATTTTGGAAAGAGTCGAAACTTTCAACAACAAGCTCTATCTCGAATTCGGGGGAAAGCTTCTCTTTGACTATCACGCCTCCAGAGTCCTTCCTGGTTTTGACCCGAATATCAAGATGCGTCTTCTTCAACAGCTCAAGGATAGAGCGGAGATTCTTCTCTGCATATACTCGGGCGACATCGAGAGAAAGAAAGTGAGGGCAGACTTTGGGATCACCTATGACGTTGACGCTCTGAAGCTTATCGATGATTTGAGAGAATGGGGCCTGGATGTCCTGGGGATAGTGATAACCCGCTTCGATGATCAACCCGCAGCCAGAATATTTAAGAATAAGCTGGAGAGGCGCAACATCAAGGTTTTTACTCACCGCTTTACTAAAGGCTATCCGATGGATATCGATACCATCGTCAGCGATGAAGGCTACGGAGCTAACGAATACATTCAGACGGAAAAGCCGCTTATCGTAGTCACAGGCCCCGGGCCGGGAAGCGGAAAACTGGCCACCTGTCTCTCACAGCTCTACCACGATTATAGGCGGGGAATAAAAGCCGGGTATGCCAAGTTCGAGACAT
>JAOUKO010000240.1 GCA_029882525.1 Candidatus Aminicenantota bacterium | reverse complement strand
TCGAAAGAATGGTTGACTCCGACTTGGAGCAGGTGCCCTACATTAAAGGCGTCAACAATCACATGGGCTCGAAAATAACAGCCAACAGACCCTTGATGAATATCATCCTCCAGCGTTTGATGGATAGAGATCTCTTTTTTGTAGACAGCCGAACCTCCGGCAGGTCTGTTGCTTACAGAGTCGCCCAAAGCTTGGGCATCCCTTCTACTTTTCGTAACGTTTTCCTTGACGGCAGCAGCCAGGAAGAATACATCCAAAAAAAATTGATCGAACTGTTTCGCCACGCCCAGAAAAAAGGGAAGGCCGTGGGCATTGGTCATCCTTTCAAAGAAACTTTGAAAGTTCTGAAAGAGAACCTGGACCGGGTGAACGAGTTTGACCTCGAGCTCGTCCTTGTCTCCCAGATCGTAGAGTAAATAAAACTGGAAGAGGATCATCTTATTTAAGGGTGAACCTGTCGATAAGAAAGAAAACTGCCGCGTAGACAAAAAGCAGAGCCACGAAAATAACAGACTTCAGAAGAACTTTCCCTTTCAATTTTCTATACAGGAAGAGAGAAATATGGTAGAAGGCAAAAACCTCCAGAGCAAAGGGAAGAAAGCCGGTGTAGCCGAAAACAGGCATCTGGAAAAACCGCCAGAAATCGAGATAGGGCAGGTGGTACACCCAATGGGAGCTGGCCCAGAAATTCCAGAATTCCCATAGAATTCCCGCAACCAGCCCGGCCAAAATCCAGCTCCAGAATCTGGCCCAGTCTTTCTTATCCATATCTTTCACGTAGGATTCATTGCCCAGCCAAATATTCAAGGGTTCGAGCAGAAAAATGAAGCAGAGCCATGTCAGAGGAAAAAAGGCGCGGGGCCAGATAATAACCAGAAAGATACAAACAATCCCAAAAACAAGGGACCCCTTCAAGAGAAAAGGCGTCGGACGCAACCGAAAAAGGGCGAGCTTCTTATTCTTCAGAAGGCTCTCCACGAAAAGGGAGATCTCCCTCATCGCCGGCATCACAGTGGCGAAGGCGATGAAATAGCCAAGCCATCTCAAGAAAAGGTTCTCCGGAAGGCCGTGGTAGCTCCAGTTGTTCAGCCTCAAGTTAAAAAGCTCAAAGACCAGCCAGACAAACACAGATATAAAAGTCATGAAAAGAAATTCACTGAAAGGCCCGGAAAGAGGGGAAGTCCCTGATTTCCGGTAGTTCAGGCTATCCATGATGAGGATAAAAGACCACCAGGCTAGGGAAAAGAACCAAGTCTTGATAAAGAAAACCTCAAACCCAAGAAGAACGGCTGAACAGCTGAGGATTCCCAGCCCGATGTACAGGTTAAACCGCAAAATCCTATGTTTCATCCTATCTCCAAAATATCCAAAATCTTAGAAAAATGCAAAAAGATATGGGGAAAAAAGATTGAATAATTTCCGTCCATCCATTATATTTAATTTAAGGAGAAAGCAAATGACAAAAATATCTTCCGCTATCGTTCTCATCTTAGCCGTAATGGCACTGACCTTCTTCCCAACAGCATGCGGAGATATCCCCAACACAGAAGAGCTCAAGAACTATTTTGAAGTCCTGGATTTCAACTCAAAATGGGTGAAGAAATACTATTCTCCCTGGCCTGAAAAACTGACTCTGGTCCCTCAGATATCCTTCCGAATCAAGAATCTCACGGAAAAGGCCATCAAACATGTCTATTTCAACGCCATCTTCAAAGTGAGGGGAATACAGGAGGTCCAGGGTGATGACCTTTATTCTGCCTTGTCAAAAGAACCCCTTATGCCCGGAAAGGTGAGCGACATCATCACCATGACCAGCAATTATGGTGCTGAAGGGAAACGTCTCAATGACTTTAAAAGCAACCCCGTGTGGAAAGCCACCGTTAAGCTTTTCGTCAAGTATAAGGGTTCTCGGTATGCTCTTCTCGGAGAGTGGGAAGTGTCCCGGGATATAGATTTCAAACCTGACGAGCCGCTGACCCCAGAGAAAAAATAAGAAGGTGACATTATTTCTCCGCATCTCGCTCAACCCGAATAAAACATTGCATCCATCCATCTTATCAGAGGAAATAAAATACAATGAATGCTATCATCCCAGCTCGAGCTTTCCTGACAAAAGGAAAAGGACAGCATAAGGAAAAACTGGCCAGCTTTGAGCAGGCTTTGAGAGCGGCAGGAATTGCCCCTTTCAATCTGGTTAAAGTCTCGAGTATCTTCCCCCCTCACTGCAAACTCGTATCCAGAGAAGAAGGGCTCAAATACCTCAAGCCGGGACAGATTGTCTTTTTAGTAATGAGCGAATGCTCAACCGATGAAGCCCACCGCATGATATCGGCTTCAGTGGGCCTGGCCCGCCCCAACAATCCCAACCTCTACGGCTATCTCTCTGAACACCATGCTTTCGGTCAGGACGAGAAGGAAGCGGGTGAGTATGCCGAAGACCTCGCAGCCTACATGCTGGCCACTACTCTGGGCGTGCACTTCGACACCAGCCAGATCTGGGACGAAGAAAAAAAGCTCTACAGGCTATCCGATAAATTGACAGTGAGGGCAAGAAATATCACCCAAACAGCCAGGGGGGAAAAGGGGCTGTGGACGACGGCATTTGCCGCCGCCATCTTCATTCCTTAAGAAAGTTAAATAATTCTCTTCCAGAAAGTTTGGGTAAAATACACAGGAATGGAAGAAGTGACCTTTAAATTAAAAACCGAGAGGGTTGGGTTTGAGGATTTTGACATAGCTCTTTGCTCTGAGTTCTTTCATGAACTCTTCGAACCTCTTTTGGGCCCTTTGGCTGAAGAGTTGCTGCTCTATCTCCTTCCGGGCTTCCTCGAATGCCCGGAGACGCGATTCCTTCTTCTCCATCAGCTTCAGCAGATACCAGCCATTCCTGAACTGAATCCAGGGCGTGGTCTCCCCCACCTTTAATTTTTCCACCGCTTCTTCCAGGTCATTCGCCAACTCCCCTTTCTTGAAGGTTCCCAAATCTCCATTGGCATCTTTCTCTGGTCCTGTGGAGTACTGGCTGGCCAACGACCCAAAATCCTCTCCGGCCGCGATCTTGTCGATGATTTCCCGCTTAACGGCCTCTACCTCACCATCTGAAGATATATAGATGGCCTTCAGCATATATTCTGGGGGTTCTGTAAATTCTTCCGGATGGCTCTTGTGATAACTGACTATCTCTGATTCATCGATCACGATACTGCGATGGACCTGGGAGACGATCACAGCCTCTTTGAGCAGGTTATTCCTGAGCATCTTTCTCCATTCATCATAATCCATTCCCTGCTGTCTCAGGATACGGATAAATTCTTCATCCGACTCTATGTTATTTTTTTTCTTCAAGTTGTCTATGTAAATCTTCATCTGTTCCTCGACGTTGAAGTCCTCCATTTTCTCGGCCTCCTGCATCAAAAGAACATCCGTGATTATCTGATTCAAAAGATTCTGCTTGAGGTAATCATACTGTTTGTCAAACTCTTCTCCCTGGAACTGGGCCCTGAGGGCTTGATAATTGGCCTGAAATTCAGCCCTGTATTCAGAAAGGGTGATGATATCATTATTGACGATGGCAACGATCTCTTCGACGACTTCCTGGTCATAAAGGAAGGCTACGCTAAAGAACAACAAGAGAAAGGAGAGGCACAATCTCGTCGTTTTCATATGTCAATCCTTTGATAGGGAAAGGGAAGATTCAGCGGATAAAAACTCCATACTATGCTCAATTTCAAATCCTCCAGGTGCCTGGAGATTCGCTCTTCGATTTTCTGGTTGAGAAGTATTTCCCGGATAGAGGATGATGCTTCTTCCTCAGAGATCAGCTTCGGGTCAAACCTATTGTCGACTCTGAAAATATGATAGCCGTAAGAGGTTTTCACCACAGAACTCAATTCTCCTTCCTGCAGCGAAAATATCACTTTCTCCATCTCAAAAGGAAGCTGGCCCATTTCAAACACACCCATCTCTCCTCCCTTCAAAGCCTCCAGCCCGACCGATTCCTCACGCGCCATTTTCCTGAAGCCTTCCTCATCCGCATTCCTGACACTTTCCAACACTTCTATTGCCTTATTCTCGGTCTCCAGTAAAATCTGGCTTACCTTGACTCTCTCCGGCCGTAAAAAATCCCTTCGATGAAGCTCGTAATACCCCTTGATCTCTACCTCCTGGACTTCGACAGTTCGGACAAGCTCATAGGTGTATTTTTCGATGAGCAACCTCTCAAAGAGGACATCTCTGTCCCCCTCATCGAGAGAAATATCACGATCCTCGGTGCCGAGTTCATCAAATAATTTCGCCAGGTAATCCTCTTTCTCCTTGTCAGTCAGGACCATGTTCTGGGCTCGAGCAGCATGCAGCAGAATCTTTTCATCGACAAAATTGTCGAAGAGGCGGCTTAATGAGACCACGGTCAAGGCTTCCTGATCCTCTCCAAGAGTGGCACGCACATACTTCTCAAAGTCTGAATTGGAGTAGAGAGTGTCTTCTATCTTGAGTATCGTGCTTTTCCTGTTTTGGGCGTCAGTCAGGTTGTATCCGGCCTTTCCCTCAGATGAGTCCGGAATTTCACAGCTGGTATACAAAAACAGGGGAATCCCTATCATGAGCAGGGATAACAGGATGTTTCTCATTGTCCACAGCTTCATCATGAGCACCTGAGT
>JAOUKO010000001.1 GCA_029882525.1 Candidatus Aminicenantota bacterium | reverse complement strand
CCTAGAGATTGTAACCTTATTTACTGCGTTGACATTAGCTTTTTACCATAAAAATGGTTTCATCTCAATTCATCTGGAAAAAAGGTGAAACATCCTATTATCCGGAAAAGAAACACACGTGTCGCTGAGCTCTTCTCTATAAAGAAATTTTTGATTCCCCCAGGAAAAAATGCAAACTCCTGTCAGCTTCAAGGCAAAGAGTGATGAATAAACTAGGCCTGGAGCGACCATTGATTAGGAGAAGAAGCCACTGGCCTTTTTCTTAAAAAAGAGAAAGGATTTCCTTCTTCGAGAGAGTGATGAGTAGAAATCAGTCTCGAATTGCGGAAGAAATGTGTCTGGGAATCTAATTCTCTAAAAACGTCTAATGCTGAGCTACTTCTTCGCCTTTTTCGTCATGGGCTTCGTGCAGCAGATCAGGGCATGCTCCTCAACACAACCGCATACTTTATCGACGATGACCCGCAGGCCGCAAACCCTGCATTCATAAGCCTGGCCCTTTTTTGCCCTGGCCGCGACTTTTTTCTTGGGAGCCGCTTTCTTTGTTTTCTTCACAGCGGTCTTCTTGGCAGTCTTCTTCGTTGTCTTTTTAACAGCTTTTTTCTTTGCCGGCATTCTGACCTCCAGTCAATAAAATGTAACTTCCGTTCAAAGGCGTATTTTAACCGCTTGGAAAGCCCGAAGTCAACTGCGGAGAACGGAAGCTTTTAAGGTGATTATCTTACGATAACGCGGCTCTGACGACCAACAGTGAAGTCTGCGCTCTCACCGGTAGGGCCGTTGGCTGAGACCTCGGCTACCGTGATATCGCTCTCTCCCTGGTTGATAGGCTCGAAGACGAGAACAGCGAGGGTTCCTGTTCCTCTGAGGCCTTTATCTATCTCAGGACTGGAGAAGCCCAGGGTGCAGACTCCTGCTGAATTATCGATATTCTGGAAGAAGGGGACATCCTCTCCAAGCCGGTTGATGAATTCCCTGCGTACGACCTCCTTTAAGCTTATCACTTCGGGATCGAAGCTGATGCTCAGGGACATACTGCTGACATCCTGTTGAATCCTCAGGTTGACGTTGATGCGGACCTCTCGATTCTGGCGAGCTTCAACATTGGGAGGACTCAGCATTATCTGGTTTTGACCCCCCCTGGCTGTCATGGCTTCTTCCCTCAAAACCTGCCTCTGCGTCCGGATCGCCTCTTCAGGCGGCACCTCTACTCTTCCCTCAGTAGGAGTGACACTTTCCAGCCCTACCCAGAGAGGCTTCATGTCCTCTTCGCTGAGGGGAATAGTCCGGATGATATGGGGAGTTATGGTCAAAATGACGTCTGTCTGCATAACGGTCTGGTCGGTGCTGGAGAAAAGCCCTCCCAGGATGGGGATGTTCTTCAGTCCGACTATCCCGCTGTGGATCTTTCTTTCCTCATCCTTCAGCAAGCCGGCCAGAAGGTTCGTCTCTCCATCCTTGAGCCGGATGACGTTCTTCACTTCCCTGGTGGCAATGATCGGAATATTGGCAAAACCGGTCCCTCCGATGGATTTTATCTTGATCTCCAGCTCCAGGGTTACTTCCTTCTCGATATGGATCCTGGGAGTGATCTTGACATCGATGCCGACATCCTCGAAGGTAAAATTGGTCACTGGCTGCTGACTGATCCCCCCAGCAGCGATCGGGGTAAACGTGGTCCGGGGGATAGGGATCTTGTCCCCGACCAGGTAGGTCATCTCCTCTCCGTCGATACCGCGGAGTCTGGGCTGGGAGATGATCTTGGTGTCCGCATCTGACTCGAGAAACTGGAGGACGGCCGCCGGAAAGCTGACCTGAAAATTCTCCACCTTGGTGAAGTCCAGGTCCTTCAGACTATACCAGCCCTCATCTTCCGTATCCACTCCTCTGTATCTGGCCCCCACTCCTACGAAGCTCTCTCCCAGCTCTGTCTGCAGCGCCACTCCCAGCTGCCTCAGTTTTGTCCGGGAAACCTCCATGATCTCCAGGTCAAGGACGATCTCCCCCTTCGGCTTGTCCCAGAGCTGGATGAGCTTTCCCGCCAATTCCAGGACTTCTGGTGCGTCCCTGATGGTGACCGAGTTCAAATTTTTATCAACAATGAGGATGGGGGCTCTCCCCATCGACGTGCGGAGAATCTGCATGAACTGGGCCCTGATTTCCTCAGCATTGATGTTGGAGAGATAGAATGTTTTGATCGCATTCAGCTCGTACTGGGCCCGTTTTTGAGGAAGGTCAGGAGCGACGACCACTGTTTTCTCATCGACGATCCTGTAAAAATTCTTGGAGGCCATGCACAGATAGTAGAGGGCCTGCTCAAAGCTCATGTCCACAAGCTCGATGGAAAAAGGAACATCCTTGAACTGCTCGTCAAAAATGATATTGATCCGGGCATGCTTGCTCAGTGCCTGATAAATCGAGCGGAGACTCACTTCAACGGGAAAACGCAGGACAATCCTCTCGTCACTGACCGCGAGCCTGACCGGAGGCTCGATCTTGACTTCCTTCGGTTTTTCTTCCTCTGGTTTTTCCTCCGTGAGCTTTTTCGCCTCTTCGACTATATCGGAACCCAGCTGGCCGTAGGAAAGGGCTTTCCTGTATTCTGCCAGAGCTTCCTCCTTTTTCCCGCGGGAGGCCAGCTCGCGAGCCATGTTGAGATGGTCATAGCTTGCGGCCAGCTTGGCCCGGATCAACGCAATCCGGTAGACCGAATTATCGGGGTCTCCCAGAGCCGCTTTTTCCAGATGTTGGATGGCTTCATCCCAATTCTTGTTCATGGCTGCCTGAGTCCCCAGCCTGTAGCTGGGGCTGAACGTCGCACACCCCCAAAGGATCAAGGCGAATATGATCAAACATATTGTTTTTCTCACTCTTTCTCTCCTTCAAGAGTATATTTTCTCTTCACTGAGTCCGGACCGATGACCTCTATGTACTCAGGAGTGATCTCCCCGATTTTCACTCCTTCGCTGATCATCTCTTCTTTCACGACGGCCAGGGCACTGCCTTCAAAAATGATCAGGCCCGTGATTTTGCTGTCGGATTTGATGTGCCCGATATATCGTATGAGCAGGGGCAAGCCAGCAGCCTCCACATCAGGCATCCTTTCGACCCGTTGAGGGTTGGGATCAAGGTTGACCGGAACCTTTCCCGGCTCCACCTTGCCTGGCGCTCGGAGAGAAAAGACGTTTCTTCGAGAAGGACCGATCTTCTGTTTTTCCTTCTGCAGCAATTCCTTCCTGATCAGGCTCTTCATCTGCGTCTTTTCCGTTTCCTTCTCCTGCGGGGTCTGTGCTCCTGCCCAAAGAGCTAAGCCAAAGCTCAGAAGAAGAACCCCGAAGAGAACCCTCTTAACTTTCATAATAACCTGCCAGGATAATCTTGAGTTCAAGCATCCCGCTTCTGGAGTCGATATCCAGAAAATCGATCTTTTCCACAAGCAGGAATTTGGGGAATTCTTCCACAGATTGAATAAACATTTTCAAGGACTGGTAAGAGCCCCTCACGTTAAAGCTCACGGTCATTTTTTCGATACTTTCGTTCGCAAATTCAGTGTAATGATAGCTCTTTTGAGTCGCAGGAATTCGGCCTTGACTCAGGATGCGCTCAATGTCGACCCTCATCTGTTTGATGGCATCTTTTCCGCTGTAGAAATAGCTCTTCTTTAAATCTTCTATATCGCGTGTGGCATCCTGCCAGAGGCGGATCTCGCTATCTTTTTTAAGGGTCTCTCTATGGAAATGATCGTACTCTCCCTGCTTGGATTCCAGCAAGGAAGTCGCCCTGAAATAACTCCTCTGCTGAGGAAAAGAAACCCCAAGAAGAAACAGCAAGGCCAGTACCAAAAGCACACCCAGAATTCGGAGGGCTTTCTTCTCCTTTTCTTCCAGTAAACTAAATATCTCTCTCATAGCTCAAGGATATCTCCGAAATAAGCAATCCCCTATCATTCTGTGTCTCCCCGAGGATCTTGATCTCACCGAATTTCAAAGCTGTCAGATTATCAATAAGCTTCAAGAGGTCGTCCACGTTCGAGAAGGCGACCTTCAAATTCAAGAGCATCTTCGACTTCTCGGTGAGGGACGGCGCCAGAGATACAATATAGGAAGAATCAGGAAGGGACTTTTCCAGGTCAGAGAAAAACTCAATCCAGGAAAAGCTCTTCTTGAGAATAATGCTGTTCACCACTTCGACTCGATTCTTTTGGCTTTTGACCGCCTCTTCAACTCTCTTGGCGAGCTGCTTCTCATCTCTCTGGGTATCCCTTATCATCCTCTCGGTCTTTCTTATGGAGGCCCTTGTCTGTTGGGCCTTTGAGTGGTACTGGATGAAAGTCTTCCCGGCAAAAAAGGAAACAAGAAGAAAGAGCCCTGCAAGAGAGGACATCAGCATAAAGAAAAGCCTCCTATTCCGCCACGGATGACTGGCAAGGTTCAGGTTCAACTGTTTGGAATCCATCATTGAATCTGTCCGATAAGAGGCGATAGTATCTTTTTTTCCCTCAAACCCAACTTTTCAGTCAAGCTGGATTCTATTCTGGTGATGGGGAAAGACGCTTTTTTCTGCAGAGAGGAAATCATCTCTTCTTCCCCATCCAAAAATCCCACCCGGAGCCAGAACGATTGGATCTTTCTCTCCTCTTTGTCCTCAATAAAATGAACCGTGTTCTCCACTTCCTTGACAATGTTCTCTGCCATCTGATCAGGAGAAATATTCGTTTGTATCCCGGACAGAAAGGGCTTCAAGCGGTAGAGTGCGATCTCAGAATTTAAGGCTGCAACGAGGGACAAAGAATCTTCCTCTATATTTATCAGGAGCACATCTTTCTCTTTTTGCGTGTTCAACAGAGACTGCAGGCTCAGAGTCGGAACACCAACCGTCCTGACTCTCAAGTTGAACCGGCTGAAAAAATCCTCATACTCCTTGATCACCGAAGACTTGGCGACTGCAACCAGAATCTTCATCATGGCGTTTGTTCTGATCACGTCAAAAGAAAAACGGGCATCATCGGGGAGCAGAGGGATCTGTTTCTTCACCCGGAAGCGAATGACTCGCTCTCTATCCCGCCGAGATGCAGGAAGTGAATTGAAGGAGAAGACAAAGGCTTTCAAAGACAACTCTGGCAAAAGAAAAGCTGCTTTCTGGTTGGAAATACGAAGTTTCCCCATTTCTCTCTTGATTCTACCTTCCAGCAGAGCCGGCTTTTTAATATTACTTTTATCAAAGGAAGGCTGTATTATGCCTCTCTCCAGGGGGAGGATGAAATGATGGGTGACTCTTCCATCCTTGGCGGAGACATGAATTCCGCTGACATACCGAGACGTCAGTTGAAAAGCCGTACGGGGAAGAGGCTGTTGGGTGAAATATTTCCTGATCTTCTCCAGAAAAGCGGCCATCTCCTCACTCAACAAAAGTCACTTTATTCAGCTCTTTAAGGCTGGTGACTCCTTTCAAGACCTTCTCTTCCATCCCCACTCCCCGCAGGAATATCATTCCCTCGCTCCTGGCTCTTTTCTTTACCTCAGAAAGAGGTTTTCTGTTCAGGATCATTTCTCGAATCTCATCAGAAAGCTCGAGAAGCTCAGCTATAGCTGTTCTTCCCTTGTATCCGGTGAAGTAACATTCCGAGCATCCCTGGGCCTCATAGAAGGACTGACTCCTGAATTTCTGGGGATTGAGACCGGATTCCTGCAGTTGTTTGGAGTTGTATTTCACCGGAGCCTTGCACTTAGGGCAGAGGACTCTGACCAGCCTCTGAGCCAGGATGCAGTTTAAGGCGGAGATGAAGCTGTAAGGATCGACCTGCATATGGAGGAAGCGGCCGATAACATCAAAGACATTATTGGCGTGAACCGTGGTGAAGACCAGGTGTCCGGTCAAGGCCGACTGGATGGCAATTTGGGCTGTCTCAGGGTCTCTGATCTCCCCGACCATTATCTTGTCCGGGTCGTGCCTCAGGATTGACCTCAGACCTCGAGCAAAAGTGAGTCCCTTCTTTTCATTCACCGGAATCTGGGTAATTCCGTCAATCTGGTATTCTACCGGGTCCTCGATGGTAACGATCTTGTCTTCAGGAGCCTTGATCTCGGTCAGGGCCGCGTAAAGAGTGGTTGTTTTCCCGCTTCCGGTCGGGCCGGTCACCAGAACCATGCCGTAAGGCTGAGTGATATACTTCCTGAATCTTTCGAGGACGGCATCAGAGAACCCGAGCAAATCCATCCTCAACTCGGATATGGCCTCAGTGATCATCTCCTTATCGAGAATCCGGATGACCGCATCCTCACCATAGATGCTGGGCATGATGGAGATACGAAAATCGATGGTTTTGTCTTTTATCTTCAGCCTGAACCTTCCATCCTGGGGAACCCTTCGCTCCGCGATATCAAGGTCAGACATGACCTTGATCCTGGAAATGATCGAAGACTGGAATTTTTTATCGATCGGCTCCATGGCTTCACCCAAGACTCCGTCGACGCGGTACTTGATGGCGACGCCCTCTTCCCTTGATTCGACATGGATATCGCTGGCTCTTTTCTGGACAGCGGTGAAAATTATGGAGTTGATCAACTTGATGATGGAGCCATCCTTATCCGCCAGCGTTTCCACAGAGATGACTTCCTCTCCCTCGCCGCTTTCCTTCTCAACCACCTGCATGATGAACCCTTCTGTGGCATCCCTGAGAACCTGTTGGGCGGTCTCACTCTTGCGCAGAGCCTCGTGGATAGCTTTTTTTGTCGTGGCGTAAACCTCGACCTTCATTCCCAGGTGAGTTTCAATGGCATCTATGGTGGCAATGTCAGACGGGTCTGCGATGGCGATCTTAACGACATTCTCGTTCTTCTCAAACGGAATAAAGTTCGACCTGTACAGAAAATCTGCCGGAAAGGACTGCACCAGCTCCCGGTCGAGCATGCGGGTAGAGAGGTCAATATAAGGAACTTTATAACGCTCAGCTAACTTTTTTGTCTTCTCCTCTTCCTGAAGAGAGATTTCGGTAGATTTCTCTTTAATCGTTTTTTTCATTATCGAACCACTCTTATTATATTAAAAATCGGCAAATAAACAGAGAGAAGCATGGCAGCGATGATCAAGCCCATAAAAATGATAACAACCGGCTCGATGAGGGAAACAAATGTATCGATCTTTCTCTGGATCCTCCCATCATAGAACTCTGCCACATCGCTCAACATCCCCTCCAGGTTTGCCGATGTCTCTCCAATCCGGATCATGTCGAGAGAAAGGACAGGGAAGAAGCCTGTTCTTGAAAGAGCCTCAGAAAGACTTTCTCCCTGCTGGATAGACTCGGGAATGCTTTCCATCCTCTTGATAAGGAAACTGTTGGGAACGGCCTTGTTGGCGATACCCACAGCATGGAGAAGCGTAATCCCGGCCTCCAGGAGAAGGCTCAGCGTCCGGCAGACGATCGAGACGCTGGACTCTATCCAGATTGAACCCCCGTACGGAATTTTCAGCTTGATCCTGTCAATAAGAACGTGGGTTGTCTCATGCCTTTTCATCTGGAAATAGATGATAAAAAGCAAGAACACGAGAGCGATCAACAGAGGGAAATTGGCCCTCACAGCATGGGAAAAAGCCATGAGTGAGCGGGTGATACCCGGAAGCTCGGATTCAAAGCCCGTATAAAAAATGGAGAATCGAGGCAGAATAAAATTAAGCAAGATAGCCAGTAAGAAAAAGGAAAACAGGAGGAGTAACGTCGGATAGGTCAAAGCTGACTTTATACGTGATTTGGTCTCTGAAATGACCCTTGCATAATCAATATAACGGCTGATTGTGCCGGCCAGGTTACCGCTTCTCTCCCCAGCGACGAGAGAGGCAATGTAGACCCTTGAAAAATTCTTCTCAAAAGGAGCGAAAGCTTCTGACAGGGACCTGCCTCCTCTGATCTCCTTCTCGATCTTCATCAACAGCTCTTTGATATGGATGTTCTTCATCCGACTCGATATGACTTCAAGACATTTGAGGATGGGGTAGCCGGCCTTGATCAAAGCGACAAGCTCCTGATTGAACATGATGAAATCCTTATCCTTGATCTTCTTCTCAAAGGGGAAAGCAGGAACGCTTATCCTTTTCCAATCCAACTTGACAGATAAAACGCAATATCCCCTTTCTTCAAAATGCTTCTGGCACTCCTGGCGAGAAGATGCAAGCTGGGTTTGACTCACCACGCTTCCATCTTCCGCTGCCAACCGGCAAAGAAAGTAAGGCATTTTATTTAAAAAAAACCAATTATATTTCTAAAAAAGGGTAAGTCAATATTAGGCCATCCTCCTGTTTTTGTCAAATGGCGAAAGTACCTCTATTTCCGTGACAGTTAATTATGAAGGTGCAATCTGATACGCTGCCGGTTCCCCTCCATCCTTGCCAAAACCCTCCCACCCTCCTCCATGGGCTCCCGATGAAGGGGAAGCGGCAGCGAACTTCCCCATTAGGTCAGATGTTTTCCTTATTGCGGAAAGAGATGCTTCCTCAAATGGCTCAAACAAAATCAGCGACTTCAGCCTGAAAGAGACAAAAAAAGCATCTCTTGACAGGGCTGTCGACAGGCGGATAATATTGACAAATGAGGATGAAAGATTTATTTTTAAAGAGTAAATGCGGAAAAAAATAACCCTGGGAATCGTTTTCTTTTTCTTCATGGCGCTGGTTTTCGCGCCTCCCAGTACTCTCTCCTCAAAGGGGGTTTCTCTGACCAAGAATCCGGCGTATCCCCAGAATGTTCCCGAAAAAAAGCCCAAATATGACTACATGAACACCATTTTATCCAGAAATGCAAGAACTCTGGGGTTAAAAATGGACCCGATGCTGGAAAAACTGTTGAAGCAGCCCAGCATCAAATGGGCCATCCGAGCCGGAGCAAAACACGTTTTGGACTAAATCCACCATATATTTTTTGCAAAAATGATTCAATTTTTTGGATTTTTAAAAAAGCCCCGGGAAAAAATCTCCAACAGAATAAACATCATCCTGGCCGTCCTGCCCATCCTTCTTCTGCTTGGCTTAGGTGGCTTGAATATCTCCCAAAAAATCGCCTGGAGAGAGTACACAGACGGCGTCATCTGGATAGCCAAGTCAGAGGGTTTGACAGCCTTGAAAGTCGAATTCAAGAGCCCTGCTTATTTGTGCAACATAAAAAAAGGGGACGTTCTCTATTCTATCAATAACAATCCGATAAAAAACAAGATAGACATTGCCAAGAGCCTGTGGCTGGCAGGCCTTTCTGATCAAAGGGTGACCTATGAAATCGCCAGAGGCGGGGAAAGCTTTTTCCCTTCTTTCAACCTCCAACAAAAAGCCACTGATCCCATCTATTTCTACCTTGCTTTTATCGGGTTTGGAACCCTGGTCATCGGATTGATTGTGCTTCTGACATCCAAGCAACCCTTGTCCCTGCCCTACCTCTACTTCTATCTCATTTCCTTGGCCTTCTATTCCTTCTTTATCTTCTCTCCAACAGGAAAATTAGACACTCTGGATTGTGTCTTTTACTGGCTGGATAAATCCGCCTTCCTGGTCTTCCCTCCCCTGCTCCTTCATTTCTTCCTGATCTTCCCCAGAAGAAAAAAATTATTCAAAAAAAGATCCTTCTCCATCTTTATTCTGTACATTCCCGCTGGTGTTCTCCTTTTAGGAAAGATCATTCTTCACCTTCCGCTGCTCAACAGCCTGAGGGATTCTCTCATGCTCCGCTTGCAGCTCATATCAGAAAAACTGGACCTCAGCCATTTTGCCCTCTTCTCCGTGCTGACCCTGCTGAGCATCTTTCACAGCACGCGTGAACCGGCCAACCTTACGGTCAAAAAGCAGCTGAAGTGGATCGTCAACGGACTTGGCGCGGGCATCATCCCCTTCATTCTTTTCTACATCATGCCCTTTTTGTTCGGACAGATACCCTCAAAAGCTGCCGAACTCACTGTCATCCTCCAGGCCCTTATACCCCTGACCTTCGCCTACGCCATCTCCAGACAAAGACTGATGGATTTTGAGCTGATACTCAAAAAGGCGATCACACTGATATCTTCTTCTGTGGTTCTGGCCATCATCTATTTCATCGTCGGTTCCCAAACCAGAGGATTTGCTGAAAACAGATATTATGCCCTCATCCTCGGGATCCTGGCCATAATCCTGGGTGCGACTCTTTTCCAGCCCTTGAAAAAGCTCTTCCAATCCGTCCTGGATAGGGCATTTTATAAACGCAGTTACAAATACAGGAAGACGCTTCTATCCATCAGCAAAGAGCTCAGCCGGGAAAGAAACCTTCAGAAACTCTCCCAATCTCTGCTGGATCTGATCGCCAACGCTCTCTCCCTCAAATGCATTGCTCTTCTTCTCCCTGCAGAAAACGAAGAAAAAACCTTTTATATTCTGAAGTCCCGGGGAAGACTATCCTTCGCAGGCACCAAAATCACTTTTAATGACACAATTTATGACCAGCTCAAAGAAAAGGACTTTCTCTCTTTATATTCTTTTGGTGAAAAGACAGAGCTTCAAAAAAAATTTGAAGAACTCTCCTCTTCATGTTTTTTCCATTACATGCCGCTGAAAGTCGAAGACAAGCTCATCGGCTGCCTGGGAATGGGGAAAAAGATGGATAACACTTTCCTCGGCAGCGAAGACTGGGAGCTCCTTTCGACCATTTCATCTCCAGTGGCTTTGGCCCTGGAAAACGCTTACCTGTACAATCAGGCCAGTTTAAGAGCTACAGAGCTGGAAAGGCTGAAAGACTACAGCGAGAACATCATCGAAAGTCTGACCATGGGAGTCGCGGTCATCGACCAGGCGGGAAAGATAATAGGCTGGAATCGCGTTTTGGAAGAGACCTTCTCCAAGAGAAAAGAAGATGTCATGAATAAATCGTTGAATGATGTCCTGGGGAAGAAAAACTACATGGCTCTCTTCCCGCTGGACTCTCAAAAGGATTTCCGCCTCCTGAGCGAGATCACTTTAAAAATGCCGGCCGGAGGAGAGAAAATATTCGACATCGCCAAAACACCCCTGTTGGACAACCAGATGAACCCCTACGGAACTGTCATCGCTTTTGAAGACGTGACAGAGAAGATCTCCCTTCAGCAACAGCTCCTCACTTCAGAAAAACTGGCATCGATCGGGCTCCTCTCAGCGGGTGTGGCACATGAGATCAACACGCCTCTGACAGGAATCTCAAGCTATGTTCAGATCCTCCAGAAAAAGCTGAGTGACGGCCATCACTCCCAGATTCTGGAAAAGATCGAAGCCCAAACGGAAAGAGTCACCCGCATTATCAAAAACCTGCTCAACTTCGCCCGGAATCCTTCCGAGGCCGTCTTCCATCAGGTCGACCTTAAAGAAAGCCTCGAAGAGATCATATCTCTGATCGAGTACAAATTGAAAAACCTGAGCATCAACCTCGAGCTGAGTTTGAATCCGTTGAAACTCATCTGGGCTGATGGCGAAAGGCTCCAGCAGGTTTTTCTCAATATCATCCTCAATGCCATCGATGCCATGCCTGAAGGCGGAACACTGAAAATCGAACTGGATCAAACGGATACCGAAGCTGTGATAAGGATAGAGGATACCGGAACAGGGATCAAGGAGCAGGACCGGCCCCATATCTTCGACCCCTTCTTCACAACCAAAGGATTCGGAAAGGGCACCGGCCTCGGACTATCCATCAGCTATGCCATCATCAAAGAGCATGAAGGGCACATTGCAGTGGAAGGCGAGAGCGGTAAAGGCTCTTTATTTTCCATACATATACCGATGGATTTGAATAAAAGAAAAACCAATAAAATCTCGGCATCCTGATCTAAAATGGAACACAAAGGAAAGATTCACATCATCGACGATGAGCCAATCATCCACGAGGTTCTGGGTGAACTCTTAACCTCTGAGGGATACGCCGTTGTTAACTCGGCAAACGGGGAAGAGGCTCTGGAGAAGCATCCCTCCCAGACGTTCGACCTCATCCTTCTGGACCTGCTCATGCCTGGAATGGATGGGATTGAAGTTTTGAAATTATTAAAAAAAAGGGACCCTCGTTCTGTCATCATCATCATCACCGCTTACGCCTCGGTGGAATCAGCGATTTCCGCCATGAAAATAGGGGCCTTCGACTACGTCCAGAAGCCCTTTAAACATGATGAGCTACTGCTGACGGTGAAGAGAGCCATAGAACATAAGAACCTTCAGGAAGAAAACCTGAAGTTAAAGGACGAGCTCAAAAGAAAATACAGCTTCGAGAACATCATCGGAAAAAGTAAAGTCATGCAGAATGTCTTTGAAACGATCAAGGCCTCTGCTCCCACGCGCAGCACTATCCTCATTCAAGGCGAAAGCGGTACGGGTAAAGAACTTGTTGCCAGGGCCATTCACCAGAACAGTGACCGGGCGAGCTTTCCCTTCATCATCGTCAACAGTGGCTCTCTTCCTCCAGACCTTCTCGAGAGTCATCTCTTCGGACATGTCAAAGGAGCGTTCACAGGCGCCGTCAGCTTAAAAAAAGGGCTGTTTGAAGCGGCTGAATACGGGACCATTTTTTTCGATGAGATCTCCACTCTCAACATAGAGACTCAATCCAAGCTGCTGCGGGTAATGCAGGAGAGGGAATTCATGAGGCTCGGAGGAACAAAGACGATCAGGGTCGATGTGAGAGTCGTCGCAGCCACCAACTCAGACTTGGAGGTGCTCATACAGGAACGCAGATTCCGGCAAGACCTCTTTTACCGATTGAACGTCATCAAGATTGAGCTGCCTTCTTTGCGGGAAAGAAAAGAAGACATTCCGCTTCTCGTCAAACACTTTCTGGATATATACAGTCAGGAAAACAATAAAGAAATCGAGGGTGTTACCCCGGATGTCATGGAGATCCTGATCAGCTATGATTGGCCGGGAAACATCAGAGAGCTGGAAAACCTTATCGAGAGAGCGGTCGTCCTGACAAAAACCAAACTCATCACCAGAGACAATCTTCCTCCTTTCCTCCTTTCCGCCCCGGATAAAGGTCTGGCTCTTACTCTGTCCAATCAGGATCTCAACCTCAAAGAAAACCTCCAAACCATTCAGAAAAAGGCTATCCTCAGAGCTCTCAAGCAGAGCAACGGAATCCAAAAAAAAGCGGCCAGCCTCTTGGGAGTCAAGGCCACGACCTTGAACGAGATGATCAAAAGGCTGAAGATAGACGTGACAGAAATCGTTTAAAAGGGGACAGGCTAATTTTTTGGAGAAAAGGAGACAGGCTCTTTTTTTGGGACTGTCCCTTTTAATCCCTTTATTAGGAAAAATAGGGACTGTCCCATTTCTTTTGAAAAAAGAGCCTGTCCCCTTTTTTCCTCAACGGAATTTTCCGGGGACAGCCTTGTCCGGGTTGACCTTGATTCTCCTTGGGTGGCCTTGAGCCTTGATCTCAAACTCCTCATTCGGCTCGTCGATGACTACCATCTTCTCAACTTTTGTTCCGTCTTCGAGCCATTCTATCCAAAGCGGGAATACAAAAGTTTCTTTTCTCTGGTTGATTTTCAACTTCAGGATATACCCCTCTTCTGATTTGTGTACAGAGTATGAAACCCCGACCTCGGGAAGAAGATAGGAGTCGAACCACATCTTGAAGAAAACATCCAGTTCTTTACCTGACACATCCTCCATGGCTTTGATGAAATCCCTCGTGCTCGCTGCGCTGTATCTGTGCCTGAGATAGAATCCTTTCAATCCCTCATAGAACGCATTTTCACCGAGCATGTCTTTCAGCATATTCAGGACCAAAGCTGTTTTATTATAGATAAGGGCGTGGTAGGCAAACGGGTCATGCAGGCTTAGCCTGGCTCCCAGAGAAATCGGTCCCCATTTCGATTTCCTTTCCGTCCAGTAGGAAAATTTCCCGAAGATGGAAGAGTATACTTGCCTTCCGTTCTTCTCGGCTAAGTACTGCACTGCGGCAAACTGGGCCAAGCCCTCACTAAGCCAATGGTCATGATAGGATTTCCAGGTAACGGCTTGTCCCCACCACTGATGAGCGATCTCATGGGCAATGAAATATTCCCTCCAGCGGGAAAGGTCAACAGGACTCCTCGCTGGAACCAGCACAGAGCCATCCTGGGACTGAAACAGCTCATTCAATATGATGAATGAAGCTGGGCTGTGCCCCCCAGCGGTTATCCATAATCTGCGGACAACGCTCAACTTTCCGTAAGGATAGGGTCCGAATCTGTCCTCGAAAAAGTGCACGATATTCTTGGCTTCCTTGAGGATTTCCTTTCGAGAGAAATTGATTCCAGATGAATACAGATGCTGGACGGGAATCGACTGCGCGTCTTCGCCAGCATTGGTGAATTTCCCGACTATAAAAGACAGGTATTTAACCGGCTGCGTCGTCTGATAGACAAAGACAGCACTTTTGGCATTTTCTAACTTTTTTACCTTCTCTGGACCACTCCACAAAGTTTCCTCTACCAACTCTCCGTTGGAGATACACTGAAACTGAGAAGGAACGCTGATCTTCAAACGAGCCTGAAAATAATCATTTTCGGACGGGGCAGGGTACCAGTTGGCACTTCGGCTAAAAAGATAGGTCTCGTATTCAGGAGGAAGAAAGACAATATTCTGACCGAATCGACCTCCCCACTTGTAAATCTGAGCAGCAGCAACCACATCTGCGATCTGTTCGGGCGGCTCGAGCTTTCCTCGATAGTAAACCTCGATGGCATAAGGCTCGTTTTGGGGAGGAGGCTGGAGAAAATAGACATACAGTGTCTCTCTCAGCTTGTCCTGGCTGTAGAACAAAACCCGCCTTTCATTATCGGTGATACGGAGAATGCTGAGTCCAGGATTCAGCTTGAATTTCAACCTATCAAGAGATTCGACCTTGGATTCCACTATGATCCTTGCTCTTCCGGAAAGAAAGTACTGATCGGGCTTAAAATCCAGGTCAATCTGGTAGTCCTTAACTTCGAACATCTGGACAAAAGAGAGAAACATCCTTTTCCCCTTCTCTCCAGAGTCAGGGGAGTAGAGATTGACGATCTTCTCATCTCTCCAGCGGAACAAATTGATCTCTTCATCCGAGAAGGGAGAATAGATATAGGTAAAAGTTCCCAGCTTTTTCCCTTTAAACTCGAAAACCACTTCGTCTCCCTGGGGAAGGGTCGAAAGCAGCTCTTTATTCAGGGAATTTTCAACAGTGAATGAACGAGAGTAATGCCTCTCGAATATGGACTGTGCTTCGTCTCTTTCAGGAGGCAGCAGCACGCTTTTCCCGTCTGCATCTTTGACTATTTTTATGTTTTCCCTGAAAAAATGATCCGAGAACCTGAGGTAGACATAATTCAGCTCGTCTTCAAGATATTCTTTTTTGTATGATAATTTAAGCTGATATCTTTCTACTGGATTGGAAGGAGAAAAGCGGAGGCGCCCCTTGCCCACAACGATCAAAGCTGTCTCCATTTCAGGGATGTTGTCATAAAAGAGCAGAGCATCCCTGAAGGAAATTTTAATGTCCTTGTGTTCCACATCGAAAGATTTGACCTTTTCCACTCTATCTGAAGGGATGTGAACCCTGTACAACGAGCTGATGTTGCCCATGATCTTTTTCTCTTTTACCTTCCAGAGGTCATCAACCTTGACAAGGCTCAAATGCCAGGTTTCGATGATCACAGAAAAGGAGTTCTGAAAAAAGGCCTGGAGGTAGATTTCTGCTGCATCTCCTGTCTGGGACAACTCAGATGTCTTGAATAGAACGACTCTCTCCATCCCGAAGAGGTCGAATATATTCTTGAATTTCGATTCCTCTATCTCCCTGATCTCAAAGACAAAATTCTCCAGATAAGCCGCCAGATCTCTTTTCATGATGGAGTCTTGAATCTGGGCGATGAATTCATTCAGATTCTGGGGTCCAGGTTTCGCCTCAAGGTTGAGGACAAAAGCGAGAAGAATGAGGATAAGAAACAGATGAATATGCTTACTTTTCATTTATCTATTATAACATACAGGCTAAGAGTTCGAACAAGGCATCAGGCAAAATTCGTCTTCGAAATGGCTCTTTTCTCTTCACTGCTCCAGTGTTAAAAAACATCAGCAATTTTCATGCCATCTTAAACATATCCAGAAAAATGCCGTCTTGAGAGGAGCAGGGGGTTTCAAAAGGAGGCTTTCCTGAATCCCGCAAGACAAAGTGTAAAAATATTTAACACTCCCGGGACCAGCACTTACCTGAAAATGAATTATTTATCATCTTTCGGGGAGCTGACGAAATCTTCTTCCCAGGTGACAAAACTATGATAGAAAATTTTATCTCCTTCCTCGATTCCTCTTGTGATCTCAGTGATGTGTGAAGTCTGGGCACCAAAAGCCTCGACAGCAAAGAAGACAGCTTTTTCCGGGTCTGTCTCATCACCGCAGGTGTAAAAGTCCAAGGCACCGTATCCGTATTCCGGCCAGGTATGGATGGATATATGGGATTCAGAGATCACGATCACTCCGCTGACACCGTTTGGCGGAAACCGGTTTACGGAGATTGACCAGACTTTGGCTCCCGCAATATCAGCCGCCTTGACCAATATCTGCTGCACTTTTTCTACACTGCTTATGATTTCTGGGTCACATCCCGAGGCTTCCACGATATAGTGATGCCCTATGGAGCGGTGTATCTTCTGGGGCATTGTTCTTCTCCTTTTAGACAGAATGAACCTAATTATGGCACATTCTCCCTGTCTGTCAAGATGGAATCTTGGGGATTAGGCCCGGGTTGACTTCACTGGCTTATGAGAAATGAAAAATCATTGACAATATTGACAATAATGATATTTATCTGTTATAAAACCTTGTTAATAATTTAAATTCTAATACGTTTTAATGAATTAATTCATAATAATTTTTAAATTCATAAGTTAAGAGGAGGAATCATAAACTTCATAACCTCAATCCGCTTTTCTCTCTCAAGTCCACCTCAACGTTCCAATTCAGGTCACTAATATAAAATTCAGTCAGACTCATCATGACCCCACAGAGAAATCTCGAATTCAGGCCACTCAAACCGAGAGAAAAGTATCTTTGAATAGAATAGAACAATAATACGATTCGGAGGAAAACGGGTGGAAATTCAAGAATCTAAAATCAAATCATTCGTAACAAAATACAACAGCGAAAAAAAAGCCCTCATATCCATCCTGCAGGACATCCAGGAAGAGTACAACTATCTTCCTCAGGATGCTTTGAGAATCGTATCCGAAACGACGGGAATTCCGCTCATCGATATCGTTGGCGTCGCAACCTTTTATCGCGCCTTCAGCCTCGAACCAAGAGGACGACACCTCGTAACAGTCTGCCTGGGAACAGCCTGCCACGTCAGAGGCGGCCTAAAAATTCTGGAAGAATTCGAAAAAAAACTGAATATCAAAGCTGGAGAAACCACAGAAGACGGAAAGTTCAGCCTGCAAACAGTAGCCTGTTTAGGGTGTTGTGCCATCGGTCCAGTAGTCGTTATTGACGACAAATACCACGCTCAGACAACCATCCGGAAGGTCGTTCCAATCCTCAAGAAGTACATGACAAAAAGAGAAAGAAAATGAAAGCAATCAAGAAAATAAAAAAAATCGAAGATTTGAAGCATACTATTCAGAGCGAAATCCAGAAGAGAAAATCTGAAAAAAAGCATGTCCTCACCGTGTCTGCCGGAACATGCGGTCAAGCCCGCGGTTCATTAAAAGTCATTGAATCCTTGAAAAAAGCCATTCAGAAAAAAAACCTGGCCAATAAAGTAAAGATTAAGGTAACAGGATGTCACGGCTTCTGTGAGGTTGAACCCAACATAATCATTCAGCCTGAAAACATCTTCTACCAGAAAGTCCACCCCAAGGATGCTGAAGACATCGCTTCACTAACTATCCTCAAGAATGAAACCATCGAGCGGCTTCTGTATTCAGACCCGGTATCGGGAGAGACTGTTTTAAAAGAAGATGACATTTCCTTTTACAGGAAACAAAAACGCCTGCTTCTTGGCGACAATGCCCTTATTGACCCGACCAAAATCAACGATTATCTCTCTATCGGAGGATACAGCTCCCTGGCCAAAGTTTTAGGCGGTATGTTTCCAGAAGAAGTCATTGAAACTGTAAAGCAGTCTGGACTTAGAGGCCGGGGAGGAGCCGGTTTTCCGGCGGGTTACAAGTGGGAATTCGCAAGGAAAGCAAAAGGCGACACAAAATACATCATCTGCAACGCTGATGAAGGAGATCCAGGGGCTTACATGGACCGCAGCTTGCTGGAAGGAAACCCTCATCGCGTATTGGAAGGAATGGTCATCGGTGCTTATGCCATCGGTGCCGAGGAAGGGTTTATCTATGTCAGAGACGAATATCCACTTGCCGTGAAACATATCTCCAGAGCCATTTCCCAAGCAGAAGAATTCGGGCTGATCGGCAAAAAAATACTCGGCACGGATTTTAATTTCAGGATTCATATCTCTAAAGGGGCGGGGGCTTTTGTCTGCGGCGAGGAAACAGCGCTTATAGCCTCGGTTGAAGGAAGAGTCGGAGAACCCAGGCAGAGACCGCCTTTCCCCGCTGTAAAAGGCCTCTGGAACAAGCCAACTAACATCAACAACGTCGAAACCTGGGCCAATGTTCCTCTTATCATCGAAAAAGGAGCCGATTGGTTTTCCAATATAGGAACCAAAGGAAGCAAGGGAACCAAAATATTTTCTTTGGTCGGTAAAATCAATAATACGGGGTTAGTCGAGGTTCCCATGGGGATCACTCTTAGAGAGATCATTTTTGATATCGGAGGAGGAATTCCCGGAGGAAAAGAGTTTAAAGCCGTTCAAACCGGCGGACCTTCAGGAGGATGCCTCCCGAAGGAAAAGTTGGATCTGCCGATAGATTATGAAAGCTTGACTCAAGCAGGATCGATAATGGGCTCTGGCGGAATGATCGTTATGGACGAAAACACGTGCATGGTCGATGTGGCGAAATACTTCTTGAATTTTCTGAGAGACGAATCGTGTGGCAAATGCCTCTCCTGTCGAGAAGGAACTCAAAGAATGTGGGAAATCGTCAAGGATATATCCGAAGGAACGGGAACAGAAAAAGATATCCAGTTGCTTGAACAATTGGCTCGGACCACAAAAGATGCCTCACTCTGCGGGCTGGGCCAGACCGCCGCAAACCCTGTCCTGTCGACGCTTAGATATTTTCGACATGAATACGAAAGCCACATCTTCTCTAAGAAATGCCCTGCTCTGGTCTGTAAAGAAATCGTCTCTGCTCCATGTCAATACATCTGTCCCATTGATCAGGAAGCTTCGGTCTATATTGCTCTCATCGCTCAAGGAAAATTCGAAGAGGCTTTAAAAGTCATCATCAAGGATAATCCTTTGCCTTCGGTCTGCGGTCGGGTTTGCCATCATCCATGTGAAACAGTTTGTAGAGCCGGAGAAATAGGAGAGCCAATTGCCATTCGGGACCTGAAGCGGTTTGTCATGGATTGGGCAAGACAAAATGGTTATCAAATACCTGCCCAACGCGTCAAGACCGATAAAGAAAAAGTAGCGATCATAGGTGCAGGCCCAGCAGGATTAACAGCTGGATACAATCTGTGCCTGAAAGGATATCAAGCAACCATCTTTGAATCCCTTTCCGTGCCCGGAGGAATGCTGGCAATAGGGATTCCAGAGCACCGGTTGCCTAATAAAATCCTAAATGCTGACATTGAAAATATCATAAAATCTGGCGTTACCATTAAAACAAACACTGCTTTGGGAAAAGATTTTACTATCGACGACCTGTTCAAAGAGGGCTATCGAGCTGTATTTATTACCACTGGCGCTCACAAATCGATGGATTTGAAGATTCCAGGAGAAAATGCAGAAGGCGTTATTCAGGCCATGGAACTTCTTCATGCAGTCAATTTGGGTGAAAAAGTCAAGCTGGGTGAAAAAGTAGGCATTATCGGCGGCGGAAATGCAGCTGTTGATGCAGCCCGAGTCGCTATCCGAAGTAAGGATTGCCAAAAGGTGACGATACTCTACAGAAGAACAAGAAAAGAAATGCCCGCATTTGAAGAAGAGATCGACAGTGCACTCCAGGAAGGCATCGAAATCCAGTATTTAGTGGCGCCCAAGAAGGTTTTAACAAAAAACGGGAAGGTAGTCGGCGTGGAATGCATACGAATGAAGCTGGGCGATCTCGATGAAAGCGGCAGAAGACGGCCTGTTCCTATCGATGGCTCAGAGTTCTCGGTCGAATTAGACACACTCATTCCTGCCATAGGAGAAAGGCCAGATATTTCATTCATTAAAGAGGGAGATAACCTGAAGGTCACCCAATGGGGGACTATCATTGCTGATAAGGAAGTTCTTTCGACGGGTAGAGAAGGCGTCTTCGCCGGCGGTGACGCAGTCTCCGGGCCTAAAACAGTGGTCGAAGCCATCGCCGCAGGAAAGATAGCTGCAGAATCCATCGAAAAGTATCTCGAAGGAGAAAGATTAGCCAGAGACTACAAGCTCAGCAGACCATCCCTCTATGTTGAGCCAGTAGAGCTGACTGAAGAAGAAATACAAAAAGCAAAAAGAGCTAAAATGCCGAGGTTATCTCTAAACGCAAGAAAAAAGAACTTTAAAGAAGTTGAGTTAGGATTAACCGAAGAGAAAGCCGTCGAGGAAGCAAGACGCTGCCTAAGATGTGATTTGGAAACCAAAGACGGCAAAAACGCAATGGGAAGGACGAAATGATTAATTTAATCATGAATGGATTGGAAGTCAAGGCTGAAGAGGGTTGGACCATTCTTGAAACAGCCAAGTTTTATGGGCTTGAGATTCCAACCCTTTGCTATAAAGATGGCTTAAGCCCGTACGGAGGCTGCCGTCTTTGTCTGGTCGAGATCGGCGAGGGCCCTAAAGCCAAACTTGTCTCATCCTGTACCTATCCCGTGGAAGAAGGCTTGATCGTCAGGACGGATACAAAAAGAGTTATCGAGACGCGAAAGATGATGATAGAGCTGATGCTTTCCATCGCTCCCAATTCTAAGGTCATTCAGGACTTGGCCTCGAAATTCGGTGTCACTCAAGTCCGTTTCAAGGTCCGGAACGAAGAATGCATCCTGTGCGGATTATGCGTCCGGATGTGCGCCGAGCAGATGGACGGACGGGCGATCGGCTTTCAAAACCGAGGATTCAAGCGGAAAATCTCGACCCCCTTCGACATCCGCTCCGAAGAATGCCGCCTCTGCGGAGGCTGCATTTATATCTGCCCAGCCTGCCAGCTCAGGTGCCAGGGCCCCGAAGCAGATACGGCAGTCTGCAATGCCTGCTTGACTATGGAGCCAACCTGTTTGGACCATTACGACGACCTTCAGTGCTGGATGTATGACGCCGGCCGCTGCGGGACGTGTGTGAGAGAAAAAAAAGACGGTAAGGAGCAGGTCAGCAACACCAAATAAGGAATGAAAACAAATGATATTCGTGCTTCTTGCTGCAAATAAATCAATGAGTCAATAAGGAGGTAATCATTATGGCCTATACAAAACTCAACAGAAGCGCAGCTACTCTGACAAAGAACAGGACAGAAGGTTCCATCAGTCCCTTCAGCGGGATGTGCGTGACGTGTGTCGATGGCTGTATCGGAATGTGCGAGATAGGAAAATCAGCCTACAGAGGGCATGAAGTTCTCTATCCTCAGCCTTTCGGGATCATCACCGCGGCCTCTGAAAAGGAATATCCTGTCGACCTCTCTGATTTCACGATCATGGGAACAGCCGTGGGCGCCCATGGCGTTGAGGCTGACTCGGATAAAGCCACTTTCCCTAAAGTGACCATCGAAACCGCAATCGGCCACGATAAAGGGATCAAGCTCAAAGTCCCTTTTATTATCTCCGGCATGGGCTCGACGAATGTTGCCAAACAGAATTGGGAAGGACTGGCCAAGGGTGCGGCTCTTTCAGGGAGCATCCTGACTGTCGGGGAAAACGTCTGCGGCATGGATGATGAATCAGAGATCAAGAACGGGAAAGTCGTCCGGTCGCCTGACATGGAAAGACGGGTAAACTTCTTTAAAGAATTCCAAGAGGACGGCTACGGGACAGTGGTTGTCCAAGCGAACGTGGAAGACACGAGGCTGGGAGTCCATGAATACGTCATCGAAAAGCTCGGTGTCGAAGTCGTCGAGCTGAAGTGGGGGCAGGGCGCCAAGGATATCGGCGGCGAGGTCAAGATCAAGAGCCTCGAAAAAGCACAAGCGCTGAAGAAAAAAGGCTACATCGTCCTTCCCGATCCCGATGATCCCGATGTCATCAAGGCCTTTGAAAAGGGAAGCTTCAAGGAGTTTGAAAGACATTCTCGACTGGGCATGGTCGAAGAAGAAAGCTTCATGAAGAGAGTCGAGGAATTGAGAAAGGCAGGAGCCAAGTACGTCTTCTTGAAAACAGGCGCTTACAGGCCGGCAGACCTGGCCCGGGCAGTCAAGTACGCTTCCAAAGCAAGGCTCGACCTCCTGACAGTCGACGGAGCCGGAGGCGGGACAGGAATGAGTCCCTGGCGAATGATGAACGAATGGGGAATCCCGAGTGTGGAGATCTGGTCCCTGCTCTATCAGTACCTCAAGAAGCTGGACGAAAAAGGAGAACATATTCCTGATGTTGCGGCTGCTGGCGGAATCACTTTCGAAGACCAGATCTATAAAGCTCTTGCCCTGGGTGCTCCGTATTTCAAAGTCGTGGGCATGGCCAGAGGACCTATGGCCGCCACAATGGTAGGCAAGACGATCGGAAAGAGAATCGACGAAGGTCAGATCCCTGTTTATGTGGAGCGCTTTGGCAATACAGCCGAAGAAATATTCGTTACAGCACCTGAATTGAAGAAGAAATACAAGGAAAGGTTCAACAACATCCCCACAGGAGCGATGGGGCTCTACACTTACTTCCACAGGCTCAGCCAAGGACTGCGTCAGCTCATGGCTGGTAACAGGAAGTTCTCCCTGAAATACATCACCCGCGACGATATAGCCTCTTTGACCCAAGATGCGGCGAACATCAGCGGCATATCCTTCATCACCGAAGTGGACAAAGAGGAAGTCGAGAAAATCCTGAAAAGCTGACCATTTTAGATCAGATATTCAAAGGCCCTGTCACCAGTGATGGGGCCTTTTTTATTGATCATCTTCCCCATTGGACTGGAGCGAAGCGATTTCCCTGTCGTTTCATGAGATTTATTCCCTTTTTGCTTTACGAGGTTCCCCTCATATGGTATAAATACCTCTGGAAGAAAAATGGCTGTTTCTACTATCATCATCGTGGTCTTTGTACTGCTCTTCGCCATAACCGTGCACGAAGCCGCTCACGGTTGGGCCGCATACAAACTGGGAGACCCGACTGCTTACGCCCTGGGAAGGGTTACCCTCAATCCCATCGCCCACATCGATCCCATAGGAACGGTTATCTTTCCGTTCATCATGCTGATCATGGGATTGGTCCCTATCGGCTGGGCCAAGCCTGTTCCTGTCAATCCTCTCAACCTGAGAAATCCCCGTCGGGACAATCTCTGGATATCGGCGGCCGGTCCAGCTTCCAACCTGACCGTGGCCACCATTGCTCTCATTGTCATCGTTTTTCTGAAGATTATCAGCCCCGATGTTGTTTTCTTCCTGAGAGCCTCCCTCTCCGAAATAGGAGGGCTGAACCGCGGCTTTTTTCCTTTGGGAGTACTGGCCCTTATCCTCTATTATCTCGCCTACGTCAACTGTCTGCTTGCTGTTTTCAACCTCATTCCGATTCCTCCCCTGGACGGAAGCGGTATCCTGATGGGTTTCCTCTCGGAAGAGGCCGGCCAGAAATACGAGCGGATCCGCCCCTTCGGGTTCATCATACTTCTGGCGCTGATCTATCTCGGGCTTCTCCGGATTCTGATGTATCCGATAGCCCTGGTCATCCATACTATAGTGTTTCTTTAAAAATGAGCGGTAAAAAGAAAAAGGTCGTCTTGAGCGGTTTGAGGCCGACAGGTCCCTGCCATCTCGGCCACTTGGCCGGAGCACTGCGCAACTGGCTAAAATTCCAGGAAGAGCACACCTGCTTCTACAGCATCGTGACCTGGCATGCCTTGAGCTCTGAATACCAGAATTCGAAAATCATCAAGAACTTCATCTTTGAAGTGGGAGCGGATTGGCTGAGTATCGGGTTGGACCCGCAAAAAAGCGTTATCTTCAATCAAGCCGAGGTTAAGGAACATGCAGAACTCCATCTGCTCTTGTCAATGATAATTCCTCTTCCCTGGCTGCAGAGAGTCCCGACTTTAAAGGAGATGCAGAGGGAGATTCCGGATAAGGATCTGAACACCTACGGGTTCCTGGGATATCCGGTGCTTCAGACAGCGGACATCCTCATGTATAAGGCCAATGCCGTCCCTGTCGGTGAAGACCAAGCCTATCATCTGGAGCTTGCCCGTGAGATCACACGGCGCTTCAACCGTCTCTATGGGAACGTATTTCCTGAACCTCAGACCATCCTCACTGAAGTCCCGAAGCTTGCCGGAACAGATGGTCGCAAGATGAGCAAGTCTCTCGGGAATTCCATCTTCCTTAAGGACCCACCAGAAGTCATCCGGCAGAAAATATCACCTATGGTGACCGATACCCGGCGCAAGCGCAAGACAGACTCAGGAGAGCCGAAAGACTGCCCGGTGTTTACCTTCCACAAGGCCTTCGTGGACAAAACCAAAAGAGAGGAACTGGCCCAGGGATGCCGGACTGCCGGAATTGGCTGTCTGGAATGCAAAGAAGTGGTCATTAACAGGCTGATCGAACTTCTTGCTCCCTTCAGGGAAAAGAGGAGCAAGTACGAAAAAAATCCCCAGCTTGTCTGGGATATTCTGGAAGAAGGGAACAAAAAAGCGCGCCGCGTGGCTCAGCAGACCATGGAGGAAGTCAGAGCGGCCATTGGCCTCTAGTTATATGTGAGTATAATCCAAACTCAATGGACGCATCGACAGATTATCAGGTGAAACTGGAGGTTTTTCAAGGCCCCCTGGACCTTCTTCTCTTCCTGATCAGAAAGAAAAAGATCGACATTCATGACATCCCCATCGCAACCGTCACCAGAGAATATCTGAAATACCTCAACCAGAAGGAAAGAATAAACCTCGACCGGGAGGCAGAATTCCTGCTCATCGCCGCTCTCCTCATCTACATTAAATCCCAGATGCTCCTTCCCCGGGAAAAACCTCTTGAGGATGAAAAGGATCCCCGCCAGATCCTTGTCAACCGGCTGCTGGATTACCAGAGAATAAAAGCAGCCAGCTCGCTGCTCCGAGAAAAAGAGGAAGAGGAGCTGCTGAAATGGAAAAGATCGTTCCTTCCTCATCTTCTCCAGGAAGATGCCATGGACTACATCGAGATCTCCCTGTTCGACCTAGGTGAATCCTTCTTTGTCCTGATGAAAAAGAAGGAAAGGGAAGGGATCAAAACGATCAAAGGGAAGGAATATTCGCTGGAAGAGAAGATGAAGGAAATTCTGGCCTTTCTGGAAGCGAACGAGTTTCTCGATTTTCTGGATTATTTCAGCCAGGCGGAATCTTTTGAGGAAGCTCTGGTTTCCTTCTTAGGGCTTCTGGAATTGATCAAGGCCAGGATCGTTATCGCCCTCCAGGAAAGTCATTTTCAGCCGATTAAAGTCTGGCTCCGCAGAAAGGAGCGCTTGACGAATAACTGATGGAAAACCGCCTGAAAGAGATCATCGAATCCTTGATATTCATATCCCTGGAGCCGCTCACCCTGGAAAAAATCAAGAGCGTCCTTACCGAATTCAAACAAGAGGAAATCGAGCAGGCCATAAAGGAACTCTTGGATACGTACGTGTCGAACGAGAGGGGAATTCAGATCATCCACTCTGGGGGAGGTTTGCTCTTCTCCACAAAGCCGGAGCATGATTCGTTCATCAAGCGTCTTCTGAAGATAGAGAGGAAAGGCAAGCTCTCCTCCGCAGCTCTCGAGACTCTGTCCGCCATCGCCTACCACCAGCCCATAACCCTGGCTGAAATCTCGGCCTTAAGAGGCGTGGACTCCAGCTCTACCCTGAAGACCCTTCTCCAGAAAAGACTGGTTAAGATCGTTGGCCGAAAAAAAAGTCCAGGGAATCCGCTGATCTACAGGACATCGGAAAAATTCTTGACCTATTTCGGGCTGAATACCATAAAGGACCTTCCTTCTCCAGAGGAGCTGTCCAAAATCCTCGACGAGGAGGATATTCCCGAGGAAGAAGATATTGCTGAGCAGTAGAATAATCGGAGTATCTGTTTTATATCTCCCCTTCTTGCCTCTCCAAAGGCTCAAAGAACCGGAGATCTCGGAGTTATAACAGCCCCAAGAATCCTCTTCTTCTTCTGCTCAATAAAATGGAAAATCTTCTCTATAAGTGGGGCAAAATCGAGCTAAGTTTAGATTTTATCTATATTTAGAATTGACAAAAAGGTTCGACTAGGGTAGTATATTTGCTTCATTCGAGTCCAAAAAATGGAAATCATCATCGCCAAGAATTCAGGATTGTGCTACGGAGTCAAAAGGGCTTTGAACATCGCCCGGGAAACACGGCAGAAGAAAACCGGGAATGTCTATACCCTCGGTGACTTGATCCACAATCCCCAGGTCATTGCAGACCTGAAGCAACAGGGAATCCAATCCGTCACTGACCTGGATGAGTTCGATCAGGGATGGGTCATCATTCGAAGCCATGGAGTCTCTCCCGACATCTACAGACGGCTCCAGAAGAAGAACATCAAGATTGTTGATGCCACCTGTCCGATCGTAAAAAAAATCCAGAGGCTGGTCGAAATGCTGGCCAAGGAGAAGAAAGAAATCATCATCGTCGGAAACAGGGAACATCCTGAGATCCAGGGGCTCATCGGGTATAGCCAGGGAAAAGGAATCATCGTCGAGAACGAGGACCGGGTGAGGCAACTGCCGCGAAAAAAGAAAAGGGCGGTCCTCGCCCAATCCACCCAGGACCTTTACCTCTTTGAAAAAATCGTGGCTGCTCTCATCGAAAAAACAGAAGAGTTGAAAGTCTTTAACACAATATGCCATTCCACCCAAACCCGGCAGAAAGCGACCTCTGAACTGGCATCCTGCGTGGACACCCTCTTCATAGTCGGGGGGAAAAACAGCTCCAACACGAACAAGCTCTTCCAGATTTCAAAAAGGATACTGCCCAACACGCATTTTATCGAAAGCGCAAATCAAATAAATCACGAAATGCTGAAAGGATCAAAAAAAATAGGCCTTTCTGGGGGTGCTTCTACACCTCCTGAAGCCATCCAGGAAGCTGTGGACAAAATCAAAACCAGCTTTAAACATCCATTTCAAAGGGAGAAAATCATCCAATGTCAGAGATAACAAAAGACGCAGACAACGAAGACCACATCTCATCTCAAGACTACGAAAGCCTGCTTGATCAATATCAATTCAGTGCCAAAGAAATCGTCCCGGGTAAAATCATCAAAGGCAAAGTGATCAAGGTCACGCCCACCCATGTTCTTGTGGACATCGGATTCAAGTCCGAAGGGATCATTCCTAAGGAGGACATTATCCAGAGCCTGGACATCACCGAAATTCGTCCAGGAGACACAATCGAAGCGACTTTTGAAAAGAGCGACTCGAAGGAAGGCTACGTACTGCTTTCTCACAGGAAGGCCATGGCGTTCAAGGCCCTTAACGACCTTGACAGGGCCTTCAACACCAATTCCTGGGTAAAGGGAAAAATCATAGAAAAAATCAGGAACGGATATACCGTCAACGTGGGAATCAGAGCTTTCCTCCCAGATTCCCATGCTGATGTGAGGGCTGTCAAAGAACCCCAAGAGCTCATCGGAAATAATTATAAATTCAAAGTCATCAGATTTGACCGAAAAAGCGAGAATGCCGTTCTCTCCAGGAAGCTTTTTCTCCAGGACGAGAGGGAAAAAAGAAGAAGACGGGTATTCAACCAGATCAGTCAAGGACAGAAAATCAAAGGAAAGGTCAAATCACTGACAAACTTCGGAGCGTTCATCGATTTGGGCGGCGTGGAAGGTCTCCTTCATGTCTCAGACATTTCCTGGGGAAAAACTTCCCACCCTTCTGAAGTCTTCCAGGTCGGGCAGGAAGTGGAAGTGGTCGTGCTTGATTTCAACGAGAAGGAGGAAAGGATCTCTCTCGGGTATAAGCAGTTGACCCCTGACCCTTGGGAAAGCGTGGAAGAAAAATATAAAGTTGGCACAAAAGTCAAGGGAACTGTGGTCAGCCTGACCGATTTCGGCGCCTTTGTTGAACTGGAAAAAGGAGTTGAGGGGCTGGTCCATGTATCGGATCTGACCTGGTCCCGAAAGATCGTTCATCCGAAAAAAGTCCTCTCACCTGGAGAGGAAGTCACGGTCAATATCCTGGATATCAATCCTTCCTCTAAAAGAATCTCCTTAGGACTAAAACAGGCGACACCGCATCCGCTGGAAGTCCTGAAGCAGAAATTCAGCCCCGGCTCCAGGATCATGGGTACAATAACCAGCATCACCGACTTTGGCGCCTTTATGGAGGTGGAGAAAGGGATTGAGGGACTCATCCATATTTCTGATATCTCCTGGGAAAAAATCAAGCACCCTTCTGACAAGCTAAAAGTCGGCGAGGAAGTGGAAGCCATCATTCTCAATATCGATATAGAAAAGCAGAAACTCTCTCTCGGCATCAAGCAGCTTGAAGGTGATATCTGGGAGGATTTTTTCAAACGGCAAAAGACAGGAGACCTCGTCAAAACCAAGATCGTCCGCATCACTGATTTTGGAGTATTCGTCGAGATAACACCAGGGATTGAAGGCATCGTTTTCCTTTCCGAGTTGGATGAGAAGAAAATCGAGAAACCGGAGGAAGCCTTCTCCATCGGAGAAGAGCGCATTGCAAAAATCGTTAAGATGAGTCCCAGGGAGAAGAAGATATCGCTCAGCTTCAAACTGGCCCAGTTCGAGCTTCAAAAACTGGAATATCAGAAATATATCCAAAGCCAGGATGATAAATTGACTCTGGGCGACCTCATGAAAGACCAGCTTAAAAAAATACGGCCTATTCGAAAGGCCAAAAAAAAGGAGGACAAAGATGATTAAAGCCGACTTAATCAACAAAATTGCGAAGGAAATGAACATCTCCAAACAAGAGGCAGAGACTGGCGTGAATCTTTTTTTCCAAACGATCAAAGAGGCGATCCTGAAAGGTGAAGAAATTGAACTCAGAGGTTTCGGAAGTTTCCGTTTTCGTCAAAGAAATTCCCGGTCAGGTAGAAATCCACGCACTGGCGAGCCTGTGACTGTTCCTCCTAAAAAAGTACTCTACTTTAAACCGAGCAAAATCCTGAAGAACATGATCAATAAATAACGATGGAATACATCTTTGCTCCCTGGAGAGAAGAATACGTGAGAAAACTCTCAAAAATGAGTGAATGCATCTTCTGTCATGCCCTTAAGGCGAAAAATGATAAAGACGCTTTCATACTCTATAGAGGCAAAAAAAATTTCATTGTGCTGAATAAATATCCCTACACGCCGGGTCACCTGATGATCGCTCCTTACGAGCATCTGGCATCGTTCGAGCAAGCCGAGAAAAAATCCACCGACGAAATGGCTGACCTCCTCAAGATAAGCTTGAGGATCCTGAAGAGGAAATACCGTCCCCACGGCTTTAACACAGGCATGAATCTCGGCCACAGCGCAGGAGCGGGCGTGGCTGACCACTTCCATCTTCATGTCATTCCTCGCTGGACCGGAGACTCCAATTTCATGCCTCTAGTGGGCAGGACAAAGGTGGTTATCTCAGACCTGGAAACGACTTATGGCCAGCTTTTTCCTCTCTTCCAGCGGGCAAAATCGAATCCTTGAGGTCCGAGAATTCAAGGATCTTTATCCTCATGATGAAGAGGCAAATAGACTTTTAAAGGGAGGATCAAACCAATAATGGACTTTGAACTCACAGAAGACCAAAGGTTGCTCAAAGAGATGGTGAAGGATTTCTCTCAAAAGGAGATTGCCCCTCAAGTCAAACACCTGGAAGATAATAAAGAATTTCCTGATGAAATCCTGGCCAAGCTTGGCGAGATCGGAATTCTGGGTATGACCGTCCCCCCTGAATACGGGGGTTCTAGAACAGACTACTTCTCAACCATGCTTGCTCTGGAAGAGATCAGCAAGGTCTCATCCGCAGTCGCGGTCATCGTCAGCGTGCACTGTGCGCTCTTCTGCCATGCCATCCTGGAATTTGGGACTGAAGAGCAGAAGAAAAAATACCTTCCCAAAGCCGCCAAAGGGGAAATCATAGGAGCTTTCTCCCTTACAGAGCCTGGAGCTGGTTCGGATGCCACTAACCTCAAGACAAAAGCCGAAAAGAGAGGTGATTTTTATCTTTTAAACGGAACAAAGGCTTGGGTGACCACCGGAAACGACGCTATAGCCATGATCCTGTTCACTGCAGCCGGGGCTGACTCAGGCAACAAAAAATTGAACGCCTTCATTGTTGAGAAAGGCTTTCCGGGTTTTAAAATCTCTCGAATCGAAGAAAAGCTGGGCCTTCATTGTTCCCCGACTGCAGAAATCGTCCTCGAGGACTGCCAAGTTCCTCAGGAGAACCTTCTCGGGGAAGAAGGAAATGGAGCGGCCATCGCTTTCAACAGCCTCGACGGCTCGAGGATCGGCATCGCAGCCCAATCCATTGGACTGGCTGAACGCGCTTTAAAGGAAGCGGTTCAGTATGCCAAACAAAGGGAAGCCTTCGGCAGAAAAATCTCTGAATTCCAGGCTATTCAATTCATGATAGCGGATATTTCAACTCTCATTGAAGCCGCTCGTTTACTCACCTATAAAGCAGCGAACCTAAAGGATAGAGGCAAGCCCTTTTCTAAAGAAGCAGCTATGGCTAAACTCTTCGCCTCTGAAGCCGCCAATAAGATTGTCTACCAAGCGCTGCAGATCCATGGTGGCTACGGATATTCAAAAGAATTCTTTATCGAGCAGCTCTACCGGGATGCCAGAGTGCTCTCTATTTACGAAGGAACCTCAGAAATTCAACGCCTGGTCATTTCCAGACATCTTCTAAAAGAAAAATAAACGGATGGATATCGGTTTCGTGGCTAGGAGAAAAATCAAGGAACAAAAAAATGCTGTCTTTTCGATCCTGGCAAGGAACTCATCCCATATGAGGTGATTAGATGCTTAAAGCAATGCGAAAAAACGTCAAGTCGTTGGCCCCGACCCTATGGTTGGTGATTGCCGCCTTCATCATAACCATCTTTGCCGTCTGGGGCGGAGCCGGACACCTCGGCGAAGCCAGGGCTACAAGAACCATCGCCACTGTCAAAAAAGAAAAGATCTCTGCAGATTACTACTATCAGAATCTCATGCAGAGGCTGGAGATGATGAAAAACGAGTTTCAAGAGATCAACAGAAACCTTATCCAGCAGCTCAACATCCCCCAGCAGGTGCTCGAACAGATGATCCAGCAAACCATCCTGCTTCAAAAGGCAAGAGAAATGGGGATAGATGTCACCCCAGAGGAATTACGTGAAAAAATAACCAGCTATCCGGTCTTTCAGAAAGACGGAAAGTTCATCGGATATGAAAATTACAAGAGAATCCTTGAGTGGAACCGCATATCCGTCTCCAGGTTCGAGGAAAGCATCAAACAGGATATCGTCATCGAGAAGGTGGTTAAAGTCATCACGGCAGGAATCACCATCACTCCAGAGGAGCTCTGGGAAACCTACAAGAACAAGAACGAGTCCGCCAAGATGGAGTACGCCATCGCTGAGACTGACAAAATAGAGCTGGAAGCAGAGCCTTCCTCCAGCGAGGCCCAGGAGCATTTCGAGAATAACAAAGAGAAATACACAATCCCAGAGAGAAGAGAAGCCGCTGTGGTTTTCTTCAGGACTGAAGACTTGAAGAACGAGATCGAACTGACCGAAGCAGAAATCGAGAGTTACTACAAAGAGAACGAGTCCCAGTTCGAAGACCCTGAGAGGACAAATGTCAGGCGGATATTTCTTCCCTACGAAGACAAAGACAAAGAGCTTGTCCGGGCAGAAGGCCGGAATATCCTGGAGAGAATCAGGATGGGAGAAGATTTCAGCAAACTGGCGAAACTCTATTCCAAGGACCGCAAGGCTCAGGATGGAGGAGATTGGGGCCTCTTCGAATGGAGATCCCTCTCTTCCCAGGAACAAGAAGAGGTAGAGAGGCTCGCTGAAGGCGAGTATTCTGATACCATAGAGACCGAAGAAGGGATATCCATCCTTAAAGTCACGGAGAAAAAGCCTCCCCGAATGAAGCCATTGGACGAAGTCAGAGCAAGAATTCAGAGCATACTCCAAGACCAGAAAGCTCGAGAACTGGCTGAAAAGAGAATCTCCGGAATTGAAAAAGACGCAACAAAAGAGAAAAACCTTGAGGCTGCAGCCCAGACAGCTGGCAGGGAGATCATGAACACAGGTCTTCTCAAAGAGAAAGAGCCGTTCAAAGACATAGACCCCTCCGGCACCATCAGCACCACTCTATTCCAGCTTAAGGAAAAAGAGATTTCCTCTCCGATCTATACCTATAGAGGAGTGGGGATGGCTCAGCTCCAAAAGATCGAGCCTCCGCGACCGGCAAAATACGAGGAAGTAGCTGACGATGTTAAAATAGAGCTCACGGCCATAATGAAAAAAGAGCGCGCTGCAGAAAAGATGAGAAAGGTTAAAGAGGAGCTAAAAAGTCAAAGCCTTGAAGAACTTGCTGAAAAATATGGCCTTGAATACAAGACCTCCAACGAACACAAACGGGAACAGTACCTGAGCATCATCGGAGAGAATGCCACCATCGACCGGCTGGCTTTCTCCCTTCCCCTGGAAGAGCCCAGCGACCCGGTCGAATTCGAAGGTGGTTATGTCTTGATCAAAGTGCTGGGCCGGAAAGAAGTGACCCAGGAGGATTTAGAGAAGGATAAGGAAACGGAGAAGGAAGACCTGTTGGAAGCCAAAAGGAACAAATTCTTCCTATCTTATTTGGCTAAATTGAGGCAGGAATACGGTGTCAAGATAAAATACGACCTGTTCCTGAAAATCAGCTCGGAGATTCTTTCCGGGTTCGAAGGGGAGGAATAGCCACCGCTGCTGAGTTATCCATCAGGTCCCAAACACGCGGCTATCCATCATCACAGTCTTTTATTCATTCCTCCCTTCTATAAAAGGAAAAGACTGACTTCAACCCCAGATTAATACCGAGGTGCCAGAATGAGGATGACAAAACTTCTTAAGGCCGGAGAAAAGGCCGTGTATCACTCTCTACGTCTCCGCAAAGGGGAAAAATTCCTGCTGGTGACTGATAAAGAGAAGATGGAAATCGCGGAAACATTCGCCTACTGGGCAAAAAAGGCCGGTGCCGAAACCACAACATATCTTATGACCGAGACTCTGAGGCCTATTACGGAGCCCACGCAGCTCTTCATGGAAATGGCCAAAAAAGCAAGCGCTATCGCCTACATGCTGGATGCACGCATCGAAGAAAAGCCTTTCAGAGGCTATATGGTCAAAGTCGGGATGGAACACGGCCGGATATGCATGATGCCAGGCCTGACAAAAGACATGATGGAGCGCCTAGTGAACGTCGATTTCAGACAAATGGACCTCTTCACTCGGAAAGTAATAAAGGCCCTGAAGGATGCGGAAGATGTCCTCGTGGAGAATCCGGAAGGCACCCAAATCGAGTTCAGTGTAAAAGGAAGAAAATGGAGCAGCGACACCGGAGATATAAGCCGGAAGGGAATGCATGGAAACCTTCCTGCAGGCGAGTGTTTCACTGCGCCGGTGGAGGAGACCTTTAGAGGAAAACTGGCGATCAGTCTCATCGACGACAAGCTTGGTCGGGGAGTGATGGAGTTTGAGAAGGGACGGTTGAAGAGATATGAAGGAAAAGGGATAGAAGCCATCATCAAAAACATCGGCCCGGATGACTCAGGAAAGATCATAGGCGAATTTGGCATCGGGACGAACAGGAGGGCCCGCATCTGCCCCAACATGCTGGAAGCAGAAAAGGCCTTCGGGACAGCCCACTTTGCCCTGGGCGACTCCTACGGGCTGGGCCAAAATGTCAGCCGGCATCATTATGATGCCCTGGTGGATAGAGTCACCATCCGCGTTAAAGGAAAATGGATCGCTAAAGACGGAAAATTCCTTCTCTAGAAGGATTGAAAGCAAATCCTCCCCCTTTCCTAGATCAGGAAGATACTGAGGGAGGAAGGCCTACCACTTGAGAATATCGAAGATAAGCGTTTTCACACTTCCCTCAAGAGCTTCTCTGAATCTCTCCACGCTTTCAGAAAAATCCCTTCCCAGATAATCGGAGATATACATCGGCCTGCCGACGTTCACCTTGATAGTGGTGGGAACCAGGAAGGGGACCTGTGTTCCGAACATAGCAATAGGCGTCACTGGAACAGATATCCCTTCATCCATCTGCAGGTTGTAGGAAAGGATGGCTGTCCCTTTCTTGAAATTATGCACATAAGGATTGGGTGCTTTTTTCATCACCCGTCCCCAGCCTTGGAGGGCGATGATGGCTCTCCCCCTCTTCAGGTATTCATGGCACTTTTCCATGGCAATCCTTTTCTTATTCTCCAAGTCCACTGGAATGGCCCCGACCTTCCTGATGTTTGCCACGAAATAATTGACAAAAAGGGATTTCAAAGGGCTAAGGATCAAATCCATAAAAAGCCCGAAATTCTTCAGGTGTCTCTGGAGATGCTTCCGGATGAGAAAATTGAAATCGTGCTTGTCGAAAAGCATTTTGTTGGCCGTGAAAAAAACAGGGCGGGGAACCACTTTCAACAGGATGGCGATGTCTTTGAATGTGCCGATATGATTCCCGATAATGATATTCGGGCCGTGCTGGATAAAATTCTCCTTTCCTTGTATCACGATTTTCTTCCCGACCAGAGCAATATCGCTGAGCCTCTGAATGATGGGCTCGAATCTTTTCAGCTCTTTCTCATACATTTCCATTCTGGAAATCCCGCACCATTATTTTAATTGAAAATTCACTAAAATTCAAAAACCTAATTCACTCTGCAAGCGTCACTAATTCCGCAATGAAGGAAACATCTGACCTAAGGGAGAAGTGGGGCGACGGTTCCTCTCCATCCGAAGCCCATGGTGGGGGGGTGGGAGGGTCTTGGCTTGGATGGAGGGGAACCGGCGCGGTAACAGATTACATCTTAATTATTAAAAGTCACGGGAGATCGAGAGGCTCCATTTACTAATGTCAACGCAGTAAATAAGGTTACAATCTCTAGGCGGCCTGAAGCTGCCCTCAGCCCCCGGCCCCCGAGGGAACCTGTCCCGTCGGTTCCCCCCGTCGGATAAACCGACGGGTCCCTCCTCCTCTACGGGGGCTTGAGGGCGGCATTCATGCCGCCCAAGATAGGATGTCACATGAATTATTGCGTTAATATTAGCTTCTTTCTTTTACGGCATTTGTGATGTTTCCATTCGCTCCTTATGAATGTTCTTTTCCTGAATTAAAAGGGCCTGAGGAATGAAAAGTCGAGTCACTCATCTTGAAAATAAGAATATTCCATGATAACTTAGCCAGTAAAATATGATACTCACCCATGGAGTCTTTAATCGGAGGAAAAGATGTTGACTCTCATCAGCCAGGGTTTGGTATTTTCACCCGAACCCGAGGGAAAAAAAGATGTCCTCATTTTAGGCGATAAGATCGGTGCCGTGAATGAGCCCGGCCAGATTGAGATCAAAGGAATGGAATATGAAGTCGTCGATGCCTCTGAGAAAATCATCATTCCCGGTCTGATCGACAGCCATGTCCACATCCTGGGCGGCGGCGGGGAAGGAGGGCCGGCAACCAGGGCTCCTGAAATCACAGTAGAAGACATCATCTCCAGCGGAGTGACGACTGTCATAGGCTGCCTGGGAACGGATGGAACAACCCGCCATATGGAATCCCTTTTAGCCAAAGCAAGAGGCCTTGAGTTGGAAGGGATCACGACCTATATCTACTCTGGCTCCTATCAAATTCCGCCGGTGACACTCACAGGCAGCATTCGCTCCGACCTGATCCTCATTGATAAAGTCATCGGGGCCGGTGAAATCGCCATCTCTGACCACCGCTCTTCCCAGCCCACTTTCGAAGAGTTCTCCCGTCTGGCTGCAGAATGCCGGGTCGGAGGAATGCTCGGTGGAAAAGCAGGGATTCTCCACCTCCATCTGGGTGACGGACCGCGCAGGCTGGAAATGCTCTTTCGAATGATGAAAGAAACAGAAATCCCCTGCACTCAGGTTATCCCGACCCATGTCAACCGCAATCCCGAACTCCTCGAGGAGGCCATTGCTTTCAACAAGGAAGGAGGCTGTTTTGACTTAACAGCGGGTGATGATCCCGAGGCTCAAGCCGATCGTGAAGTGAGCATCGGAAAAGCCATCCAGCTCTGTCTGAAGAATAAGGCATCCCTTTCCCGGATTACAGTCAGCTCTGACAGCAACGGAAGCATCCCCGTTTTCGACGATAAAGGCAATCTTCAGGGCCTGGCTATTGCTACCCAGAAAAGTCTCCTGAAAAATTTCCGCCACCTGGTGCATAAAAACATAATTGAGCTCCAGGATGCAGTCAAGCTATTTTCCACCAGTCCTGCTGTCTTTTACAAGCTTCAATCTAAGGGAGAAATCAAAGTCGGAAAGGACGCTGACCTCATCCTGCTCGATAAAGACCTCCATCTCACGGATTCCTTCGCCAAGGGAAAGCCGATGATGTCCGATAAAAAACTCATCACCAGGGGTACATTTTCCGCCTCCCCTCAGGCTTGAAAAACATGAACGGAGGCATGAATCAAAGAGAGTAAAAGATGAAAGAGAAAGCAAACAACCAAAAACAAAGAGACAAAAAACCCGGCCTCATCATAGCTTTGATCCCGCTGATCGCCATGGGGCTCCTTCTCGGAGTCGGCTACGGAGTCTACAAAATCGCAGCCCAGGTTCTCCTGGTAACAGCTGCTTTTATCACGGGTATCCTCGGACTCATCCTCCGTTTCAAATGGAAAGAAATGGAAGAGGGCATCGTCAACAGCATCCATAAAGCGATGCCGGCGATCCTGATCATGCTCTGTGTCGGTATTCTCATCGGTTCCTGGATCGCCTGCGGAACCATTCCCATGGTCATTTACTACGGCCTAAAACTCATATCGCCTCAATATTTCCTGGTAACAGCCTGTTTTGTCTGTTCACTCACCTCTTTGGCCACGGGAACGTCCTGGGGCACCATAGGCACTCTGGGAGTGGCTTTCATCGGCATTGCCATGGGCCTGGGAATCCCGCTCGGTCCAGCCGCAGGAGCCATAGTCGCGGGAGCTTATTTCGGAGATAAAATGTCTCCTTTCTCAGACGTGACCAATCTTGCTCCAGTTGCGGCAGGGTCGAACCTCTTTGACCATATCAAGCACATGCTCTGGTCAGCGACTCCAGCCTGGCTCCTGGGTCTGTTGATCTATTTTTTTGTCGGGCTGAGGTACGGTGGAGAAAAAGTGGAATCCGAGACCATGACTCTCATCATCCAAACATTGAAAGACAACTTCAGGTTCAATATCCTCTTGCTCCTGCCCATGGCTATTGTTTTCTACTTCGCCTTTACCAAAAAGCCGACCATACCAGGGATGCTCCTCTCCTCCTTCGTGGCCGGAATCCTGGCCATTATCTTCCAGGGTGCTTCGGTCACGGATGTGGCGACGGCCATGAACACCGGATATCAAGCTCAGACCGGAGTCGCTGAAGTGGATGCGCTGATCTCCCGGGGAGGGCTGATGAGCATGATGGAAACACAACTCATCGCTTTCACCGCCTTCAGCTTCGGGGGAATCATGCAGCGCACGGGGCTTCTCTCAATCATTCTTGACCGGGTGATGAAATTCGCCAACAAAACATGGAGCATTGTGCTGACGACCATCGCTTCCTCAATAGTCACAGCCATGATGACGGCAAGCTCTTACCTGTCGATGATCATTCCCGGAGAACTTCTCTCACCAATCTACAAGAAAAAAGGCCTTGCAGCCAAAAACCTGTCCCGGATTATCGAGGAAAGCGGCGCGATCATCGTTCCTCTCATCCCCTGGAGCATGGCCGGCGCTTTTATCACAGGGGCCATCGGAGTTTCCCCCATCACTTATCTTCCATGGGCCATAATGAACTATGCAGCTGTCATAATCCTTATCCTGTTTGGCTTTACGGGATTCACCATGGCTTCGAAAATCCGAGAGGACGAAACACAGATCGGGAGTTAATGGGAAGGAATGGACTTCAGGCTTGAAATCCGATGTTGCTCATTTTTAGTCTTCCTTCTCAACCTTTGACAGGGCCTTCCTGAATCCTTCCTCTGCCTTTTTCTTTCTCTCTTTTTCTAACTCTGCAGTGGCTTCAAATCTACGCTCGAATGCGCTCTTTCTCTTTTTCTCCTTCAAGAGCAGATCATCCAGCGTCTGCTTCTTCTTTCCTCCCCCCTTTTTGGATTGAATCACCTCCCGAGAGACAGGATCCAGCCAGAGAAGAGAATGGCAGCAGGGACAGACAACCTGGAAGACTCCCTTTTTCTTCATGTTTTTCATTTGAGAAAAATTTACCAAAAAAAACCATTCCAGACAAGTCATACTCCTTCCATTCCAAACCCATAACCAACCTGGTCCTCTCCCATTTTATGCTGCAAAAATCAACTCATTACGCTCAGAGAAGAGAAGCATCTACCTTTTCTTCTGATTGCCTGTCTCTCTGCGCTTATTGGCATCTATCCTGTATTTCTTCATCAACTTAAACAGACCCTGCCTGCTCAAGCCCACTTCTTCAGCCGTTTTCGTTCTGCTGTAATTCCAGCGGGCAAGAGCCTGGCTTAAAAATCTTTTCTCAAACTCGGCTCTAGCCTGATAGAATTCATAATTTGACTTGGAGAACTTCACTGCCCCGGGATTGATCTTCGGAGAAAGATATTCCTCTTTGATAAGACTATCCTCCCCCGTCAAGACCAGACACCTTTGGATTTCGTTCTGAAGCTCTCTTACGTTTCCCGGCCAAGAATAGTCCATCAGTAGCTCTAGCGCCCCTGGGGAAAAATAGACCCTCTCCCGCTTCATATCCCCACAGTATCTTTCGAGAAAATAATCCAGCAGAAAAAGAAGGTCTTCCTTCCTCTCCCTCAAAGGAGGAATCTCGATGGTAATGATCTTGAGGCGGTAATACAGGTCTTTACGGAAATTCCCACATTCAACCTCTCGCTCAATATCCTTATTTGTAGCGCTAATGAACCTCCCATTCACTGTAAAAACCCTGTTAGCGCCAATCCTCCTGATCTCCTTTTCCTGGAGAAGCCGAAGGAGTTTCGCTTGGAGAAAAAGAGGCAAGTCCCCGATCTCATCCAAGAAGAAAGTGCCGTCATTGGCCTCTTCAACCAATCCCGGTCTGTTCCTCAAGGCCCCGGTAAAGGCTCCTCTCACATAGCCAAACAGCTCACTCTCCAGAAGATGCTCAGGCAAGGACCCGCAGTTCACCGCAACGAATTTACCGTTCCTTCTTGTGCCGTTCTGATGAATGGCTCTGGCGACGAGCTCCTTTCCTGTACCGCTCTCTCCACAGATAAAAACAGGAGTTTCGCAATCCTTCACCCTGTCAATCAAGGTGATGATCCTCTTCAAAGCTCCACTCCGGCCCCTCAGCAAAGACCCGGCTAATCCATTTTTTCCGGTGGCGGCCTCCTGGAATTTCTGTCCATTCTTCAACACCCACTGGATAGGCTTGGAGAGCACGATCAGGAGCTCCAAATCCTGAAGAGTAAAGGGATCGGGGCTGTCACTTCTATCCAGATAGAGAACTCCGGCCGGTTTTCCTTCAATGATAAAAGGAAGGCAGAGGATATTCTTTGAGCCATTTTTAGAACATTCCCATCCTGAAAGCCCGCGGCCTCCATAGATGTTAGCCGGTTGCTTCTCCTCAATGCATTTCTGGATGACAGCATGGTCGAGGTGCTCGTTCTCATTCTGGGAGCTGCCGAGCCCTTTCCGAAAGATGATTTCTTTTTTCTCGTTCAACACGAGAACCTTTACATTGTCCGATTGTATTTCCTTTTTGATCATGCTGAGAATATCGAGAAGAAGATGACGTTTCAAATATAGCTCCCTTTTATTTCAAATAAACCCGAGATTCTCTTCCTTTCCTTAAGCGAAACGGCTCTATGACTTTTTAGCCCGGATTTTCGAGTCGCTTTTTCAGTAAAGATAACGAATCCTTGCATCATTTTTTCTCAAATAAAAAGCCAGAAAAAAAGGACAGGCTAATTTTGCGAAAGGGGACAGTCCCTCTCTATCATATCAAAAGGACTGAAAGGGACAGTCCCTTATAACTAGCCTGTCCCTTTATTTATTTCATTGACTCTCTTTCATTTTGTGTGGGTAACATACACATATATTCGATATTAGGAACAACAGGGAAATCACCAGAGCGACATCGGAGGATTTAGCCTTCCCGAGCCTCCTTGGAGGGGAAAGCGCTCTGCCTTCCCCCTTCCAACGCTCGCTCGCTTCCTTGCGACTCGCTGCCTCCCCTTCTCGGACATGCGTCCTGCGACCAAGGGGACATACCCCCTTGGATCCCCCCAACATCGTTTCTCCGCAACGATGTTGTCCTTCGAGGGAAACCGACACAGTCGGGTCCGAGGACTGTTTGAGCACGGAGTGGTTGATCAAGCGGGATTGAAAAAAGATAGAGCTTCAGGCGTGAGATAAGATAGACATGCGGAGTTCCGCAGGACCGAGAAGGATGGGGAGGGAATGGCGTTAAAAATCCGACTGGAGCGATTCGATTTCCCTGTCGTTCCGATACTAATGAAAACCCACACAAAATGGAAGAAAGCCAATTTATTTAATGCTCTTTTTTAAAGCCTTGGTCTTCTTCCTGATATCCCTGTATTTCGCATCCCATTCCTTTATATCTTCGTAGAGATCCAAGGCTTTCTCCAGTTCCTTGGCTTCTTCATAGAGCGACGCCAACTCATAACTCAAAGCCAGAAATTGATCGGATCCTTCGACGGTCAGCTCCTGGGCTTTCTTCAGCCATTTTGCTGCTTCTAAATATTCATCTTTCTGTTTGTAACACTGACCAAGGGCATGGAAACATTCCTCTCTTAAGCTCTCATCCTTGGACGCCTGCTTAAATATTTCGATGGCCTGGTCAAACTCGCCTTTCTCAAGAAATGAAAATCCAGAATGAAAGAGGTCCATCTTATCCTCTTTGGCCGCTACCTCCTTCTCGGCTGTCTTCTTGACTTCTTCCTCTTTATCCTCTAATTTCTTAAGGGGGATTTCTTTCTTTTCAACTTTCCTCTCTTTTTCCTCCGGGATTGAGGCCTTCTCTGCTGGAGCAGCCGTTTCCTTCGTTGCCTCTTTTGGTTGCTCTGGAATCTCTTTAGCCACTCCTCTCTTGCCAATTAATTCGCTTTCCTTCTCAGAAACCTCGGTCACCCGTTGAAGAATCTCGTCGACGCTGACCTGAGTGCTCACCTGTCCCAGTGCTGAAAGCTTCTCTTCTATTCTCGGATTGTTGGGAAAATTTATGCGCAAATTCTCGAGGATTCTCTTCGCATTCCGGAGTAGACCTTGGTTAATGTAGAGGTCTGCCTGGGCCAGGTTCATCTCCAGCATCTCATCAGACCCCTCTGGAGCTGCGGCAGGTTCTTCCTCCTTTTCCTCCTCGATAATCTCCTCTAACTCTCTTATCTCTTCGGTGGACACGTGGGCCGCTTCCAAAGCTTCCATCCTTTTTCGTTCTTCATCAGCGGCTCGTTTGGCTTCGTCTTCGGCGGCTCTCCGGGCTTCTTCTTCGGCGACTTTTCGCGCCTCCTCATCGGCCATGCGCCTGGTCTCTTCCTCGATCCGCATCCGCTCCTCTTCGGCTCTCGGGGCTCCTTCTTCGGCTTTTCTTCGTTCTTCTTCGGCTCTTCTTTTTTCTTCCTCCAAGCGCTTTGCTTCTTGCTCGGCCTTAAAACGTTCCTCCTCCGCTCTCCTTCTCTCTTCCTCCGCTTTCCTCACTGCCTCCTCAGCACGCAAACGTTCTTCTTCCGCACGTTTCTTTTCTGCTTCGGCTCGTTCGGCTAGCTCCTCGGCCCGACTCCTGGCTTCTTCCTCGACTGCACGTCTGGCTTCCTCTTCGGCAGCCTTTCGGGCCGCCTGCTCTGCCCTCTGGGCAGCTTCTTCTGCTTTCCGGGCCTCTTCTTCGACTCTCTTCCTCGCTTCCTTCTCGGCGGCTCTCAGGGCTTCTTCTTCGACGGCTTTTCGCGCCTCCCCTTCAGCTTTCGACCGCTCCTCCTCTACTCTTTTAGCCTCCTCTTCGGCCCTCAAACGTTCCTCTTCTGCTTTTTTAGCGTCATCTTCGGCTTTCAACCGCTCTTCTTCAGCACGTCTCTTTTCTTCACCCAATTGCCTGACTTGTTCCTCAGCCCTCAAACGTTCCTCTTCTGCTTTTTTGGCGTCCTCTTCGGCGGCTTTTCGCGCTTCCTCCTCTAACGCTGCCTTCTCCACCTCAGGCTCTCTCGCCACCTCAGGGATTGCACCGCCTCCCTTCAAGAGTGTGTACTGGTTCGCTAACTCCTTATCTTCAGGATTTATCTCGACAAGCTCACCCAGAATAGACGCATATTCTTTCTTATTATTATCTCTCCGGTATTCATCCAGAAGAACGCGGTAAACGATCTCGAGATTCTTTCTCTGGTCTATCGTTTTATAGATAGAAGCCAAGGATTTTAAAGTCGGCAGATGAGCTTTCTTGGAAGCAAGAATGAGCCCGAGAAGCCCGATGGCCTTTTCCGGCTTCCCTTTCTTGATCAAGCTCTCAACCAAAGGTTCGTAAAATTTAAAAGCCTTATCAAGGTTGTCTTTGAAGATGGAGATTCGGCCCAGCTTCACTCTTGCTTCGACATCTTTAGACCTTAGGGCGATGACCTGAGAGAATACGACTTCAGCCCTCTCAAAATCACCCTCATCAAAATGCAGGTTCCCCAAAAGCCTGAGTGCAGTCACATCTTCCTTTTTTTTCTGAAGGACTTCATCGATAAGCTTGCGAGCCTCCTTGGTCTTTTTCTCTTTTTTAAGGATGGACACCAGGTTGGAAAAAGTCCTCGAATCCTCAGCTTTAATCTTTTGGGCTCTTTTAAGGATTTCATGGGCTTCCTTCAGCGAATTATCCCGGATCCTGAATTCGGCCACGTCATTGAGCCTGTCCACGGCTTTGTCAACTTCTCCCCCTCGAGTATAAAGATCGGCCAAAGTCAAACATGTCTGAACATCTTTTCTATCCAGCTTCAGGAGCTTCTCATACAGAAAAATGGCTTCCTTTGTCCGGTGATTCTTCATCAAGCCCCTGGCAATCTTCGAATATTCTGCCTTGGCTTCAGAGAGAAATCCCTGGGTATAGTAAAGGTCGGCGAGTTTCATGCTGGATTCAATGTTTCCGGGATTCAATTTGTTGATCTTTTTATAAACGGCCATGGACTGGGAATACATGCCTCTTCCTTCGTAATAGCTGGCCACTTTATACATTTCCTCTATCGCTCTGTCCCTTTGATTTGCCCGGAGATAGAGGTCGCTCAGGAGGTTCCTGACGTTTACATCTTGGGCATCGAAGTCTAAGAGCTTCAAGTACTCATTAATGGCTTCCTGGAGTTTTCCCCGCTTTACGCTTCTCTCCGCTTGCTCCAGGATTTTAACTCTCTCTCTTTCAGTCCCCATCTTATTTACACCTGAGATTAAAAGTGAACCTGTGCAATGGAGTTGGCCCCTTTTCTCTCAAAGCTCTGTAATGCTCTTCTGTCCCGTATCCTTTGTTTTTGGATAAGAAATATCCTCCATACACTTTATCTAAAAGGATCATCATCTCGTCTCTCAAAACCTTCGCAACGATGGAGGCGGCTGCGATTGAAGTGCTCTTTTTATCGCCTCTGGGCACACAAATCTGAGGATACTTTACATTATTTAAGCCAAATCCGTCAACCAAGACAAAATCCGGTTCACAAGACAAATTCTCCACAGCTCTCTTCATGGCGCAGATCGAAGCCCAGTAAATATTCTCTTCATCTATCTCAAAATTCGAGCATAGACCGACTCCTACTGAAACAGCATGAAAAAGAATCTCTCTGGCCAGTCTCCATCTTTTGCCAGGGGAAATGACTTTAGAGTCATCGACCTCCCTCACCCAGCCAGACAACCTCTTCCTGATCAGCTCATCAGGGAGAATGACAGCAGCAGAGACAACGGGACCAAAAAGCGCTCCTCTTCCTACCTCATCGACACCGGCTATAGTTCTGAATCCCCGGCCCAGAATCCTCTTCTCAATCCTGAAATCTGCCATCTGGTACCTTAGCAGGAAAAGATGGTTTTAACGCTGAGATGTGCGACGGACAAAGGAAAAAGCCCTTATGCTTGGGGACAAAGATTCAATCTTTCTCCTTCCTTTATTAATTGCAAAGTCTTTTTTCCCCTCAAAAAGAGCGCTCCCGATGATCCCGAGCCACTCCTTATTGCCTATACAACGCGATCACTCTAGATCTTCTATATATCTCTTTTCCTTCAATTTGGCTGCTTTCCCCTTGAGCTTCCGAAGGTAGTATAATTTGGCTCTTCTGATCTTTCCATGTCTCACAACCTCAACCTTCTTGATCATTTTGGAATGAACAGGAAAAATCCTTTCTACCCCGATTCCGAAAGATACCTTCCGCACAGCGAATGTCGCTCCTAGTCCAGTGCCTCTTTGGGCGATCACGTTTCCCTGGAAAATCTGAATTCTCTCTTTATCGCCTTCCCTGATGATCACATGGACTTTAACCGTATCTCCCACCCTAAAGGAATCTGCATCCTTCGATGACTGTTTTTCTTCGACCAAGTCAATCAGGTTCATCGCTCTTTCCTTTCTTTTCTGTTTTTATTTCATTCAGTATCTTCTTCTCTTCTCCAGATAAAGCCCGATCCCCCAAAAGATCGGGTCTCATCCGCCAAGTTTTTTCCAAAGATCTTCTTCTCCTCCAGGACTCAATCTTTTTATGGTCCCCAGAGAACAGGACCTCTGGAACTTTCATTCCTCTGAAGTCACGAGGTCGCGTGTACTGGGGATGCTCCAGGAGGCCATCAAAAAATGAGTCATCCTTCACCGAATCTTCCTTCCCTACTACCCGGGGGACAAACCTTGAGACTGCATCAACAACGACAAAAGCCGCCGGCTCGCCTCCGGTGAGGATGTAATCACCGATGCAAATCTCGCCAGTCACAAGGTGCTGAATCACTCTTTCATCGACTCCTTCATAGCGGCCGCAGATAAGGATAATCTGCTTCCTCTGGGCTAGCTCCTCTGCGAACCGGAAATCGAGCTTTCTTCCCTGCGGTGAAAGAAGGTATACCGGCGTTTCCTCGTTCTGCCTGATCTTCTCTACAGCAACGAATATCGGCTCTGGCTTCAGGACCATGCCCTGGCCGCCTCCATAAGGGCGGTCATCCACCTGTTTGTGCTTGTCGAGGGTGAATGCCCTCAAATCGTGAACACGCACTTCAATCAAGCCCTTCTCCAGGGCTTTATTTATTATTCCTCCAGAGAAAACGCTTCCAAAAATTTCGGGGAATATGGTGATTATATCAAATCTCATTCAAGTCTAAAAGACCCTCAGGCGGGTCAATCTTGATTTTCTTCAGCTCCAGGTCGACTTCTAAACACACAGAATGCGAAAAGGGGATGAGGATCTCTGTCTTTCCTTTTGTCACAACGAGAAGGTCATTCTCTGGGACAAGCCATAAATTTGTGACTGTTCCGACTTCCTCTCCGCTTTTGGTGACAACAGAGCAGCCGATAATCTGAAAGACGTAGTAATTATCTTCTTCGAGATCCTGGAACCCTTCATCTGGAAGCAGGACTTCCAGACCGACCATCTCACGTGCCTGGGGAAGGGTGTCTATTCCCTCAAGCTTGATTCTATAAAACTCCTTATAGGAGCGTAAGGATTCAACTCGATATTCTTTAAAAGATCCTTTGACCTGAAGGAATACCCTTGAAAAAAAAATGTTTCAGGGAGTGTTCGAAATAAGGCTTGAACCTTAATTCGCCCCTCTTGCCTTGGATCCTGATAAATTTCCCTATAGTGATCAAGCTACCCTTTTTCGATTATCTCGAGATTAAATCTCCTCTTCAACTTCATTCCTGCAGCACCGAGAATGATTCTTATGGCCCGTGCTGTTCTTCCCTGTTTGCCGATAACCTTTCCCAAATCTTCCGGAGCAACCTTGAGTTCCAAAATTGTGGTCTGTTCCCCTTCGAGCTGGGAAACCTGTACCTTTTCCGGATTGTCAACTAACGATTTGGCAATCAATTCTACGAGTTCTTTCACTGTAACCTCCTTTAAGTTTTAGAATGTTGATTGGAAATTTTCTCAGTCTTGGAGACTTTATTTAAAAGAGAACGAACTGTTTTGGAAGCTTGAGCTCCTCTTTCCAGCCAATAATTTGTTTTTTCCAGATCGACCTCGATCTCAGGAGGTTCCTTTAATGGATTATAATAACCGAGAATATCCTTCGCTTTGCTCTCTCTCGGTTTTCTCGAATCAACAGCGACGATTCGATAAAAAGGTTTTTTCTTCGCTCCAAGTCGCATAAGTCGTATTGAAATCATTTTAAACCACTTTCTTTAAGATGAAGTGTGATAATATAAAAATTTTCAGCTAAAGTCAACTTGGAGGGGGAACTGATTTCCCCCTTCCAACGCTCGCTTCCGCTCGCTGGGGAAAATCAGCGTGCTTCCGAACCTTTAGCCCTCACCTTTATGTGTGATCGTTATTACGGAGTTGGAGAGGTTTTCTAATGAGATGAGGGTAAAGAAGAAATAAGCTTTTGGAATTGAGATCTTTTCATCATTTTTTTCATCTCGGCAAACTGCTTCAGCAACTGGTTGACTTCAGAAACAGGCCTCCCGCTGCCCTTTGCTATCCTGGATCGGCGGCTCCCGTCTATTATTTTCGGGTTTTCTCTCTCTTCCTTGGTCATCGAGTTGATGATGGCTTCGAAATGAATTATCTTCCTGTCATCGATGCTGACCTGGGCCATCTTCTTAAAAGGTCCGCTTTGAGGCAAAAGATTCAAGAATTGGGACAAAGATCCCATTTTTTTCATCTGAACAAGCTGTTTTTTAAAGTCTTCGAAGGTCAGTTCCTGTCTTTTCAACTTGCGAGCCAGGGCTTCTGCCTCTTCCAGGTCAGCTTCTTCCTCAGCCTTCTCGATTAAGCTCAAGATGTCTCCCATCCCCAGTATTCGTGATGCCATCCGGTCTGGGTGAAAAACCTCGAGTTTGTCGAACTTCTCACCTACCCCGATAAATTTGATGGGCTTCCCGGTCACGGACACGATGGACAGGGCAGCACCCCCCCTGGCGTCTCCGTCTAGCTTGCTCAAAATGACCGATGTCAACCCTATTTTTTCCTCGAAAAGCTGGGCGCTTTTCACAGCATCCTGACCAGTCATAGAATCTCCCACATAGATCAACTCAGTGGGCTTGAGAACATCTTTCACCATCCAGAGCTCATTCATGAGCTCTTCATCAATATGGAGTCTCCCGGCAGTATCCACGATCAGGGTGTCATAACCTCTGTTCTCAGTGAACTTCAATAGCTCTTTAAGCGCATCAGAAGGTGAAGCCATTTGCTCCTTGGTCATCTCATAAAAAGGAAGTTTGAGCATGCTGGCGATCATCTTCAACTGCTCCTGAGCAGCCAGCCTTTTCAGGTCGAAAGAAACGAGAAGAGGACTCTTCTTTAAAGTCAGTACCCACTTGCCCAGCTTGCCACAGGTAGTGGTTTTGCCCGAGCCCTGAAGCCCGACCAGCATGAAGATGGAGGGAGGATGGCTGGCAAATGTCAGCTTTTTAACATCCTGTCCCAAGAGGAAAGTCAGCTCATCCCTAACGATCTTGATGACCTGCTGGGCCGGAGTCAGGCTCATGAGGACTTTCTGATCCAAAGCCTTGACCTTGATGCTTTCCTCAAACTCTTTCACCACCCGATAATTGACATCAGCCTCCAGAAAGCCCATACGAATCATCTTGAGCGCTTCAGCCATATTTTTTTCAGTGATTTTCCCCTCACCTCGGAGAAACTTCATCACTTTTTGAAGACGGCTCGACAACTGATCAAACATCCTTTTATCTCCGTTGAGGTCGGGCTTGGCCGATAAAGTCAACACCTTATCAGGCGCTGAGTTTCCAGGCTTCTGGATGATAAGGACTGATCCCAGTGTAGCCCCGAAACCTGACTCCCACTCATGTTACGCGATGATCGATTCAAAGTCAATCCAACCTGAAGTCACAAGCGAAGAGAGCATGATCGGGAATCTTGAAATGCGAATCGGAAGCATTTCCCTGGTGAGAGAACCATCTGGCCTCATGTAAACGCAGTAAATAAGGTTACAATCTCTGTGCGGCATCCAGGTCCACTCAGTAGAGGATGTCAAACGAATGATTGCATTAATATGAGTTGAGAAGGGCGGCGGCGGTTCCTCTCCATCCGAAGCCCATGAAGGAGGGAAGGATTTTGGCTTGAATGGAGGGGAACCGGCGCTGCTAACGACTACACCTTCATAATCAGCTGTCAAGGAGAGAGAGATGCTGACATGCCAATGCCTCAACTTGACATTTCTGATGATTGCGATTAAGGTAGTAATAATTTTTTCCATTTCTTTTTTATAGAAGAAGCTTCTCACTCCTGATTGCAGAGGAGAGGAAAAATGAGCCCGAAAATAGATTACAAAGAAATAAACAAGCTTGTCCAATTCATGGAAGAGAAGAAATTATCCCATTTTGAGCTGGAAGTGGAGGGGTTGAAAGTCAAGGTCAGCAGAAACCCGAGCATCCTTCCTCCTTCAGAAACGGCCATCCCCCTCCAGGAATCCGGAGAACCCAAGGCAGAAGAGACGGCGCTTCCTCAAGAAACGGAGCTGGAAAAGGGAAAGAATGACATCTATTACATCACCTCGCCCATGGTCGGAACTTTCTACCGCGCTTCTGATCCATCTTCTTCTCCTTTCGTTGAGGAGGGAGATCAGATAAAGAAAAACCAGACCCTCTGCATTATCGAGGCCATGAAGCTGATGAATGAAATCGAGTCAGAGTTGGACGGAGTACTCGAAGAAGTATACGTCGAAAACGGGAAACCCGTCGAATACGGGCAGAAGCTATTCTCGATCAAACCACTCTCCTGACCACCTATGTTCTCAAAGATCTTAGTCGCCAATCGGGGTGAGATATCCCTGCGGATAATCCGTGCTGCCCGGGAAATGGGCTTGAAGACCGTTGCCGTCTATTCTGAACCGGACAAGAACGGCCTTCACACCATGTTTGCCGATGAAAAAATCTGCATCGGACCAGCCAAAGCCTCGGAAAGCTACCTCAACATTCCCAACCTCCTCAGTGCGGCTGAGATCACAAAATCTGACGCCATTCATCCGGGCTACGGCTTCTTGGCCGAAAACCCCCGTTTCCCTGAAACCTGTGAAACCCACGGAATCACCTTTATCGGCCCCTCGGCATCTCTCATCAGGCTGATGGGCGACAAGAACAGAGCCCGCCAGGAGATGAGGGCGGCCAAACTGCCGATTATCCCAGGCAGTGATACCATTATCGAAGACTTTGCTGAAGCCAAGAGCATCGCTCAAAAAATCGGCTATCCCATTATTCTCAAGCCAGCAGCCGGGGGAGGCGGGAAGGGGATGAGAATCGTCCGCTCAGCAGTCAAGCTGGAGGAGCAATTTTCCATCTCCCAGAACGAGGCTAAGGCCGCTTTCGGAGATCCTTCTCTCTATATAGAAAAAGTGATCCCTGGAGCCCATCACATTGAAGTCCAGGTCATCGGCGATAAAAAAGGGAACATCCTCGCCTTCGGAGAAAGGGAATGTTCCATCCAGAGAAAGTACCAGAAGCTCCTGGAGGAGACGCCTTCGCCTTTCATAGACGAGAAATTCCGGAGAAAGCTCACCAAAGCCGTCCAAGACGCAGCTCAGTTCATAGGCTATGAGAGTCTGGGGACGTTTGAATTCCTGGTGGACGACAACAAACATTTCTATTTCATGGAAGCGAATACCCGAGTCCAAGTCGAACACCCGATCACAGAAATGGTTTACGATATCGACCTGATCAAGGAACAGATTAAAATCGCTGCAGGGGAAAAGCTCTCCATCCCCCATGATACAAAGCTGAGCGGCCACAGCATAGAATGCCGGATAAATGCCGAAGACCCAGAAAACTTTATCCCTTCCCCCGGGAAAATCGAGTTCCTGGTGCTCCCGGGAGGCGAAGGAGTACGGGTGGACTCCGCCGCCTACAGCAGCTGGCAGATTCCCCCTGATTATGACTCCCTTGTGGCTAAGATCATCGTTAGGGCGCCTTCACGAAAAGAAGCGATAAAGAAAATGTTCACTGCTCTGGAAACAACCATTGTCGTGGGCATCAAGACGAACATCCCCCTCCACTTGAGTATTCTCTCCAACTCGGACTTTGTCAGAGGAAACTACGACATCCAGTTCATGGAAAAGTTCCTCAAGAAAAAATCTAACGGGAAGGATTCTGCCTGACAGGCACAGAAACGATACTGACACTGAAGGCCCCGTCATTATCGCCCACAAGGTTCTCGTTGATCCCCAGAAAAAGCCGTCCGCTGATGGGCATTCTCATCTGACTCTCTGCTCCGATAAAAAACTTCTCCTTGATCTCGTAACGAGTCTCTTTTCCTGATTCCTCATCGACCTCCATGGAAATGAGAACAGCCACTTTGCCGATAAGGGCCCCAATGTTTCTATCGGGAAACGGCTGTTGCATTGTCCTGAGGTCATAACCGTCCGGACTGCAGCGGGCGGGATTCCCCTTCTGGAGGTATATGGTCCCGAAGGCCTGGAATGAAATTTCCTGTCCTTCATAGACCTCAACGCCGGTATCCGTCCAGTCCTTGTTGCCCATCACGGTGACATCCAGGAATATTTCTCTGCCTGATTGAGGCATACGCAGGTCACGCCGAAGGGAAAGGCTGGCCAACGACCTGAGCAAGGATTTGAATTCCCTGAACCTTGAAGGCTCGGTCGGAAAGGTGGAAGACGGAAGCATACTCAGGCTGGAGGACATCTCCCTTCGTCTTTTCTCGCTCCAGGGATTCCTCCTCAACCAGGGAGATAGCGGCCTTTCTCTTCTTCCCATCCGGCTGAGCAAGATAAGAAGGTCTTGGGGATTGTACTCAGCATTGAAGCAGCTTAAGAGAGAGAGCTCATCGGCCTTCTCTACCTGGAGAGAGTTGTGTTGCAGTCCTGAAAAAAAGGCCAGGATGCCTCCTTCAGACATGAAAATCCTGGAAAGAATCTCCCAGCCTCTCTCACCGCTGATTGTCTCCTCAGGTAAGAAATCACTCTGTCGAGTCAGCCTCTCGAAAATGTGCTGATGAATATGACGGGCAGCGAGATGCCCCAGCTCAAAAGCCAGAACCGCGGCCAGCTCGGACTCTGTCTCCATGGCCTCAACCAGGTCGCTGCTCACAAAGACCTGCCCTCCTAGGGTGACGAAAGCATTCATACCTGGAGTATCGATGATCCTGAAAGACCACTCCCAATCCCCGACCAGCTCCTTGAGGTTGTTCTGGTCAACAATTCTTCTCCCGATTCCTTCCAGGAAGTCATTCAAGGATTCATTTTTTATGACGTCTGCCTCCTCTTCTATCCCAGCTGCGATTCTCCGGGCATAGATGATCTCATCTCTCTCAGGAATAAAATCGAATTCCCTTTCGCTCTCCTCTTCCTGCGGATTCGAGCTGAGGCCCTGACCCGGAGCCAAGCCGATCAATAAAAAAGATGCGAATACAAAAAGGCCGGACATCCATAAGCCCAGAGAGAGGAGCTTGCCTTTTCTCCTTCCGGGTTTCATCCTCATTTTTTTCTCTTTCCTCATCTGCTTTTTTTGTATTCTATTTATCTCATCGAGTCAACTCAAGAGTTATTCATTTTCCGCCTCAGGCTCTTGTTTTTTGTTTAACGGCCGGAATTCTTTCAGCTCCAGGATATCCACCATCTGTTGGTGTATAGACCCGTTTGTGGCCAAAATCTCGGAGCCGAAAACGCTGAACACACCACCCCTGAAGTCCGACACCTGTCCTCCTGCTTCCTGAACGATAAGGGTTCCCGCAGCCATATCCCAGGGCTTAAGCTTCAATTCCCAGAAGCCATCATACCGCCCGCAGGCCACATAACAGAGGTCCATGGCTGCTGAGCCACAGCGCCTGATCCCCTGGGCTCGAATAATAAAATTATTAAAATGAGAGATGTTGTTCTCCTGGCTGACGCGAACATCATAGGGAAAGCCTGTTGCCAGGAGGCTCTTGTCCAACTCGTCTATATCCGAAACACTGATTTTCTTTCCGTTGAGGAAGGCCCCTTTTCCTTTAAGCGCCGAGAACATTTCTTCCCTCATGGGATCATAAACCAATCCCATGACGATTTTAGATTTTCTTTCCAAGGCGATGGATATGGTGAACACCGGATAGTGGTGAGCGTAGTTTGTGGTGCCATCCAGAGGATCGATTATCCAGCGCGTCTCTGCTCCCTTATTTTGGCTCAATCCTTCCTCTGCGAGATAATCATGATCAGGGAAAAAGGAGGACAGATGGTCAAAAATCGTCCTCTGGGCCTTGGTGTCGAAAGGAGTCACAAGGTCAACAGCACCTTTATAAAATATTTCATTTGACTTGTTTATATTCTCTTTAAGCAGCCTGCCTGCTTTCCGTGCGGCTTCTTCTGAAACCATCAAGTACTCACCGGGTTTCATAATCCTTCCATATTACATTACCAACCTCTCCCTTTTCAAGCCACATATTAGGGTAGACTCCCCGTAATCTGTAAGCATTGGCAAATCTATTATAGTAAAGACGGATGGAAATGATTTTGGAAAAATCCGAAGCGACCTTGAAGATTTAGCCTTACTGAAACGCCCTCAAGGGAAGCCTTCCGGCCGGTCGAAATGTTTGAGCAGAAGAGAATCAAAGGGAGATGTGAGATGATAGTTCGGATATTCCTTTTGAGCTTAACGTTGAAGTGCGCAGTTTTGAGACCGCCGCAGAGGGCGGTGAAGGAATGGCGTTAAAAATCTGAAGGGAGCGAGGGGATTTCCAAAATCATTCTTTCATCACGGATTTGGAAATGTTCCTCCTAAACTTTTTGCCTTTTATTCCGTAATATAATAAGATAACAAATCCAGAGAGGCACAAGAGATGAGTGAAAAAAAGAGCTTCTTTAAGAGAAGAAAAAAAGCAATCATCATTTCCGCCGTCATCGTCTTTATCGCTATCATCGTCATCTTCAACCTTCAATCACAGCGAGAAAAATCCATACGAGTGACTGTGGAGAAGGTCAAAAAAGACAACTTGACCTCGAAGATCTCAGCCTCAGGGGAAGTCAAGCCCAAAAAAAACGTGAACATCAGTGCCCATGTCTCGGGGAGAATCGTCAAGATAGGTGTAGAGGAAGGGCAAAGAGTCAAGAAGGATGATTTCCTCCTGAAGCTTGACTCGACCCAATTCGAGGCCATGGCTAACCGTGACCGTGCTCTTATCTCCTCCCACAGAGCTGAACTCATACGTGCTGAAGCCACACTGAAAAAAGATGAAAGCTTTTATCAAAGACAAAAAAAGCTTTTCGAAGAAGACCTCATTTCAGAAGAGCAGCTGGAAGCGGCTGAAGCCCAGTATGATATATCGAAAGCCCAGCACAAGGCTATCATTTACCAAATCGAACAGGCGCAAGCTTCCCTTGAGAGCACCCTGGATACACTCAGCAAAACCGTTTACAACTCTCCGATTGATGGAATCATCACCAGTCTCCGAGTCGAGGAAGGGGAGGTGGCCATCATCGGCACCATGAACAATCCCGGTACCGTCCTGATGACCATTGCCGACCTCTCCGTGATGGAAGTTGAAGTGGAAGTCGACGAAACGGATGTCATCGGAGTTGAGCTCGGACACCGAGCAGAAGTGAGAGTTGACGCCCTGCCAGACCAGACCCTAGAGGGGAAGGTCACCGAAATCGGCAGCTCTGCCCTGCAGACGACAACCATTTCCCAGGAGTCCAAGGACTTCAAGGTGGTCATCACCCTCGAGAATCCTCCCAATAGCCTCAAGCCCGGTCTTTCCGCCTCGGCAGACATCATCACCGCGGAGAAAAAAGACATTCTGGCTGTGCCGATCTCTGCCCTGATCCTCCGGGAAAAAGAGGAGAAAGAAAAAGAGAAAGGTGACGGGCAGGAAGAGGGAGTCTATGTCGTCGAGAACAGCCGCGTAAAGTTCTATCCCGTGAAGAAGGGAATCATGGGCGAGATGAATATCGAGATCACCTCCGGATTGGAAGAAGGACAGGAGATCGTAGTCGGGCCCTACAGCGCCCTTCGCCAGCTCAAAGATGACACCCTCATCAAACAGGAAGAAAAGAAAGAGGAAAAATAAAAATCATGACCAGCGAAAACAACATCATTATCTCCGCAGAAGACCTGTGGAAGGTCTACCAGCTGGGAAAACAGGAAGTCAATGCTCTCCGCGAAGCCACGTTCACCATCTATCAGAATGAATTTGTGGCCATCATGGGCCCTTCCGGCTCAGGCAAATCCACCCTGATGAACATCATAGGCTGTCTGGACACTCCCACAAAAGGAAAATATTACCTCAAAAAAAAACTGGTGAGTACGCTCAGCGACAACGAACTGGCCTTCATCCGCAACAGAGAGATCGGGTTCGTCTTCCAGGTCTTTAACCTCCTTCCTCGAGCAACTGCATTCCACAACGTAGAAATCCCGCTTATCTACAAAGGAGCCAGGAAGAAAGAAAGAGAGGAAAAGACCAAGAAGGCGCTGCAAATGGTGGAAATGACCGACAGGATGAACCACCGGCCTTCAGAGCTTTCGGGCGGCGAAAGGCAGAGAGTGGCTATTGCCCGCGCCCTGGTCAACGATCCATCCTTACTCTTAGCAGATGAGCCTACAGGAAACCTGGATTCCAAAACAGGTCAGGAGATCCTTTCCCTTTTCCACAAAATTCACTCCGAGGGAAACACCATCATCATCGTCACTCACGACAGGGATATCGCCGCACGAGCCCAGCGAATCATCCATCTCAAAGATGGAAGGATAATCCAGGACGAACGCAAAGGAGGGCTGACATGAACTTTTTTAACCGATTGCAGGGAGTGTTTTTCAGTCCTAAGGAAACCCTTAAGGCAGTCTCTGAAAAACCTGTCTGGATTGATGCGCTGATCATTCTTCTCGTCCTCTTAATCATCTTTAGTGCGGTTATCGGGCCTTACCTTCTCCAGGATTCGCTTCAAACCCTGAAAAATGACGTCAGGCGACAGGAAAGAATGGGAGAAGAGGCGTTCAACAGACAGCTTGAATTCATGGAAAACCCTCCACCATGGTTCCGGATCTTTTTAACGATTATCAGTCCTCTTTTTGCGAACCTCATCGGCTTCTTCCTTCCACCACTGATTCTTCTGGCTATGGGCCGGATGTTCTCAACCGAAGGAAACTACAAGCAGCTTCTATCCGTCTACATCCATGCCAGCTTTGTGGATAAAATCCTGGGGAACGCAGTCCGGCTTGTCCTGATTCTCCGCCGCAAATCCATCTTCCAGACCACGACCTCACTCGCCGTCTTCTTCCCCCGCCTGGAAGTCACCTCGACTGCTTTCAGGGTATTGAGCCAGTTTGACTTTTTCCAGCTCTGGCTCTTTGGAATTCTTGGCTACGGCCTCTCTTCTGTCTTCAAGGTAGAGCTGAAGAAAGCCCTCTTCATTTCTTACGGTTTCTGGTTCCTCAAGAGCCTTCTCTACGTCGGCCTGGGATTCCTGGGCAGGTAGAGATCGCTTTCCGTTTGACAGTGAGTTCCTTCATCTATACATTATCTGTATGGAAGAACGCCTCCCCGAGGAAAGTCTCGCCAACACTCCCTTGACTCATCTCTGTTTTGTCCTCCGACGGAAAAAGAAGCCCGGAAACTTGAGCCTAAAAATGAGGATGAGGAAAAGAGCCTTCATCTCGAAAAGGGGCGAGATGAACATCAACCTGGACACATTCATAAAAAAACCTTGGGGAAAGTACTCGAAGCCGCGCTTAGCAAAAGCACAGAAAGAATTGGAGAAATAGATTGAAAAGGAAACAGATTCTTGCTCTTCTCCTCTTCCTAACGCTTCTCTTTGTTCTTCTTCTGGTAAAAATTGCACTCTAAAGCCAAGAACCTGATCGTCATCCTGGGTCCTACAGGGGTGGGCAAAAGCTCCATCGCTGTGAGGCTCTCCAAGAAATTGGGGGGTGAAATCATCAACTGCGACTCCATGCAGGTCTACAAAGGGTTTGATGTCGGCACAGATAAAATTCCCCTTAAAAAGAGAGAAGGCATCCCGCATCATCTCCTTGATGTTGCCGACTTCTCTACCCAATACACGGCTGCGGATTTCGTCGACCAGGCTCTAAAAGCCATAAAAGACGTACTGAGAAGAAAGAAAATCCCTATCATCGTGGGAGGAACAGGTCTCTACTTGAAAGCTCTCCTTGATGGTCTATTCCCTGAGGGAAAGAGAGACCCCGAGCTTCGACAGAAACTGGAGAAGGAAGCGCAGGAAAAGGGCCTGGAAAGCCTGAGGGCGAAGCTCATGGAAGTCGACCCGGCCTCCTGTCAAAAAATCCATGATAACGATAAAGTCAGGATCATCCGCGCGCTCGAGATCTTTCTCTCCACTCAAAAACCTCTCTCTCAGCACTTCTTAAACACAAGATCCCATGTGGACGATTTCAATATAATAAGAATTGGGTTAAAATTAGAAAGACAGGTACTCTATAAAAAGATAGAAAAGAGAACCGATAAAATGTTCGAAAAGGGTATGATCAGAGAAGTGGAGAATCTTCTCAAGCAAGAAGTGGATGAGAATTCCCCCCCATTCCGGGCCTTAGGCTATAAAAATGTCCTGAAGTTCATCAGAAAAGAAATGCCGCTGGAAGAAGCGATCTTATTGACGAAAAGGGATACTCGACGCTATGTCAAAAGACAGATGACCTGGTTCAGGAAAATGGAAGGGATAAACTGGTTCTCTCCCAATGATTTTGATGCGGTCTTGAAATTCATCAAGGACAACCTCGAATAAAATGGAAAAGGCAATCCTTATCCACCTCTCCACGAATAAAAAGGAAAAATCAGAAGCGCAAGAATCCATGAGAGAACTCAAAGGGCTGGCCAGCACAGCCGGCGCTGAGGTTGTCGCGGAAGTCTTCCAGTTCCGAACAGAAATCAGCCCCAAATACCTCATAGGCGAAGGAAAGGTCTCTGAGATCAGCCTTTTAAAAGAAGAGACTGAAGCCGACCTGATCATCTTTGACAATAACCTCCGCCCCGTCCAGCAGCAAAATCTGGAGGACGATATAAAGGCGAAAGTCATAGACCGGACACAGTTGATCCTTGATATATTCGCCCAACACGCCATGAGCAAAGAGGGGAAGCTTCAGGTTGAGCTGGCCCAGCTCATCTATTACCTGCCGCGTCTTCTGGGAAAGGGAACAGCCCTTTCGCGGCTGGGAGGCGGCATCGGCACCCGCGGACCTGGAGAGAAAAAGCTGGAAGAAGACAGACGAAGAATCCAGGACAGGATCTCCAAAATCAATAAGGAAATCTCGAATATTCAAAAAAGACGCGCCGACCAGAGAGAAAGAAGAAAAAAAAGCCCCATCCCGTTCGTGTCTCTCGTCGGATACACGAATGCAGGCAAATCCACTCTATTCAACTGCCTTTCCCAGGAAAAAATATTCACATCGCCTCAGCTCTTCGCGACTCTGGACCCCATCCTCCGCCGAGTGAGCTTTGCTGACGGCCTCTATTTCTTTTTGAGTGATACAGTCGGGTTCATCAAAAAAATCCCGGTCGAGCTGATCACTTCCTTTCGCGCCACGCTTGAGGAGCTCAAAGAAGCGGATTGTATTCTTCACGTAATAGACATAACCCGTCCCAACTATGAGGGTCAGGTCGAAGCAGTGGAATCGACACTCTCAGATATTGGTGTGCCTGACGTTCCAATCATCAACGTCTGCAATAAAATCGACCTTCTTCCTGATAAGGAAGAGCTGTTAAAAAGAAACCGGCTCTCTAACGGCCTTTCCCTGTACACTTCCGCAAAAACAGGGGACGGAATCCCAGACCTCAAGTCACGTCTGAGGGCAGTCCTTTTTAGAGAGATGGAATTGTTCTATCTGCGTATCCCAAACTCCGAGAGAGACCTGATCCAGTCTTTTTCCAAATGGACGGTGGTCTTAAAAAGAAGAAAGAACGGAGATTATTCTGAATTGAAAATCATGGCCAATCCTCAGGCCATGGTGAATTATTCACCCTATATAAAAAGAGGAGAAGAGAATTGGTAAAAAAAGCATTCATCGTCTTTTTGCTCTTAACAGGGCTTTGGTCATGTGCAACCTATCAAGCCCCTCCGCCTTCTCTATACATTGGAAGTCTCCCACCCTCAATCGCGGCTGAACTGACATTGGAAGAGAGAATCCTCGCCGAAGAAGTGTGGACCGACCTGAAACAGGGCAGAGGAAGCAGGGCCGAAAAGACAGTTTCCAGACTGGGCATGGACAGCCCGATCTACAATGTAAGCCTAGGCTACATCAATTTTCTTACGAATAAACTGCAGTCTGCTGAGAAATTCTTCAGAAAGGCTCTTGAAGAACGACCCGAGCTTGCACTCGCTCACGCCGGTCTGGCCCAGATCTACCAGGAGACAGGGCGAGATGACCAGGCGTTCGCTGCTTTCAGGGAAGTGCTTAAAACAGAGCCGGAAAATCCCTGGGCGAAGGAGCAGTATGAAGCCCTGAAGAACAGAAAAATGGAGGAGGTCGAGGAAGAAGCCCAGACTTCTCTGACTGAAGGCGACACCAAAAGAGCCAAAGCCGCGCTGCTCAAGGCTCTCTACTATTCCCCTCAGCACACCAAATCCCATCTCACTCTCGCCGATATCTACATAAAGGAAAACAAGCTTCAAAACGCTTTAGTCCACTTGAAAGCGGCGAGCACCAGTGAACCGGGGAACAAGGAAATATTAAAAAAATACGCTGAAACCCTCTCGCAGGCAGGCCAGCACACTAAAAGCCTGGCCATCTACGAGCAGCTGCAGAAGCTGGACCCGGAAAATAAAGAGGCAGAGGATCAAATCCAAGGCTTAAGGAAAAGGCTCGATATATTCGAACTTCCCAGCAAGTATGAATCCATCCCTTCCTCTGATTCCATAACCCGGGAGGAAATGGCCGCTCTTCTGGCTGTCAAGTTCAAGGGAATCGTGGACGAGATGACGGATTCACCACCCATCATCATCGATATTTCCGCCTCCTGGGCTTCAAAATTCATCCTTCAAATCTCGTCACTTCAGATCATGGGGATATACCCGAATCATACTTTCCAGCCAAAAAAGACTGTCACTCGAGCAGAAATGGCAAATATACTCTCCCAATTCACTGTCTATCTCGAAAAGAAAGGATATAAATTCATCCAGCAAATCCCCCCGGACAGGATCGAAATCTCTGATGTCTCTCCCCAGAATTACTACTATCAACCGATTCTCAAGATGCTTTCTTATAGCATCATGGAACTCTCCCTGGATAGGACGTTCGAGCCCGACTCGACTGTTTCCGGAGAGGAGGCGATAAAACTATTGGATATCATCCTGGCTTTGATAAAATGAATCAAGCGAGCTATCTAGATTGAAGATATTCCTGAGATGAATAGAGAAAAGAAAAACACAGTCCTTAACCCGCCCAACCTTCTCAGCATCTTGAGAATACTCCTCATTCCCGTCTTCCTGTTCTTGATGGTCAAGAGGAAGACTCCCGAAGCATTCGTTGTCTTTCTTTTTGCTGGCTTCACGGACGTCCTGGACGGGTTCACGGCCCGGATCTGGCATATGAAAACAAAAATAGGAGCCTTCCTGGACCCAGCCGCGGACAAACTCCTGATGACCGCCTCCTTCATTATCCTGACCATCCCTTCCCTGAACTCTCCGAACGTCATTCCTCTCTGGCTGACCCTAACTGTTATCGGCCGGGATCTGCTCATCGTCTCTGCCGCCTTCATCCTCTATTTACTTAGAGGCCAAAAAAGCTTTCTGCCCACCCTTCTCGGAAAAAGTTGCACTGTCCTCCAGGTCATGGTCATTCTCATCGTCCTTTTCCTCAACACCAGACAGGTTTCATTCCCGCTGCTCATCTGGCTCTATCTCCTGACACTTATTTTCACCGTTCTCTCTGCAGTGGATTACTCTTTTGTCGGGATCAGGATGCTTAGCCGCCCTAAGGAAGCCTAGAATGCTCTTGAGGTTTTAATGGAGGTGTAATCTGTTAAAACTCCGATTCCTCTCCATCCCAGCCAAGACCCTCCCCCCCTCCTTCATGGGCTTCGGATAGAGGGGAACCGCCGCCGCACTTCTCAACTCATATTAACGCAATAATTCGTGTGACATCCTCTATTGAGCGGGCCTGGATGCCGCCCCTGCGCCCCCGTAGCGGAGGGGGGACTCGTCGGCTTATCCGACGGGGGGAACCGACGGGACAGGTTCCCTCGGGGTCCGGGGGTTGAGGGCGGCATCCAGGCCGCACAGAGATTGTACCCTTATTTACTGCGTTTACATTAGGTGGGATGTTTCCCTCATCACGGAAATAGAGAACACGCAAAAAGCTTGCCTTAAGCTCAGGCAAGTGCTACTATTCTCACCAAAAGGAGAATCCCCATGACTGAGCTGGAAAAAATCTTCCATAAAATCGACAGCTTCCGCGATGAGATGATCGATTTACAGATCAAACTCAGCTCCATTCCAGCCATCGCACCATCGAGCGGAGGAGAAGGGGAAGGCGAAAAAGCAGATGTCCTGCTAGACTTCCTGAAAAAAAACGGCTTTAGCGAGATAGAGGTCATCAAAGCTCCAGACCTGGATGCTCCTGCCGGCTGCCGGCCGAACATTCTCGCATTCTTCAGGGGAAAAAATTCATCCAAAACCATATGGGTGATGACCCATATGGATGTTGTTCCTCCTGGAGAGCTGGCTTTATGGAGAGGGGATCCTTTCAAAGCATGGGTGGAAGGAGGCAAAATATACGGCCGGGGAGTGGAAGACAACCAGCAGGACATGGTTGCCTCGCTCTTCGCTATAAAGGCTTTTTTTGAGGAAGGGATAAAGACCAACTATGATATCGGCATCGCTCTTGTGGCTGACGAGGAAACAGGAAGTGAGAAAGGAATCGATTATGTCCTCAACAAGACCGACGCTTTCCGGAAAAATGACCTGATCATCGTTCCGGACGCCGGGAACGAGGAGGGGACGATGATCGAAGTCGCTGAAAAAAGCATCCTCTGGCTGAAATTCAAGACACTGGGCAAACAGGCTCACGGATCGACTCCTGAAAAGGGAGTCAACAGCTTCAAGGCTGCCTCGTTCCTCATCACGGAGCTGAACAAACTCTATAAGATTTTCCCCTATAAGGATCCTCTCTTTGACCCGGACATCTCCACTTTCGAGCCCACAAAAAAAGAGCCCAACGTTCCCAACATCAACACCATCCCCGGAGAAGATGTTTTCTACATGGACAGCCGCATTTTGCCCAGGTACACGACAGAAGAAGTCCAAGCCGAAATCGAAAAGCTGACGGCCAAGATCGAAAAAGAGTTCAAGGTGAAAATTGAGGTGAAAGAAACCCAGAAAGCCCCTGCAGCCCCCCCGACATCAGCAGAGGCGCCGGTTGTCCATGCCCTGAAAAAAGCGATCAAGGCCATCTACGGAAAGGAAGGCAAGGCCATCGGGATTGGCGGCGGAACCGTCGCGGCTCTTTTTCGAAGAGCCAATTTTGAAGCCGCCTGCTGGGCCAAACTCGATGAGACAGCCCATCAGCCCAACGAATACTGCATAATCGACAACATGGTCGGGGACGCAAAAGTGTTTGCCCACATCTTCCTCCAGGAATAAGCGCAAGCGAGGTTTTTATTGAAAAAATGCATCTTGGTTTTGACAACGGTCCCGGAGGAAAAAATCGGACAAAAAATTGCTGAACAACTCGTTAAAGAGAAGCTGGCTGCGTGCGTGACAGTCTCCGCTCCTTCCTTATCATTCTATCGGTGGCAGGGAAAGATTGCCAGAGAGACTGAACATATCCTCTTCATTAAGACCAGAACGGCACTCTATCAGGAGCTGGAAAAAAGGATACGAGAGATCCACCCCTATGAAATCCCAGAAATCATAGCCCTGGATGTGCATCAAGGTTTGAAAGATTATTTGGGCTGGATCGAAAAGGAAACAAAAAGCTAAGGATATTTCCCCTGAATCTTCTGGGCCGTTTTAATGGTGTTGAGATGAATGGTGACGGTATCATGCACATCCCAAGCATAACCACCCGCAAACATCACCGCCACAGGAAGACGAAGCCTTCTGGCTGATTCGATCACAATCCTGTCCCGCTCTTTTAGCCCTTCAAGAGTCAGTTTTAAGCTGCCAAGCTGGTCTTTCTCATAGGGATCAGCTCCGGCGAGATAAAAAACAAGGTCCGGCTGAAATTCTTCGTATAAAAGAGGAAAGTGAGAGCGCAGCTCTTTCAGGTATTGTTCATCTCCATCCCCCGACCACAACCCTACATCCTTTGAGCTCGAGGGCTTTTGAGCAGGATAGATATCCATCTGGTGGATGGAAAAAGTAAAAGCATAATCCTTTTTGGCAAAAATGAAGGCATTTCCATTTCCCTGATGGAGGTCGCAATCGACCACCATGGCTTTTTGAATCCTTCCCTCATGCTTCATCTTTTCCAGGGCAACAGCGACATCATTCAAGACACAGAAGCCCTCACCATGATCAGAAAAAGCATGATGGAAGCCGCCTCCGATATGGACTGCCAACCCGTCCTCCAGAGCCTTTTCGGCGGTAAGAATGGTTCCGCCGACAAACCGCAACGCGAATTCCAAGAGCTCCTCAGAGTAAGGAAGTTCCAGAGTCAAGATCTCCGAATGGGAAAGGTTTCCTGTTTTCAATTTCTTAATGTACTTGGAAGTATGAACCAGAAAAAGGTCCTCATCTCGAGGAAGAGGGGGAAGGAGAAAATCCTCCTTCCTGGCTCCCATCCGGAGGAGAGCTTCGAAGATGAGTCTGTACTTCTGTACGGGAAAGACATGCTGTCCCAGGTCGACCGTCCAGTAATCGTCACTGTAGACAAGCTTGAAGAGGAATCCGGGCTTGCGGAAAAACCGGAATATGCGTTTCGGGTTTAACATGTGACAATATTAAATAACAAAAAAACCAGCGGTCGTAAAGCTAAGCTTAAATTTTGATGAATCTATATCAATCAACCTGATAAAGGATGAATTTCAGGCCGCTCATCAGTCTGGGCAACCCGTCCAAGCCCGCATTCCATACATCTCTATAATAATAAACGATGCAGATCAATTAAAATCAAATTTCTCGGGGGCTGCTCCCGTTCATCTCTCCTTGATGCAGCCGAGGGACTTAAGTCGTTCGATCAGCTTGGAGTCCAGTTCAGGAGCAGTGATTTTGTTCCAAGGGAGTGACTTGCTTAAAGATGTCAGGTTTAAGAGCATGGAAAAAAACCTGTTCATGGCCTTTTGGAACTCGGGTCTGAGGAAATCCTTCAGAATAAGAAAAATAGCACACTCCTGGATGGACGTCAAACTTCAAGGAAAACGAGAAAGCATCTCTATCTCCGTGATGAGGGAAATATTCGACCAATTGAGAAGTGCGGCGCCGGTTCCCCTCTATCCGAAGCCCATGAAGGAGGGTGGGAGGGTCTTGGCGAGGATGGAGGGGAACCGGCACCGTGACAGATTACACCTTCATTATTAACTGTCACGGAAAAAAAGATGCTTCCGGAAAACGAGAATCGCGGATTCGAAATGAACACTGGTGAAAACTATTTAAAACCGTATAGAATTGAACACACAGGAACGATATGATAGACTCCAAGCAGAGATTCCTTGTAATAGAGGAATGAGTGAATAAATTCACGTTTTTCCTTCTGATCCTGACCGCCACAATCCTTTTGTCTATTTCTTCTGGATGCAGAAGCAAATCCGAGAAAAGCAACACAGAAGATGCAGCAGCAATGACCGCTGAACAGGTCGTCAAGGATATCCAAGAGTACACCAGGTCCATCGAACAGAATCCCGATGACGCCACCGCCTATAACAACAGGGGAGGAGCCTACCATAAACTGGAAAAGCATATTGAAGCCATCTCAGACTATACCAAGGCGCTCGATCTCGACCCTAACTTTATCGACGTCTACATCAACCGGGGCGTTGCCTATAAAGATATTCAAAGATACGATAGAGCCGTCCTGGATTACACCACAGTCATCAAGCTCAACCCGGAGAACGACACCGCCTATCTCTATATGGGAGATTTATACCTGGAAACCAGACTTTTTGATGAAGCCATCAAGGCCTACACGAAAGCCATCGAGATAAACCCCGACCAAATCTACGCTTTCAGCAACCGCGGGCTGGCCTATAAGAGCATTCAACAATTCGACAATGCCTTATCAGACTACACCAGATCCCTCGAGCTGGACCCGACTGTCGTGGTCAATTACAACAACCGAGGGAATGCTTATTTCATGACAGGGAAGTTTGAAGAAGCGATATCGGATTTCACCAAAGCTCTTGAGCTGGACCCGAGCTTTGCCCTTGCCTACTCGGGGCGAGGCTTTGCTTACGAACAACTCGGAAAGCTAGAAGAGGCTCTGGCAGACTTCAAGGATTTTCTGGAGTACGCTCCGGATTCCTATTCCGTCTACATCATCCAGACTGAGGCGAAAATCAGGGAGCTGGAGAGGAGATTAAGATAGAAGTCCCACGATCAGCTATTCCCCGATCAGAACTTCTCCGGTCTTTTCCATCAATGCAACCTGGGCCGCAGCCAGGCGAGCTATGGGAACCTGGTAGGCGGAACAGCTCACATAGTTAAGGCCGATCTTATGACAGAAGAACACGGACCGGGGATCACCTCCGTGGACACCGCAGATCCCGATCTTTAGGTCAGGCCTGGTCTTCCGGCCTTTCTCTACGGCCCATCTCATGAGCTCACCCACTCCATCGACATCAACGGTCTCAAAGGGATTGTTCTTCAAGATACCGTGGGCGATGTAGTAAGCAAGGAATTCAGCTCCATCATCCCGGGAGACTCCGAAAACCATTTGCGTCAGGTCATTGGTCCCGAATGAGAAGAACTCGGCCTCCTCGGCAATCTCATCAGCAGTGATGGCTGCTCTTGGAATCTCGATCATGGTGCCTATCGAATAGTCCACCTTGACCTTGTTCTTTTTCATCACCTCTTCAGCCACCCGCTGAAGGATCTGCTTCTGGTTAGCGAGCTCTTCCTTCGTTCCCACCAGCGGAACCATGATCTCGGGATAGACCTTCTCTCCTTCCTTGAGCAACTGGCAGACGGCCTCAAAAATGGCAGTCGCCTGCATTTCGATGATCTCGGGATAGGAGATTCCCAAACGGCAACCCCTGTGGCCGAGCATGGGATTGAACTCGGAGAGGCTTTTCACCCGCTCGAGCAGTTTCTCTAATTCTTTGATCTTTTTCTCGTCTTTGCTTCCAGAGGCTTTCAGTTCGGCCATCTCAACCATGAGGTCTTCCTTACGGGGAAGAAATTCATGGAGAGGCGGGTCGAGCGTGCGGATGGTGACCGGATGGCCTTTCATGGCCTTGAACAGCCCGTAGAAATCCTCTTTCTGGAAGGGCAAAAGATTATCCAGAGCTTTCCGCCTTTCATTCTCTTCCTGAGAGAGAATCATCTCTTTCATGAAAGGCAGCCTTTTCTTCTCGAAAAACATGTGCTCGGTCCGGGCCAGCCCGATTCCCTCTGCTCCAAAAGCGAGGGCTGTCCGGGCATCCTCAGGAGTATCCGAGTTCGCTCTGACTCCCAGCTTTCTCACCTCATCCGCCCAGGAGAGGAATTTTGTGAAATCCTGGTATAATCTTGACTCTTCGGGTTTTTTTCCCCCTCTGACAACCTGGATGACCTCTGAGGGTTGAGTCTTGATCTTTCCTTCCAGTACTTCCCCTAAGGTCCCGTCGATGGAAATCCAGTCTCCTTCCTTGCAGCGGGTCTTCCCCACAGTGAAGAATTTCTGTTCCTCATCAGGCTTGATGTTTCCGCATCCGACCACTGCCGGCTTTCCCATCTGCCGTCCGACTACAGCCGCGTGCGAGGTCATGCCGCCCGTAGCCGTCAGAATCCCCTGGGAGGCGCTCATTCCATGAATATCATCAGGGGATGTCTCTTCCCGAACCAGAATCACCTTCTTTCCCTGTTTGGCCCAGGTCACAGCCTCCTCGGCAGTGAAGACCACCTGTCCTGCGGCCGCACCCGGTGAAGCCGCCAATCCCCGGGCAAGGACTTCATGCTTCTGCTTTTCCGCCACATCAAAGACAGGATGAAGAAGCTGGTTCAAAGCCTCGGGCTCCACCATCAGAAGAGCCTGCTCTTTGCTGACAAGGCCTTCCTCAACCATGTCCACCGCTATCTTCACCGCAGCCAAGCCTGTCCTCTTGCCGCTTCTCGTCTGAAGCATATAAAGCTTGCCTTCCTGGATGGTGAACTCGAAATCCTGAACATCCTGGTAATGCTTCTCCAACCGGGTGGTGATCTCGCTGAGCTCCTTGTAGGCAGAGGGCATTTCCTTCTCCAATGATTTCAGAGAAGAAGGAGTTCGGACGCCCGCCACAACGTCTTCGCCCTGGGCGTTGAAGAGATATTCGCCGTAAAGTTCCTTTTCCCCTGTCGCAGGGTCCCTGGTGAAACCGACTCCTGTCGCCGAGTCCTCACCGATATTCCCGAAAACCATCTGCTGGACGTTGACAGCTGTGCCCAGGTCATCGGGGATGTGATTCAACCGGCGGTAAGTCACGGCACGAGGGTTGTTCCAGGATTCAAACACAGCAGAAATGGACATCAGCAGCTGCTCTTTGACATCCTGAGGGAACTCTTTTCCTGTTTCTTTTTTAATCAATCGCTTGTAGTCAGCGATCACCTCCTGAAGGGCATGCTCTGAAAGCTCATTATCCTGGACAACCTTTTTCTCCTCTTTCTTTTTCTTCAGGATCTCCTCAAATTTCTTTTTGGAGACTCCCAGCACGACATCCCCAAACATGTGTATCAAACGGCGGTAACAGTCCAGGGCAAACCGTCTGTCACCGCTCCTGTTGGCCAAAGTCTCGAGGGTTTTGTCATTCAGGCCCAGGTTCAAGACAGTATCCATCATCCCGGGCATGGAAAACTTGGCCCCTGAACGAACGGAGACAAGGAGGGGATTCTCTTCTCCTCCGAATTTCTGCCCGGTCTGATCCTCCAGTTTCTTCAAATTGTCCAGTATTTCTCTTTCCACTTCAGGCGGGATTTTGTTTCCCAGCTTAGAGTAAGAGATGCAGACATCGGTGGAAACGGTAAAACCAGGGGGAACGGGCAGGCCGATCCCAGCCATCTCCGCCAGGTTCGCTCCTTTCCCGCCGAGGATTTCCTTCATGTCCCTGTTGCCTTCGGCGCGATCTTTTCCGAAAAAGTACACGTGTCTTTTTGCCATCTTAAATCTCCTCTCTAAATTAAACCAAAACTATACACACATCGCTTTCAAAATTCAAGTAAGGTAAGCAAGCATCTCTGTTTCCGTGATAAGGAAAACATCTGAGCTAATGGGGAAGTGCAGCGACGGTTCCTCTCCATCCGAAGCCCATGGAGGAGGGGGGGAGGGTCTTGGCAAGGATGGAGGGGAACCGTCGCTGTAACAGACTGCACCTTCATTATTAATTATTACGGAAATAGAGGTGCTTTCGTGAGGTAAGAATTCTGCCCGAGCACTCCATTATCACTGAATTTGAGATGGTCTCTCAAGTAAAGTGGATGAGCCGAAATTGCGGATAGAAAGCGGGACGGGGCCTGTCGTTATGTGCCCCCTCAATACTGTATTCAACCTGCCGCTAGTGCCATTCAGGCTACTTAACGGCTAAGGAACGGTTCAAGGTTTACAAAAACAGGCTCTGGTACTTCCTCAGTCCTTCCTTGAAGACGACGATGGCCCGCTTCAGATCCTCCTCCTTGAGCACGTAGGCTATGCGCACCTCATCCTTGCCTCTGCCGGGCGTGCAGTAGAAACCCTGGGCTGGAGCCACCATCACCGTTTCCTGGTTATGGTGAAAATCGGTAAGCATCCATTGGACAAAATGCTCACAATCCTTGATCGGCAGCCTGACGATGATATAGAAAGCGCCCTGGGGTTTATGGATGACGATCCCCGGGATGTCCTTCAAGCCATCGAACAGAACATCTCTCCTTTTCTGGTACTCTTCTTTAACAGGCTGAAAATAATCCAGGCCCATCTGGTAGGCCGCAAGCGCGGCTTTCTGTTCAACTGAAGGAGGGCAGAGACGGGCTTGGGCAAACTTGAGGACGGCCTGGTACACATCCTCATTCCAGGTGATGACCGCGCCCACCCGGGCACCGCAACTGCTGAAACGCTTGGATATGCTGTCGACGACAATGACCCTCTCTTTGATCTCTTCGTACTCCAGAACGCTCTTGTGCGTCCCGCCGTCGTAAACGAATTCCTTGTAGACTTCGTCTCCGATCAAGAACAGGTCATGCTTCTTCACAACAGCAGTGACCCTCTCCAGTTCCTCAGGCGTGTATACGGTTCCGGTGGGATTATTCGGAGAGCAGAGCAGAATCGCCCTTGTCCGGGGAGTGATCCTGGCTTCGATCTCTTCTGTTGGCGGAAGGCGAAACCCATCCTCAACCCGCAGGGTGAGGGGAACGATCTTGACGCTGGCGAAGGCCGCGTATCCGTTATAGTTGGTGTAGAACGGCTCAGGAATGATGATCTCATCTCCCGGGTCGGCCACTGCGCTGAAGGAAAAATGGATGGCCTCAGAGCCGCCGATGGTGATGACCACATTCTCCGAGTCGATGGGGATGTCGTAAGAGCGGAAATAGCCAGCAATGGCCTGCCTTAATTCGAGAAATCCCTGTGCCGGTCCATAGCTCAGAACTTTCTCGTTGTAATTGTGGAAGGCGTCCATGATCGGCTGCGGCGTGGGAATATCGGGCTGCCCGATGTTCAGGAAATAGACGTGAATTCCCCGTTCCAGCGCTTCATCCGCATAAGGCTTGAGCTTTCTTATGGGGGAAGGCTGGATTTCTTGACCCCTTTTGGAAATATCCATTGATGATTCCTCCCAGTATGATTATGAATCGGGGGAGATTTGATTATTATCCAAACGGAATAATGTTGTCAAAGTTTTTATTGCCATAGGGTAGAGATTCTGATATTTTTGTCTGGGTATTCACCCGGGCGAATGATCAAAGACCCTCGAGCACGGATAGTCGGTAAAGAAAGCTGGAGGGACTATTTCCTGATGAGACTCGAATCCCCCCGAATTGCGGACCGATCCCGGCCCGGCCAGTTTATCATGGTCCGGATCAACGCCCATCACCACCCCCTTCTCCGGCGTCCGTTCAGCATCCACTCCAAAAACGGAAAGACCATCGAGATCTTCTTTCAGGTTGCCGGCCTGGGAACAGACCTCTTGAGTCAAAAGAACACGGACGAAACCCTCGATATCCTCGGCCCTCTGGGGAATGGTTTTAAAGCTGAGGCAGAGCTCAAGGGAAAGGCCGTGGCTCTGGTCGGCGGCGGGCGAGGAATTGCCCCCTTATACTTTCTGGCTCAGGAACTCCGGTCCTCAGGAGCTGCGAGCAGGATATTTTACGGCGGGAAAACCCGGGCCGACCTCCCTCTAAGAGAAAATCTAGAGAAACAGGGCTTCGATATCTCTTGTTCCACGGATGACGGATCGTTCGGGTTCAAAGGATTTGTCAGCGATCTCCTTAAAGCCGAACTGAAAAAGTTCACCCCCGCGCGCATATTTGCCTGCGGCCCTGAGCCGATGATGAAAAAAATCTCTGGTACCGCCCGGCAAAAGAGTATACCGGCGGAATTCTCGCTGGAATCAGTGATGGGCTGCGGGTTTGGAGCCTGCTGGGGCTGTGTGAAGAGAATCAAGAGAGGCGATGGAGAGGAGTTGGTGAAAATCTGCGAAGAAGGCCCGGTCTTTCCCGCCGAAGAAATCGTTTGGGAAGAAGAGGAAGGATGACAGACCTCTCGGTCGACCTCGGCTTTATTAAACTCAAGAATCCCGTGATCGCGGCCAGCGGCACCTTCGGGTACGGCCTTGAATTCGAGCCTTTCATCGACCTGAATCTTCTGGGAGGATTTGTAGTCAAAGGCCTTTATTTCTCTCCAAGAGAAGGAAACGCACCGCCTCGGCTGGCCGAGGCGTCAAGCGGGTTGATCAACGCCATCGGGCTCCCGGGAATCGGCGTGGAAAGATTCTCAGAGGAGGTTCTTCCCCGGATACGGAAATACGACACAGCCATAATTGTCAACGTCTGCGGGGAGAGCGAAGAAGAATATGGCTCTGTTGTTGAGTTCCTGGATAAGAAAGAAGGCATTTCCGCCTATGAGTTGAACATCTCCTGCCCCAACGTGAAAAAGGACGGGCTCTGTCCGGCCTTAAGTCCTGAAGCGACCTTTTCTGCGGTCAGTCTGGTCCGGAAAATCAGCTCCCGGCCTCTCATCACCAAGCTTTCTCCCAATGTGACAGATATCCTGGAGATTGCCCTCAGCGCTCAAGAGGCAGGGTCGGACGCCATTTCACTGGTGAACACATTCCTGGCCTTGGCAGTGGATACAGAAACAAGAAGGCCGAAGCTGGCCAATGTCTATGGCGGGCTGAGCGGTCCAGCCATCAAACCCATCGCCCTGCGGATGGTTCACCAGGTGGCCAGCCGGGTAAATATCCCCGTGATCGGCATGGGTGGAATCCTGGAGGGAAATGACGCACTCGAATTCCTGATCGCAGGGGCCAAAGCCGTGGAAGTGGGTACAGCCAATTTTGTCGACCCTGAAGCCACGAAGAGGATCATCGATGAGTTGAACGGATACTGCCAGAAAATGGGAATAGACAGGATCGAGACACTCATCGGGAGTCTGAGAACCTGAGCCCCAGCCATGTGCAGGATAAAGACATAACCTTAATCGGTACACGGCTTGAAAGAAAATCTTGGAAGGAGGGCCAGGATGAACAAAGAAGATATGGCCAGGAGAATAATAGTCGCCCTGGATGTGGGCACAAAAAAGGATGCCCTGACTCTCATCAATAAGCTTGAAGGCGTGGAGATCTTTAAGGTGGGACTCAAACTCTTCACAGCAGAAGGGCCTCCACTGCTCGATGTAATCCAAAACCTGGGGAAAAAAGTCTTTCTGGACCTGAAACTTCATGACATACCCAACACAGTCGGGGATGCGGTCAAATCCGCAGTCAGGCACGGCGCCCACATGCTGACCCTTCATTCCTCTGGAGGCGGAGAGATGATGATGAGGGCTGTGGAATCAGCGTTCGAAGCCGCAGAGAAAGAAAAAACAGAAAAGCCCCTCCTTCTCGCTGTGACCATTCTGACCAGCCTCAAAAACGAACAGCTCGAAGAGATCGGAATGGTACCCGATACTATTGCCCAGGTCTTCAGACTGGCCCACCTGGCTCAAAAAGCCGGTGTGGACGGAGTCGTCTGTTCACCTCAAGAAATCGAGATCCTCAAGAAGGAATTAGGAAAGGAATTGCTAGTCGTTGCTCCTGGTATCCGGCCTTCCTGGTCAGACGCTCACGACCAGAAGAGGATCATGACGCCCGGGCTGGCCATCCGGAAAGGCGCTGACTACTTGGTTATCGGGCGTCCGATCACTGAAGCTCCTTCTCCCCAGGAAGCATTCATGAAAATCCTGGAGGAATCAGCCGATCTTTAAGACTCCCCAGAAGGCAAAAAGGAGTCTCAGGAACACTTCAACATAGGCCACGAGAATCAAGCCGAACAAGCTGCTCACCACAAAATACCCTAAAAGCTTCCCTCTGGAAGTCTCAAAGAAATAGACAGCAAAACCAAGATAGAGGAGATAAAATCCGTACGATCCCGCCAGGATCTTTAAGGCCCATCCAACCTCAGGGATGAAGTAAAACACGCCTCCCAGCCAATAGGGGCTCATGCTCAAAACCGCCAGCTTCAGAGAATCGCTTCTCAGGCAGCGGGTAGAAAAAACAGTACCAAAGATGGAGATTATCCATGCCCATAGATAAACGATCATCAAGGATAAGATGTAGACGGCAGCACTAAAAAGAAGCTCTCTGCCAGCAATCGTCCAGCTCCATCCCGTATAAGGTCTCTTGTAATGACCGTAGACGAGACCCGCCAGGAACCGAAACACGGGGGGAATCGAGGCTAAAGCCAGGGCATAGGAGAAAAAAAGACGGGAAGCCGGAAGGGATTCTTCCTTAATTCGTGTCCATTCCTGTCGGGGCTTGGAAAGTAACCCAATAACTCGGCGCACCAATTCTCCTCAGTCCTCCAATCGTGACGCTTTAGGATAGCAGGTTATCTCTGAATGAGGCTCTGGAGGCGCGGGTCGGATTCGAACCGACGAATCGAGGTTTTGCAGACCTCTCCCTTAGCCACTTGGGTACCGCGCCTTTTTCATCATCGTGCAAACTTGAAAAAAATGATGGAGCGGACGATGGGATTTGAACCCACGACCTTCTGCTTGGCAAGCAGACGTTCTACCACTGAACTACGCCCGCTCTAAGAACCTT
>JAOUKO010000239.1 GCA_029882525.1 Candidatus Aminicenantota bacterium | reverse complement strand
GATCAGGCTGCTGATGACCATGTTCATGAAAGCCAGCACAATGTCATCTATTACAGCAGGTCCCCATACCAGGAGGACCAAGATGACAAGCGGTGTAAACACGGGAAGGCCATATTTGACAATCATTGCCTTCAGGCTTCCTTTTTGGATATCTCCGGGCTTGGCAAAGGGAAGAGCATGGTAAATCCAGGCAGCCTCGTACTGGTCACTGAAGCGCTGCTGCAAAACCACGATCGGAATGAGAATGCATCCGATATAAAGGAAAATAATATATTTTTGTGTGGAAGGGAGTTCCTGGAGCTTCTGTAAAATCGTTCCCTCCTCGAATAGGGTCAGCACGAAGGCGATGATCAACATGTATCCAAAAGTCGGATAGGTCTTGAGCTTGAATTTCCTGTCCCGGGAAGAAAGCCGCCATGACAGTTGAAAAACAGCTCTTTCTGCCGGATTAGACGTAAGTAATCGAGAAAAAAACGCAGGCAGATTCCACCGCTCCCCTTTTTCCTTTTGATCCCTTTTTCCCGAAGAACCCATAGTCTCCATCTGGGAGAGGGCCCGGTTGAATCCCGGAGCGAGAAACCGGACGACGACAACAATACTCACAAAAGGAACGAACAATCCCAGAAGAGAAAGTACAATTTTCGGCCCACTCAAGTCTCCGTTAACAGCCGCATCGATAGGCGCGGCCATCCAAGCCGGCGGAACAAGATAGGTCCACCACCGGATGGGAAACGTGAAGCTTTTGAGCGCATCGAATTCAATGAGACGGGGAAGGAGCTGGTAACTGCCCATGGCAAAAGCAGCCATAAAGATCTGGAAATAGAGGATTATATCCCGGAAGTGCTCTCCGCCGGAGATCTTCATCAACAGGAGATAGAACACGTTAGCCACAAACACCACGAACAGAACAGAGAAAATCAGGGAAAGGAGGAAAACAAGGGTGAACACAGGGCCGAGTTTGAAAGTCCCGATGGCGATCGAAGCTGCAGATAGCGAGAGTGTGATCAGCATGATATAGATCACGATATGAGCCAGGCGGGCCACCACCAGCGTCCGGCTGTCCACGGGTCGAGGCAGGAGAATGGCGTTATCCGTCGTATCTAGCAGCACTGAAGTGAAATCCGAGATCAAAGCCACTGCTGTCATGACCATGATGATGGCAAAGACAAGGATCATGGAGACGAACAGATCTTGAATTCCCAGGAGCATGAGTCCGACTAAGATTCCTATGAAGGCGTAGATAAAAGCGATCCATCCCAGAGAGTTGGACATCTGTTTTTTACTCTTTCTCTGGACGATGGATTTCTCCTGCCGGTTATCATCAGTTAACTTAACCCATAAAATAACCCGGAATTTTTTATAATCCACTTTCAGCAGCCGGAATAATCCCTTGAAAAGGTCTATTATACTGAGGATGAAATCCGTCATTCGGACTGTTCCCTGTGGAAGGCGGAAATTATATCTTGAGCTTTCTCTGCATGTCCGCTGCTCCCGGTGAGCTGCGAAAAAATCCGCTCCAGAGATTTTCCTTTATTCATGGCCTGCAGTTCATCGAAGGTCCCGTTGGCGATGACCATACCCTTATCGATAATGATGATGCGGTTACAGATACGCTCGACCACATCCATGACATGGGAACAGTAGAAAATGGTCTTCCCATTAGCCGCCAGTTGAGCCAGGATCTCCTTGATCACGATAGCTGTGTTGGCATCCAGACCGGCAAGCGGCTCGTCCAGGAAGAGAACATCCGGGTCATGGATCATGCCGGCGATGATCAGCACTTTTTGTTTCATCCCTTTGGAGAAAGCGTTCATGCGCACGTTGGCTTCTGATTTAAGACCGAACTGCTCGAGCATTTTGAGGGACCGCGCTTCTGTTTCTTCTCGAGAAATTCCATAGATCTGGCCGATGAACCGGAGATATTCCTGAGGAGTGAGGGTATCATACAGGGCGGCTGTCTCAGGTACATATCCGATGCGCTGTTTGACTTCCAGAGGCTTCTCGGCCACGTTCAGCCCGAACACAGTGACCTCTCCTTCAAAATCAGGCAGCATCCCGATGAGAATTTTAACCGTTGTGGTTTTCCCGGCTCCGTTCGGTCCGATGTACCCGATGATCTGCCCGGGGAAGATGTCCAGGTCAATATCACGGAGCACATAGTTCTTTCCATCATAGCTTTTTTTCAAATCCCGTATGGTGATAATAGGTTGTGTCTCAATCATTGCCCTACCTTCCTAAATAATACAATACGTTTGTCTGGCACTTGAGTTTTTGACAGAGCCTCTCTCTGCTGCATTTTTAGCCATTCATTATACAGATAATTGTAGACAATAGGAATGAAGTTTTTTCATGCCGCAGCTTATCCGCCATTTTTATGGGCTAAATTGATCTAGGTACGATAGCAAAAGAAATTCGGGAATGGCGTAAAAAATCTGAGTGGGAGAGAGACCATTCCCGAATATCTTCTTATTATGACCCATACAACATGGCAGAGAACCTTTCTAATGACTGTTTGATTACACGAAAAATACAAAGAAAAGCGATTAATATGTTATTATATTAACAATATATTGAAGGGAGACGGCAAAATGTCAAAATATCAATTCATTAAAACAACATTGTGTACCCTGCTGGTGATGACCTTATCTACACTCTCGATGTTTGCGTCTGAAGACAAGAAAAATCCTCTGCCGATATTGAATACAAAGCCTAAAACCATAGCCGTCTTTAAAAATGGGCTGGGTTTTTTCATAAGAGAGGGACAAGTTGAACTGCAGGATAAATGGGCTGTAACCGAGTACGTGCCCCAGGCCACTCTGGGTTCATTATGGATCGGTTCTCTGGATGAAGACACTCAGATAGAAGAGGTGATCGCTTTCTTCGAAGAAGTAAAAAGCAATACCGAGGCGATCACTCTCCAAGAGCTGCTTAAAGCGAATATCGGGAAGAGGGTAACAGTAACGGCTAATAACCAGGTCATTGAAGGAACAATTAAATCCGTCCCAGAAGATAGAGTACCGTATCCAGAAAGCATACTGCAGCGTATTCCGCCTCAACCGGCTGTAATCGCCATAATCTCCACCAAGGAGGGGGAAGTCGTCATAAACAAGAATGCTGTATCCAAGATCGAATTTCCCTTCGATTTCTCCACCAAAATCCCGAGTGAAGAAAAAGCAAAAAGGATCAAATTCAATCTCGCTACGCGAAAGAAAAAAGCAACGCTTAGCCTATCTTACCTGCAAAAGGGAATAAGCTGGATCCCGAGTTATCTTGTCAATATCGAAAACCCAAAGAAAGCCCGGATAACCATGAAAGCCACCTTAATCAATGACATAGAAGACGTGGAGAATGTGGATACCTTCTTTGTGGTTGGATATCCAAATTTCATGTATGCAGATGTCCTCTCCCCTATGGCGTTAGACCAGGCTCTCAGCCAGTTCATAACAGGGTTGGAAGCAGGGGCCCGACGGCGAGATGAATACAGCCAGTTATCCAACATCATGAGACAAAGCATGCCGGCAACATTCGAAGAGGAAGCCCGTGTACAGCCACTGGACTATGGCTATGCGGCAATAAAGGGAGTGCCCGGAGCTTCTGAAGAAGACCTTTTCCTTTATCATAAAAAGGGCATCAGTTTGAGAAAAGGAGAGCGAGCCTATTACCATATTTTTTCTCAAGAGGTCGATTACAAACACATCTACGAATGGAATGTTCCGGATACGCTCAATGTCGACCCGAGCGGATATCAACGTTCAGGACAGCCACAAAGGGATAAGGAGCAGGTCTGGCATTCCATCAAGCTGGAAAACTCCACGGATTATCCCTGGACAACTGCGCCTGCTTTAACGGTGAGCGGCTGGAAGCCTCTGGCGCAGGATGTTATCAACTACACGCCCAAAGGCACCAAGACCAACTTGAAGTTGACTGTTGCCACTGACATCAAGACCAACAGGAACGAATACGAAATCGAAAGACAGCGGGATGTCAAGCTCTACCGCAGCTCCTACGACCTGGTTACGGTCAAAGGAGAGCTGTACATCAATAACGCCAAATCCAAGGATGTGACCATGGAGATCAAAAAGAAGGTAACCGGAGAAGTGCTTGAAGTCAGCCATGACGGCAAGATAGAGAAGATCGCTGAAGGCCTAAGAGGAGTCAATTTCAACTCCTTTATTTCCTGGGAAATCCCGGTCAAGGCCGGTGAGGAAGTTAAAGTCACCTATACATACAAAGTATATATCCGTCATTAAAGGCAGGACTCTGGTCTTGTGAATTTCACTCAAAGAAAATTATAGGTCAAGCCTAGAGCAATGGACTGCATGATCTGGCGTCTGCTGGAGACGTCTCTGTCATAGAGGAGCTTGAAGTTGAAATTCACGTTCAGATACTTGGTCAACCCAACGGTCAAAACATTGTCCCACCGGACATCCGTCCTATTCAAAGCTTCGAAATTGTAAAAAAGCTCCAGCTTTGAAATAAACAATGTTTCTTTTGAGACTTTCCAGTTGACATCCGTCACCGACTCCAGTCCTGCTTCATTCTTGAACTTCTCCACCCTGTCCACTGTCTCCGGATCATCCGCATAAGGCACGGGGAAATCACTGGTGATGGTCTGCTTCAGGGCCAGACCAAGCCGAGTCTTGACGATCTTGTTCGGCTTAAAGCCCAT
>JAOUKO010000238.1 GCA_029882525.1 Candidatus Aminicenantota bacterium | reverse complement strand
GGGATTGAAACTGCTGGCTCAATTCATTATTGATCGGCATGGCGATGACGTTTTCTCGATCCCAGCCCAGGTCTTTGTTTTGAATGTAATCCAGCTGCTGGTAGACAATGATTGATCCGATGATCAGGATAACAGAGATGGAAAATTGGAGGATGACCAGGACCTTTCTGAAGAGTGAGCCGCCGGAGCGGCCGGAAAAACCGCTCTTCAGCACCTGGACAGGCCGGAATGCGGATAGAAATAATGCCGGATAGCTCCCGGATATGATGCCCACCAGGATCGTCAAGCCAAGAAGCCCCAGAAACAGGGCCGGGTTGGCGATTATATTTAAGGCCAGCTGCTTTGAAGTCATGTTGTTGAAGGCCTTGAGGACTATCTGGACCAGAATGACCGCAATGAAAAGGGCGATAAAAGCAAGCAGGAGGGATTCGTTAAAGAATTGTCTGATGAGCTGAGCCTTTTGGGCGCCGATAACTTTGCGGAGGCCGACTTCCCTGGCCCGTTTGGCTGAGCGGGCTGTGGCCAGGTTCATGAAGTTGATACAGGCGATGAGCAGGATGAAAAAGGCCACTGAAGAGAAAATGTAGACCAACTTGATGTCCCCTCTTCCCTGGTAGAGGTGAATTTTGGTGACAGGCTGGAAGTTGACTTTTGACTTTATCCAGGTTTGCGGCGAATGCTTGGTGAGGGAGCCTGCGATCTTTGCCCGGAATTCCTCGACATCTGTGTGTGGCTGGAGCTGGATGTAAGAATAGCTTTCCCAGGCCCAGCTGGTGATCTTCTGGCTCCCGAGGATCTGGATGGGGGACATTAAATCGAACTGCATGTGGGTGTTAGGGGGGAGATTTTTGATGACTCCTGTGACTTTGAGGTCTGCGACGTTGTTGATCCTGAGGACTTTTCCCATCGGGTCTTCATCGCTGAAATATTTATGGGCGGTGTCTTCGGTGAGGACGATTGAGTGGGGATCCTGGAGGGCTGCTGCAGGGTCGCCCTTGATGAAGGAAAATCGGAACATCTCGAAAAAGGAGGGATCAGCAAGGAAGAAATTCGGCTCATAGAATTTTTTCTCCTGGTAGGCAAAGGAGGAGTTTAAGAGCCAGCTCAGGTCCTGGTATCGGGTAAAATTGGCAATTTCGGGAAACTCCGTCTTAAGGATGGGAACCAGAGCGTAGGGGATGGTTGGGTTCCCGAGGTCGCCCTTGGCATCAGGATCCTGGGTGATCACCCTGTAGAGCGTGTCTTTATTCTCGTGAAACTTGTCATAGCTCAGCTCATCCTGGACCCAGAGCATGATGAGGATGCAGCAGGCCATCCCGATGGCCAATCCGGTTATGTTGATGAACGAATAACCCGGATGTCTTTTGATATTCCTTAGAGCCACTTTAAGATAATTCTTCAGCATAGAGCCCTCCGTGTTTTTGGTTGGTAATGAGTTTGAATTGTTACCAGGCTGGAAACTAAATGTATAAGCTTAATTGTTTCCTCCATCAATATATACTGATTTTTATTTAAAAGGTTCTACCTACATAATAAAGTAATAAAGGGGTCGCATCTTAACATTTAACATTTTCATTACTATGATTCTTCTATTGCTCACCATCCGTGAAAAAAATACGTTCCATATGAATTCAGTTGCGAAATGTTAAATGTTAAGATGCGACCCCTTGCTTTGACACCTTGCTTTATTGGTTGATTTTGTCATAATATGGCGGCGAGTTGGTCCGAACCAAAACCTTTTAAATATCGATCTGTTGACTAAAGGATAAAGACTAAAAGACAGAGGCTGACATGATTATTCCGATCGGTCATGAAAGCGACACCGTCCGCCGGCTTCCCTGGATCACCTTCACCATCATGGCTGTCTGCCTGGTCGTTCACATCGTGATTACGGCGACCATGCGCAAGCAGATCTATGATATGGGAGTCACTATCCAGGAACTCTTCAATTATTATTTCACGCATCCCTACCTTGAGCTCGACCCCGAGATCGGAAAGCTTCTGGGCGTGGAAGACCAGCTGGAAAGGATAGAAAAGTTCCTGGAGACTCCGGCTGTGAAACCGGATAGGTTCACACTCCGGAGTCAACAGGAAGAGCTGAACCGGTTGACGGAGAAGTTCAAAGGAATCTACCAGAATATCCCCTACAGAAAATACGGTTTCATTCCGGCTCAGCAGACGCTGCTGGGACTGCTGACTTACATGTTCATCCATGGAGGCTGGCTCCATCTGCTGGGAAACTTGCTCTTTCTCTACCTCTCCGGTCCCTTTATCGAGGATGTCTGGGGGAGACCGCTCTTTGCTGCCTTTTACCTGTTGATGGGCATCGGTTCGGCAGAGCTGTTTGCCTTGAACTACCCGAGTTCCATGTCCCCTTTGATCGGCGCTTCCGGGGCTATTTCAGGAGTAATGGGTGCGTTCCTGCTCCGGTATCTCAAGACCAAAATCAAGTTTTTCTACGTATTACTTCCTTTCATCTTCATCCGCGGGACCTTTAAAGCTCCAGCCTGGCTGATGCTGCCTCTCTGGTTGCTGCTTGAACTCCTCAACGCCAGGATGATGGATGTCATCAATCCCAGGGGAGGGGGGAGCGTAGCCCACTGGGCCCATGTCTGGGGATTCATCTTTGGCTTCCTTTTTGCCATGTTGATCAAGTATTTCCACATCGAGGAGAAGTATGTCCACAAGAAAATCGAAGGGAAAGTTTCTTTTATGGACCCCGGTTTCCAGATCTATGAGGAGGCGATCGAGCTCCAGAATCAAGGGAGACGAGAAGAAGCCTATGCCAGGCTTCTGGAGGGTGCCCAGAAGTACCCGGGTCACCATGACCTGGCGGTAGGCCTCTGGAATCTCGCCGCAGAGCTGGGAAAGGAAGAAGATGCAGCCAGTCATCTGGTCAAAGCCATCAAGGAGATGCTGAAAAAAGAGCAGTTCGAGGCTGCGCTCAACCACTACCGTCAGTTGAGAGAAAAAGCGCCCCAGGCACCTCTCAGCGTTTATTTCAAAATGACCATGCTGGATCATCTGATCCGGAGAGTGGAGATTGATGATGCCACAAGCCTGGCTAACGAGATTATCAAGGAGGTTGATCAGAGCGCTCCCCTTGGACTGGTGATGCAGCTCACCAGCGCCACAGAGGCTTTAGGAGTCAGGATACAGAGAAAGGCGATCGAGCGGGCCCTCAGTCATCCGAATATCCCCGCCGATAAGAAAGAAAGCCTTCAATCCCGATTGAGCCAGCTAGCCGAGCCGTCTCTCCCCAAGATGCCCAGGAGGGATTATGGATATTACGCCGTAACTCGGTCGGAGGAGCCGGCTGAATCCCCGCCGGAACCCGCAGAAGCAATCCCCGCGGAACCGCCATCAGCGGCCCCATCCCCTGAAGCACCGCCTTCTACCGCACCGTCTCCTGTCCCGGAGTCAAAAAAGATAAACTTGATGCAGGGAGTTCCAACCTCTCTCCGGGAGGGAAAACTCGGACTGGATGTGTCAGGAGTCGGCAGTCGCGTTTTGACCCTCAGCAATGTTCAAGCTATTGCCGTGGTAAGGATTTTGCCAGCTATGGACCGTCCTTTTTATCTGATCGACCTCTTCCTCGATGACCCGAAATCAGACAAGCCTGCTCTTCGCGCAGTCCGCATCCGCAGCTCAACTTTCGATCCTATGGAATTGGTGACCGGCGCTTTGGACTTTCTGTCCGCGTTTCGGGGTTTTATTACCAAGCTTTTAGAGTTGAGCGGTGCTCGCCCTCATCCGGACCTGGACGCGGTGATGCTGAGGAATATTCAAGAGTTCGGCTCGATCGAGGAGTACGAGTATTCCCTTTAAAACCGGATTGAGGGGCTGACTTGATTACTATTTTTTGCTAATCCACTTTCCGTCTCTGAATTCTTGAATCTCAATACTGTATCTCTTTACGAATTTGTAATCATCTTCAGTGACAACAGAATAGGCTTTGCCATTTTTGAAGAAGAGCAGTCCAGCCCATATTCCCTCTGCCGGGACCGGTGTTTTAAAATGGGCGAGGTATTTTCCTTCCTTGTCAAAAATGTCGATAAGCGTGTATTCGTCTTCAACGGAATCGACTATCACTGCCAGCCAACCGTTCTCCATCAAGGTGAGACCTTGATAAGCGGGCTTATGCTTCGGATATTTGATATTTTGAAAAGCTTTTTCCTTTATGTCCTCAGTAATAATAGCTGGGAGATTCTCGCTGGCTATTTTAACAAAACTTTCTTTGTCTTTATTACTCACGGGAATTGGATCAGAGTCTCTGTTGATTTTCTTGACTAATTTCCCTTCAGGGGAATAAATATTGATCTCGTATTTATCGGGATAGCCCAGGTAGATGGAGTCGTTATCCGCCAATGCAGTTATGACCTGCGGTCTAAATGCCGAAATACTGAATACCTTGGCAACATATTCTCCCAGTGAAGATGCATCCACTCCTGTTGGCAGGGGCATTTCTATTTCGTTTTTAAAAAGTTCTGCGACTGGATTGAATTCACCATCGAAAAGACCATACAGATAGGTTAGTTTCTGGATGTTGCCTTCTTGAGATATCGTGAACTTATTGGCAATGAAGAAATTCTTTGAGTTGATAATAAGCTGAGGATACCGTTCTGTCATGCGTACTTGCTTCAAATATTTGCCTTCCTTATCGAAAAAGGAAACTCTGTTGTTTATGGCATCATTGGTGTAGATATTTTTGTCCTTATCAAACCTT
>JAOUKO010000031.1 GCA_029882525.1 Candidatus Aminicenantota bacterium | reverse complement strand
TCGGCTCGCAGATCTTAGCCAGCCGCTTGAAGTTCTGGATGACGTTGGCTGTCTGGTACTCCCATTCCATCCGCTGATTGTAACGTCCGGGCACAACCAGGGCCCATTTGGCGTTCACCCGCTTGGCGGTTTCTACCGCGGTTTTCATCGTTTCCGCCAGCATTTGGCGGATTTCCATATTTTGATCGTCCGGGAGAACGAAGGATTCTACTTTGAAGTCCGCGTAGGCCACGAAAGGCCCCAGAGTCATGTTCAAGCGTGCCATTTCCCGGGCGATGGCCTCCTGGAGAGATTTGTCCTTACTCATCAGCCCGTTATCGAACATGGCTCTGAATCCCTGGTCTGCCATGAACTTGATCTGGTCGATCGGGTCTTCGCCAGCATGTGCCTGGAACATGCCCAGAGGAGGTGCGTACTTGAGCTTAAAACCGGAGGCACTCTTTTGTAAACCCGTTGACCCTAAACCAACCTTGGCCGAGGCCAGAGATAAAGTCGCTGCGGCTGAAGCCGCACTGCCTATAAATTGACGACGGGATATGGTTCTGGTCTTTACCGAAGAATCTTTCTTTTTCACTCTCACCCTTCCCCTCCTTGACGGTTTAATGATAATTTATATATGTGCACATTAAAAAGACAGCTTTTATAGATGCGTTTGGTTTCCTGATGAGGCAGGAGTAATGAGGCATTACAGGAGAATTCTATAGAAACACATGCCAATTTTCAATAGGAGTTTCGAGCCGTTTTTTTTTAGTGCAGTTCACCTCTTGTGTATTATAAAATTACATTTGAAAGCTTGTAAGAAAACCATCGTCAAACAGATTTCAAATTGACAAATAACGTAATATCCGTTAAATTTTTTGTGATTTTATTAATATTCTAAGACTCACTCATTCTTTGAGAATTTGATGATTGAGGAAGGTCGTTCATAATGAATCGCAAGAAAAGAGACACTGATACTACGCGCGTAGTGATCACCGGGATGGGAACTATAAATCCGATTGGCTATAATGTTGAAGAATTCTGGGAAAATTTAATTGCTGGAAAGTCAGGCATAAGGCTAATACAGAATGTAGATCTCAGTGATTTCTCTGTTAAAATCGGAGGAGAGGTTGACTATCCGGACTTATCAGAATATTTCCCGAAAAGGATGCTCAGCCGCCTGGGGAGATTTATAATCTTCGGGCATGTTGCAGCAACTCAGGCCGTAAAAGATGCCGGCTTCAGCCTTGAAGACCTGCAAAAAGAGCCCAGTCGTCACGGAGTGATCATTGGGACCGGTGATGCGGGGAACGGGCTTCATTATGAGATGTTTCGCCAGATTCAAGACTATGGAATGGATTCAGTTTCTCCTTTTTATGCAGTGGGTGCGATCCCTAACACGCCTCCGGCTTACTTTGCCAAGGAGCACAATTTTCAAGGGCCTAATTTTTCCGTAAATTCTGCCTGTGCGACGAGTAATCATGCGATTGGCGTGGCTGCCTTGATGATCAAGACAGGATTGGCAGATGTCATGATAACGGGTGGCACTGAGTCAGTATTGAACGCAGCTGGATTTTCTGGATTTGGGATAATCAATGCTCTTTCCCGACGAAATGACAGCCCCCAGACTGCGAGCCGTCCTTTTGACAAAGACCGGGATGGTTTCGTGATGGGAGAAGGATCGGGAATCCTCTGTCTTGAAGAACTGGAACATGCCAGGAAGAGGGGAGCAAGAATTCATGCAGAGCTAAGAGGATTTGGATTTTCTTGCGACGCTTACGACCTTGTCGCGCCTCATCCGGATGGTATTGGAGCCAAAATAGCAATGGAAAACGCTTTGATAACCGCAAACCTGAACAAGGAAGATATTGACCTTATCAATGCTCATGCGACTTCAACCCCTCTTGGAGATTTGATGGAGAGCAGAGCCATTCGCTCCTTTTTTGGTGGCCTTGCTGATAATATTCCAGTCCACAGCACCAAGTCTATGATAGGACATCTCATTGGCGGCGCAGGGGGTGCTGAGGCTATTGCGGTTGTTCTGGCTATCCAAAAAGGAGTCATTCATCCCTCCATCAATGTATTTGAGCGGGATCCCCGGATAGATTTGAATATAGTTGCAAATAAACCAATGGAGAAAAAGGTTCAACATGTCTTATCCAACAGCTTCGGCTTTGGGGGGCAGAACGCGGCTATAATAATTTCCAAGTTTGACGGGTGATGCTTCTTCCCGATTTACATTGACAGAATCATCAGGCACAGAAATCTATTCTGGTTTCTTCACTATTAAAGTTCAACGTCAGAGAGCTGAATTATTTTTAATATAGAAAGCTGTCAGCAGCCATTTTTTATCTGAAAAGTAATTCCCTTCAAAATGCTGCCCTTTTCTGTAGTCAGGATGAAGAGACTCATTGAGGACGGCTGTGAGATTTCCTTGTCTTCTTGAGGGCACAGGAAAAATAGAGACTGCATTAAAGTAGAACCTCTTTTTAACGAGAGGAAAAAGCAGCTTAAAGAGACTTTCCTTGGCGGAAAAAACAATCAGCTTGAAAAAATCAATGTTATCGTGAATTCTTGACATCCAGTCTGTTTCATCATTATTAACGATTAAACGGAAAGCATCGTCACTGATTTTATTCCCGATAGATTCTATATCTATCCCCAGAGATGAATAATTTGAAATAAGAGCCGCACTTGCACAGAAAGCTCCCTTTGAATGAGAGATGCTTCCCGTCACTCCTTCAGGCCACAGCGGCTCTCCATTTTTTCCGGTTAAAATCGATGGGTGACCATCAAGACCGAGCATATTGAGACATTTTCCTGCGCACCACCTTGCTGTGAAAAATTCCTTCTGGCGTTCTGGCAGATAGCTTTGAATGCCTTTCCATCTGTTCTTACTGGGCTGGGAGACAGGTTTATATCGGTCTGTCGCTGCGAACGCGATGTTTAATCTCTTCAATGTCAGATGAAACTGTTCAAGCATTTTCATTAGCTTTAAGGGCCGAGTACTGAAAAGAGATCATGACGAGCTCATGTATCGAGGAATATAACTTCAGCTACAGAAGCACAGCATACCTTGTGATCTGAAATTACCTGGCTTAATACTGTCCCGAAATATCCATTGTATTCCAGTTTTTGAGATATCAATATGACTTCTCTATCAGGAAAGACCGGCTCCAGGAATAAAGCTCCATAAATTTTTGTTGCCCGGACTGAAACAGCTTTTGTATTTTTGTCTATAGCCGTCTTATCATGGATGACAAAGTAAGTCAGACAAAGACCCAGTTGCCCGCTCATTTCAAGTTGAAGAGAGCCTGGATAAATTGGATAATCGGGAAAATGCCCCTGAAAGACCGGATCGCTTCTGGAAATAAGCCGGGAACCGATGATTGTCTCTTGGCCTTTTGTTAAATCAACACCTATAATTCTGTCAATCAGGAGGAAAGGTTCTCTGTGGGGAATGATTTTTTTTATTTCTTCCTGAGTGTAGTCTAATTTGACAAAGCCAGGTTTTTTCTCCAGCTGTTGTAATGTTGTTATTTGAGATTTTCGATATTGACGCAGGAGATTCTCATAATCCATCAATGGGCCTTATTTTTTCTTGAGCCGTTTAGCTATCGAGTCTTCGATGATGTTACAGGCTTTGTCAATTTCATCTTTTGTCAGCTGGGATGAGACTGAAATTCTAAACCTTCGAGACGTCGCAGGAACGGCAGGAAAATCTATGGGGAGTAAAAACAACCCTTTTTTCTGAACGTCTCTGGCCATTTCAAACAGGAGTTCTCCTGAAGAGCCTATGATTATCGGTATGACTTGAGATTCTGTATTGCCTAAGTCCAGTTTCAAGTCCTGTAGATTTTTTTTAAAGTAATGTGTATTTTCCCAGAGCTTATCGCGTAAAGTAGAATCACGGGTCGCGATCTCCAGCGCTTTTATCAATCCGGCTACAACAGGAGGAGAGGAAGCACAGGAAAAGCTATAGGACGACGCGTATCCCTTTAGATAACGAATTATTTTTGCATTGGAGCAGACGAAGCCTCCTACGCCTCCAAAGGACTTGGAAAGTGTGCCAAAGGAGATGCCGATCTTGTCTTCCAGGCCAAAATATTCGGCTACGCCTCTCCCATTAGCTCCGAATATCAAAGTGGAGTGAGCTTCATCGATGTATATCCTGACATCTGGAAATAGGTCACATATTTTGACAATTTCTGGTAAATTGGGGAGGTCTCCATCCATAGAATAGACGCCATCAACAGCGACTAGAATTCTTTTGTCCTTGTTTTTATCAAGAATTTGGGCTAAATGCTCGGTATCATTATGATCGAAAAATTGCATTCTGGCCCCGGAAAGCGTTCCTCCATCGATGACACTCTTATGACATTTCTCGTCCAGGACCAACAGGTCGCCCTTCCGCAGTATCCCCTGCATGATGCCCAAGTTTCCAGCCAAGCCACTGGAGAAAAGTATGCAGTCCTCCTTTTGTTTGAAGTCGGCCAGCATTCTGGCGAATTTTGCATGCAAATCGAGTGTTCCGGAGAGCAAAGGAGCGCCGGAGGCTCCAAGACCATACTTTTGTAATCCTTCGATCGCGGCTTGTATGACTTCCGGGTGAAAGGAGAGTCCAAGATAGTTATATGAGGTGAGATTGATTACTTTTTTGGGCTTGCCCTCCAGATTGCTCAGGATTTCCGTTGAGGATTTTGGCGCAGACAGCAGTTGCTGTTCGAAGAAACCGAAGCATTCTTGAGTCCGGGGATCATTCATCCATTCCTCAAAATCAGAGGGTGGACTCAATACGTCAGGGCTGTCATTGAAGAAAAAATCCGCCAAGCTAAAGCTTAAGGCATTTTTCATTCTATTTTATTCAGCATGTTCCAAAAACTTGTCCGCAAGCTGACCAATCGTATTGATTTCTGCGAGCTCGGTTCTGGGAATTTTTATCTTCAGCTCTCTCATGGAACAGGATACAACTTCAATTATATCCAGGCTATTGGCCCCATAATCTTTCATGGATTTATTGATATCGATTTCATTTTCATCGATCTCTTCCAGGTTCTCCAGGATGTTTTTTTTGATGACTTTGATTATTTCTTCTTTGGTCATTTGCCTCTCCTCATAAAATATTTCAACTTTCCTTATCCTTTCAGGCTTTCAGAAATGATATAACATATTTACAGATTGTACAATTGTCTTATTCTTTACGCTGAATAGGGTTAAATTCAAACTCACTGTTTATTCTTTGTTTTTTTTGATCTCCAATCAAAATAATGCATCATGAGATTGTCCTGGTAGTTAAAACCTTTATCAACGGTAATGATCTGGCCGTTCATCGCATCCAGAAGACCGCTGCATAAGGCGAGCACTGCTTTCCCGCATTCTTCAGGGGAGATCAAAATCTCTTCCGGAATTTTCCTCTCCTTCAGGTATTCGAAAAACTCGTTCCCAAATATCAGGGAGAAGGATTCTGTGTTGACCGGCCCAAAACGGATCACATTAACCCGGCCCCCTTCCTTGAATAAATAAACAGAAATATATTTTGCAAAAAGTTCCAGAAGAACTTTTGAGGCAGCTACGAAGTCATATCCTGGATAGAAATGATCCGGTCCGCTACTGGATATGCCGACGATGTGTTGGGGGTATTTTCCAAAACAATCCTTGATCTTTCGTGTATATTCGATCAAAGGCCAGGTGCTGTATTCTAATGTTTTGAACAGGGAGCGTTTTTTATATTCAGCGAGATCAACGATACGCTGGGCAACTCCGACATTACTGATGAAATAATCGATTTTGTCCTCTTTTTCTTTTATCCTGGCCAGCAAATTTTCGGTATCTTCGTCAAGGGAAGCATCGGCCTGGATAAGAACAGGCTGGGGCGCGTCAACTTTTCTGAATGCTTCATAGAGTGAAGAATAGTCATCGGATCCCCATTTATAGGTGAGGTAAGTCCTGGCACCCGCCTCTCCAAAACTTTTTGCGATGGCCAGGCCGATTCCTTTCGTTCCGCCGGTGATCAGCACGGTCTTCTCTTTCATATCAATTGGGATCATTGTATTCTCTAGTCAAGCTCAACATAGAATTCTTCGATTGCCGCTCGTGTTTCAGGAAAGGCAAAACTGATTCGGTGCATGAGATCTTCCTGAAGCCGGGCATCGATCAACAGTTTCTTCTTTTTGACGCTTAAGGCATGCTTCAAGATATAGATGGATTTGATGTTTTTTTCGCTTATCTGCAAAGCGATATCTTCGGCCTTCGGCATGATTTCTTCTCTAGGCAAGATATAATTGATATTCGTGGACTTATGAGCGAGCTCGCTCCCTTTGAACCGTTTCCCGGAAAACATCATCTCACTGGCAATATAAGGTCCGACCAATTCAGAGAGCATGGTTGTGCATCCCATGCCAGGGGTAAATCCGAGCTGCATGAAGACCGCTCCATACCGGCTTTCCCGCGCAGCCAGTATGATATCACTGTACATGGCCATTGCAAACCCCCCGCCTATGGCATGACCTTCCATGGCAGCGATGACAGGGAAGGGAAGATTGAGGAGAGTCTCTTGGATGATAAAGTCTTTTACGGCGAGCTTTCCCTCACAAAGGTCCATCAAGTCTTTTTTATCTGCTCCTCCGCAAAAGATGTCTGGCAATCCTTGAAGTATGAGCACTTTAGGTTTCATGTCACTCGTTTTTTCCAAACTCCTTATCAGCTCCGCTACGAAGTCCGCAGTAAAAGTATTTTTTCCCTCCGCATCATTCATCTTCAAATGAACTATACCGTTCTCCTCCATCTGGATAATAATTTTTTCACTCACGCTGGCCTCCTTTTACCAGAGGTTGCTTCGGCCGAAATTTCGAGAACCATAAAGGCAATTCTCCTTGGTTGAAGTCAGTTATTGCTTTTATAACTTCTGGCCTGTTGATCAATTCCATCAGTTTTTTTACGGCCATATCACCGGCCTCATCCACATCTTTATGCGAGATCGACCGGGTGAAATTTTTTGTTTCAGCCAGGGCATGGGGCGCGGCTCTGAAAATAGTCTTGATTATAGCCTTCAATTCTTTTTCTAATCTCTCTTCCGGAATAACTTCATCCACCAGATGGTTCTCCTTGGCCTCGATTGCGGATAGTTTTTTCGCGGTTAAAATCAGGTATCTGGCTTTTTGAAGAGAGATTCCCCGCAGAAGCATGAAGGGGAGGACATTGGCAGGGATGATCCCCAGTAATACTTCGCTGAGCTCAAAAGTTGATTTTTCCGAAGAGATAACAATGTCACAGGCAGCAACCAGGCCCAGCCCTCCTGCTTTCACATCGCCGTTTATCAAGGCAATCACAGGTTTTGGAGCTTTATAGATTTTTAATAGCATATCCTTGTACAGTTCCACCGGTATATTTATGTTTGCTCTGTCTCTTCCCGCCTTCTGAAAGGATTCAAGATCCATGCCTAAACAGAATGTCCTTCCGTTAGAGCGCAGGAGAATAGCCTTGACATCGCTGTTATTTATACACGAATCCATTGCATGAGAAAGCTCTTTAAGGCTTTCCTTGTTGAGGCGGTTTCCTTTTTGACTTTGAGCCATAGTGATTACCGCAAGCCCTGAATCGAGATAGGTCTCAACAAAAGCCATCACTCAACTCCAATCGTACTTGCGGATATAGTCTTTTACTTCTTTGAGAACCAGAAGTTTGTTTCCTCTGTAATGTTTATCATACCAGTTATCCAGAACAGAAAAATCCGGAGTAAAATTGGGATTTTCAGTGTAACGTTCCCGTATCGTTTCGATTTCTTCGTATTCTTCAACAGACACTCTTCTCCGAGCGTCCAGGGCCTCATCGATTTTCATGCTGTCGATAATTTCTCTTGCTTGAGGCAAGATGATTCCGCTGTAGAACTCGCCGATCGCGCCTGAACCATAGGAGAAAAAACCGACTCGGTCCCCTGCTTTAAGATCATTGTCGCTCTTGATAAGACCACAGAGACAGACAAAGTTACTGGCGCTGTAGGTGGAACCCACACGTTGGGCGTATCTTAAAGACGGCAGGTTTTTTTCTTGAAAACTCTCTATAATTTCAGATTTTTTTCGTGGCCGGGATAGATTGCACAGCACTCGGTGTGCTTGAAATGCCATCCCTGGAAATGGCGTGTGGTAAATATTGCTTCTAAAATAGCTGTCGAAATCAATTTTGCCCGTGTTTTTGACATAATCGAGATAAGAGCCCTCTAACGCATCCAAATAACTGTACAGACTGACTTCGTTATTTCCTACCTCTGCGAATGCCGTGGGTCGGAAAGTGTCATACACGTTGGTGGTCCAACACCCCTTTTTTCCCAATTCATATTCGATGACCTCAGGTGTATCGCTTATTATCAGGGCGGCTGCAACGCCTCCTAAGACAAACTCATGGTCTTTATTGAAATGCTTACGGCTGAAATCAGAGGCAATGATCAATGCTTTTTTATTATCGTTCAGACCTGAAGCGATCCAGTTTATGGCTGTATCCAGTGCGGCTGCCCCACTGTAGCAGGCATGCTTGATTTCAAAATTTCTTACGTTTGGCGGCAGGCCGAGTGCTTCATGAATGTTCGTTGTAATGGGCTTTCCGAAGTCTAGAGACCCCTCGGTTCCGACGACAAACAGGCCAATCTCTTCTTTATCCTGTTCGGATAATATAGGATGGGCTGCATTGACTCCCATGGTTACCATGTCTTCATAGGCAGGATTCAATGAACGGCTGTCGATCAGGTAATCTTTAACCACCTTTTCCGGGTCTTTATTCCTGGCAATAGCCAGATCATTCTGACTCATGTAAAGGGAACAGCCGTAGATGTTTATTTTCTCGATGCCGATTTGTTTCATACGTATTTTCTCCTCCTCTATTCAAGGAGCATATGTCAGACCTCCTGAAACTCGAATCACCTCTCCGTTTATGAAGCTCCCTTCATCTGAACAGAGGAAATAGACCAGATTGGCAATATCTTCGGAAGAGCTGATCCGTTTCAAGGGGCAGTGCTTCATCCAGAAGTCATGCAGAGTTGGTGACAGGTGCTCTCGAGTCATGTCAGTGGGCACGTATCCTACTGTCACAACGTTTGATGTTATTCCTTTGGCTCCATATTCCTTGCCAATCGTGCGGGTCAATCCGATCAGGCCTGCTTTGCTCGCGGCATAATTGGCTTGGCCGCTGCATCCGTCCTGAGCCAGCGAAGAGATATTAATGATTCGGCCGTTCTTATTGGAAATTAAATGCATTAAAAAGCTGCGAATGACATAGAATGGGCCTGTCAGGTTGGTCGCTATCACTTCGTCCCATTCCTTGTCACTCATCATGGCTACGGCGTTATTCCTGACAACAGCGGCATTGTTGACAACTGCCCTTATTTCCCCAAAGTCATTAATGGCTTTCTCAACGACCTGATCCACCTGGGCAGCATTCTTTATATCGAGCTTGTAGTATTTCACAGGCAATTGAGAGTTAATTTTTTTTGCCAGTTTTACAGTCTCTTCTCCAGCCGCCTTATTCTTGACATAAGTGAAGGCACAGCCCCACCCTTCACCTGCAAATTTTAACACAATGGCTCGGCCGATTCCCCTCGAGCCGCCGGTAACGAATACATTCATGATCTATTCCTCGAATCGCTTTATGAGGGCACAGGAATTAAGGCCTCCGAACCCGAATGAATTTTTAAGCATAACGGAAATTCTGTGGTTTACCGGTCCATCTTTACAGACGTCCAGGTCTATTTCAGGGTCAAGCTTTTCGATATTAATCGACGGGTGAAGTTTTCCGCGTTGCATCTGGAGGATGCCCCCGATGGATTCTACAATTGGAGCTGACCAACACACATGACCCAGCATGGATTTAGGTGCGTTGAGTTTCAATTTATAAGCCTGTTTCCCAAAGGCCTTTTTGATGGCATTAATCTCGTTTATATCGCCTACGGGAGTTCCGGTGGCATGACAGTTAACGTAATCCACTTCCTCCGGATGGACTCCTGTTATATTTAACAGCGTCTTGATCAGATGGGCCTGGACATCACCTGATGGGATAGGAAGATGATTGGCATTCGCATTGGCGACAACACCTAAAACCTCAGCGTAGATCATTGCCCCTCGGTCCTTTGCGAATTCCAAATCTTCAAGGATAATCGTTCCGGCTCCGTGGGAAGGAATGAACCCCTTTCTATTGATATCGAATGGGCGCGAGGCTGCCTCTGGTTTATCCAGATATTCCGGGTCTATAACCAGTGAATTGAGGACCGCCATGGCATGAATGTCGCAGGGAGCCATATCAAAAATACCACCGGACACGACAGATATATCGCATTCACCGTTGATTATGTCCCTGAAGCCATCTCGCAGCGCAATATTCCCGCTCGCACATGCTCCGCCGATAGTGTAAGTCGGTCCTTGCGCAAGCAATACTTCTGCGATGGTCGCGGGAATATTGGGGTCGAGCGCTTCTACTCCAAATAGGGGGTCGACATAGGCTGGTTCTTCTTCAAATTGATGCATGTTGTCCAGAACATAGTTGGAATTGAAATTATGCCCCCCGACCAGGACACTTATTCTATAGGGATCAACATTGACATTGAACAGCCCGGCATGGTGATAGGCGGAAATGGCAGTTAAGGTAGTCGCTTTGTTGGAAAAAGTCATGGTTCGAAAAAGTTTTCGAAGCTTCTTATGGAGTTCTTCTGGTACTTTGCTCCTCAGCCTTTCTAAAGCCTCACTGAAATTATAATGGCCGAGGTCACCGCCTATTTTACAGTCGATATTGCTGACATCCAGTGATTCCCATTTCTTTATGCCGGATTTCCCGCTTATCAAGTTATTATAATAACCATCAAGAGTATCTCCTAAGGGATTGATGGTATCCATGCCCGTGATGACCACTCGTTTTTTTGAAACCGTCATCGAATTTCAACCTTAATACTTCCTATAATCACACCTCAACTCAGAGAAGCCTTAATCCGGTCATCCCCATTGGGTTTCTTGAAAAAATAGAGACATATTATAACAAAAAAGGAAGCGAAAGGGAGAATTTTGTTTGGATTTTCGTTTTTTATCTTTGCTTCATTAAGATTGACAAATGCAGCCTATTTATTCATTCACTCTTTTATCTTTAAGACACGAGTCTTATAGCACTGAAGACACCAGGCCTTGCCGTCTTCATGGACAGCACCTTTATCGATTAAACTGCTGCAGCCAGCACAAACAGCGTCGCCTTTGAGTGAGGCTTCTCTGGGATTCCCTTGTTCTGAGGTGTAATCTTCTGTTTTGAGAGAGGTCAGTTCTGGGTCTTTCTTCTTTTTCTTCCTGAGACCGATCACCATTAAAAAATCTAATAATAGATCAATTATGAACTCGAACAACTTTATTCTCCTTGTTTAGCCAGCTTCTTCTTCGCATCCTCGACTTCGGGAATGCCAGGGTCAGCATCCTTCCAGAGGTCGAGGGAGTTTTTGCAGTTATCCATGCTTTATCGCACTGCGATCATACTAATCATGGATACCTCTGTAATCGGTCTAATTTTAAACGAACCAGAACTTCAGAAATATAGCGAACAGCCCTAATTTTGCTGAAAATAAAATGCTTAATAAGTTATTATGCAGTCGGCTATTCGTAGACCAGTATCACAACGCGCCTGTTCTGGGCTCTTCCCTCACGAGTTGAATTATCAGCTATCGGGTCGCTGCTGCCAAAACTGATGACTTCCATTCTGTGGAGAGGGATGTGGTATTTTTTGAAAAGATACTCCATCACTGCATCCGCTCTTCTCTTCCCGAGAAGCAGGTTCCAGGCTTCCGGTCCTGTGTTGTCAGTATGCCCCTGAATTGTCAGATACAAACCTTTGTCCATAGCGATCAGCGTTTCCACAAACATATCCAGCGCAGCTTCGGCTTCCTCAGTAAGATCCCACTTGTTGAATTCAAATTTAACCTGATCATTATTCAGGATTTCCTGGTAGATCAGCGTTCCCTGAGCGAATTTTTTCACTTCGCTGATTTTGCTGTCGAGTTCGGATGCCTTGGTGCTCAATTCGGACTCCTGTTGGGTGATAAGCGAGCCGAGACTGGCCAACCGTTCATCATGTTCTTTGATTCTTTTCTGGTTCTCCTCAATCGTGCTTTCCATCCCCTCTACTTTCTTATCCAGGTCAGCTACCTCTCCCAGCACATATTTTTTGGTAGCGCAGCCCGTGCTTGCCAGCAAACCTATAAGAATCACAGCCCCCACGAGAAATAGAATTTTGTTTTTGTTCATATTTACCTCCTTTCTCTTCCCTTGAATAATAAGCCTTTGGATATTTATGTTTTTCCGGCTTTTTGATCACCTCCCATCATAGCACAAACCCGTATTCCTATAAACGTCATTATAGGATATTTTCAGCTCCGAATTCAATCTGAAGCGGAAGACTGTCATTTTGGGCTTTCCCTCTCAGTTATGAGTTGATGGATACTGTCACTGAAGGTCTTTCTTCTCACCGCTGTAATATCCTTCCCTTGTTCTCACCCTGTACTTTTTTTTCGAAGTGACAACATTGATCTTCCGGTACTCGCTTTCCGGGCTTCTGTAAGAAGTATATCCGATAATATACTGATGGCTGAGTTCGCTTTTTATCTTTCTTAAAGCGTTTTTCAATTCTTCGGCTTCATTGATGAAAAATGCCTTCCCTCCTGTTGCTTCGGAGAATCTTTCAAGAGAGTCAACGATGCCGGATGAGGTTATTCCGGGAGAATGTTTATACTTTTGCAAATACTGCTCGCTTAAAGGAATTTTATACCCGATGGTGTATATGGGGACATCCACCCTCCTGGCGATTTCAATGGCCTGATCAGGAGAATACTGGCTGTCATTCTCGATCCCGTCCGTGATCAAAAGAAGGGCCCGTTTTTCCTTGGTTCCTCTGTTCGCAAATTCCGGAGACACAGCGACTGCGTCATTCAAAGCTGTCTGGCCGTAAGCTTCGGTTCTCTCCAGGATATTCAGAAAATCATTTTTATTTTTGGAATATTTCACGGCGACCTCCACCTCTCCATCAGCAAAGATCAACAAAGAGAATTCATCATCAGGACCAAGCAGGAATGTCATCAGGTAGCGGAGCGCTTCCTTGCTTTCGTTCAGCTTGTCCTGAAGAGCCATGCTCCCGCTGACATCAAGGAGAATCGTTAAGCTCAGAGGCGCATCGAATGCATGGTTGAAGTAGGTAATATCCTTCTTTTCCTCATTCTCATAAATAGTGAAATCTTCCTCGGTGAGGTCGTTGATGTACCTCCCTTTCTTATCCTGGACTGTCACCGCTATGGAAATAGCGCTGACCGCGATGTTGTGATATATTTTTTTATCCTGTGTTTCCTGGGCATATGACGGCAGGGAAGACATGTTGGTCATTGCTGCCATAAGGAAAATGAGAGAGATGGATACAGGCAGGAATTTACTTTGTGTCTTCAGAGTGATTTTCCCCATTTTTCTCGGCACTTATCTAATATTATAGCTTAAAAAAGACTAAAAATTTGGAATTAGTACTGATGGACCGCTTCCTGGCGGAGCACAGCAGAATTGATATTTTTGCGGCTCCTCCTTATTATTACTTATTAATTAGTCGATTGAGTAACTAGAAATCGGAAAAGAGCCGTAGTAGCCAAAAACATGCTTATCATTTTCTTTATTTTAAATCGACTAAATTAGTTGAGGGTTAGACGGAGGTCTCAAATGAGCGGACTCACTGGAAATATCACCATTTTCTCTATAATCATTATCGCAGCCATTATTTTTGTCACGGTCGGGATTTTTGCCATGTTCGCTGTTCTCTGCGCGAACGTGGCTCAGATCAAGAAAACACTGCGCAAGATCTATGAAGAAAAGAGCAAAAGAAAAAACAATGTGTCAGTGGATTATCTCACGCCTAAAATGTAAAGTGAGAATCCTGCGCTTTTACTGATTTTACAGTAGCTCCGGTCACTCTACACTTATATCGTCCCAGAATTCATCATAGTTTTGATAATTTTGTATTTCTTTTTTCTTATATTTAATACTGACTTTACCTAATTTATCTTTATCCCTGAATAAATTTTTTGGAGCCGTGATTGTGGAGGAGGATTTTCTGAGTGAATATTTTAAGAGGAAGCAATCGCTCTTATAGCCGCCGATGATATACATATCGTCCTTGCTTTGTTTTATCTCGATATACACCTGAAAATCGTGGGCTTCGCTCCCTTTATACTCATCTCGTTTAGAGAATCGCCGCCAGGTATTCCTAAAAATACGAACAGGATCATATTTTTCCTCCATTACCGCCTCCCTTCAAACATTTCGCTTAAATCTTATTTCCTTCTCAAATAACTTGTCAACACAAATCCCCTGTTTGACCGTGGATGTTTATCATTTGACAGTTTGTGACCTATCAGATTAGGTTTACTTAGCTTGATCTTTATTAATGAAAAAACGTTGAATCAAGACATAGCCAAGAATAATCTGAGCAGTGCTGAGAATTCCGGATAGAACGGAATCAGCGCTCAAAGACCAGGAGCGTGTAATTGCCTATTTTGATGTCAGAATGGAATCTCCAGCCTTCTTCAGCCATATTTTTGAAAGGTACTTCATACCGAAACAACCTTTCCTCCCATGTCACGGCTCCTTCCTTCATCGCAGCCAGGCTAACTTCATCTTCATAATGGACAATTTTATACTGGTAATGGCCCTGGGCATATAATTTTTTCGGGACAGCAGTGATGGATTTCAGTAAAAAAACGACCAGTAGAACAAGGATTAAATTAATCAGGATTTTTGTGGACTTATCGAATTTCATGGCGACCCCCTTACATAGTCTTATTCACTTCATAGAACAGTTGTAAGCGTTTGTCAATGCGTCAAGGTGGGAATGAGTTTAAGGCACTTCTGTCTTAGTATCACACTTATACCAAGTTGGCACTCTTTAAGAAACTTTCAGGATTTAAAGATCGGCTGAAGGACATTAAAGGACAGAAGCATGTTTTTCTTTTTTATAAGCAGGAAATTGTTCCTATGTCCGTTGGTCAAAAACGTATTTCCTTTAATGAGTTAGGTCTGCGCGAATTTGTTGATAGATTAGAGAGGAAAAGTTCAGCTTTTTAGTTCAATTAATGCTATTTACTGTTATGGCGATACATCTTTGAACTTTTCTGAAGCAGGTTCTCCCCCAATTCCCCAGTGGGATTTTTGTATTTCGTGTACAACAACTTCAACAGCCTGCTTAGGGATGCCCAAATCTACAAAGACATTAGTTATATTTTGGATTGTGATTTTGGCTTTTTCTCTTCCGAAACCTTCCCAGACATTTACATGAACAATAGGCATTTTTTACCTCCAGAATTTGGGTGATAATTGATTTGTTGATATCAATACTTTAATTATTTTAATCTGAAAAATCAAAGTGAGCTCCTGTTAATCACTGAAAGGTAGATTCGAGTCCTGTCAGACGCGCCATCTCTACTCCCGTTTAATCCTCATTTTGCTTTATACATCCGTATCCATAGTTAAGCAGGTCTAGGCATTTTTTGTGACGTTTCTGAGAAGAAATTCAGTCATAGTCCTCTTTTTTCTATTTATTTAGTCTTCAGCATGATTTATAATAAAAAAAAGGGAGGGTAATATGAAAAAATACCTGCTGATGCCATATGTGTTTGTCACTGGTTTCATTTTTTTATTTATCTCTCTATGTCCGCTCCAGGCTGATGAAGTAAAAATCAAGATCGAAAACGGGATTCAAGTTGTGTATAACCCCAAAAATCCAGCTCCTCTGCCAGGCACGCCAAAAGAATTAATACTGAAACAAGATCTCTGCATCGGAGATGAGGAAGGGATAGAGGATTTTATATTTTCTCAGATAAGGTCTGTCCAGGTTGACGAAGAAGAGAACATCTATGTTTTGGATTCAAAAGAAGTCTGTGTCAAAATTTTTGATAGGAACGGAAAGCATATTCGGACATTCGGGGAAAAGGGACAGGGTCCAGGAGAGATTCAATCGCCTTCACGGATGTATTTGGCTCCAGGAAAGGAGATCATGATCTATGACGGTGCAAACAACCGCCTTTCATTTTATTCTTGGGATGGAAAATGTCTAAGGGAAATTCCAACTGGAAAATACAGATTCTCAAGAGCGATCCCTGATTCTGAAGGAAATATCATAACACAAACCCTGGTTCTGGGAGAGAGGTTTGTGGATGAAATCAAGAAATTTGATTCGAACCTCAATCCAATTGTTACGATTGGAGCCATAGAAGAAGAATTGACTCCTTATGTTCTTAATTTGGTGACTCCGACTCTCAATGTTCGGGTGATGAAAAATGATAATATCGTTTGGGGTTATTCCTTAAAATACGAGATATTTGTTGTCAATCCTGAAGGTAAAACAATACGAAAGATAGTCAAGGACTATGACCCGGTGAAAATATCTGAAGAGGAAAAGGAAAAACTGATTAAAGAGTCCTTCGGAGAACAAGGAGCTCCTTCTGGATATAAGATAGAATGTCCAAAGAGTTATTATCCTTATTATTTTTTCATCTGTGGGGATGAGGGAAGAATATATGTCCGGACGTATGAGAGAGATAAGGAAGGTAATTTTTACTATGATGTTTTTGATTCTGAGGGGAGATATGTTGCGAGATTTTCCCTTCCAGAAATTGATTTTCTCTACGTGGTCAAGAAAAACAAGATGTATACCATGGTTTGGGAAGACGAGAAAGGAATTCCGGTTGTGAAGAGATACAGTATGGAGTGGAAATAATATTAGAACCCATCATAAAATCTTTCTGGGAATTTCATTTTTAATTTAGCGATTAATTTCTAACTATTTGAACAGGTATTATAGTGGGATGAACGAAGGGTCTCGAATCCTTTTCTCTATGGTTTTGAAGTCCAGGGGAAAACTCGTTCTAACCCTGTAAAATCCTCACTTTCATTTACTCAACCGTATCCATAATTAAGCAGGTTTAGGCATTTTTTGTTGCGTATTTATGACGCGGGGAAAGGTCTGTTCTTCGCCTAAAATGACTATCCTGATTATTTTTCTAAGTATATGTAGAGGTGATTTTAATAGACCTAAAACAAATCTTTGAACATCCAGCTTGGATGCTCTATTATGTTGGCTATTCTTTTCACAGCCGAGCGTTCATGATCATGGAGACCAGTTGAATAGTCGCATTTCCGGGGTCTTCAAAAAGCTCATCGGTGTCATATCGGTAAATGTAGACGAGCTTTAGTTCCGGGATGACAGCAAGAGTGTGGATGCCGATTCCTGTATGGTAGAAAGCGTCATGCCCGTCAAAAAGCTGTGCAAACGCCCCTTTCGGTTTTACGACATTCCACATGTAGCCGTATCCTACTCCCATTTCTTCACTGACAATGGAATAAGTTTGTGTGCTTTCGTCAATCCACTCCTGTGGAATGATCTGCCGCCCCCTCCAATTCCCTTTTCTCAGGTAAAGCAAACCGAAACGGGCCATATCCCTTGCTGACATCCGAAAATTATAAGCAGGGTGCATAGATTTGTTTTCTTCAAAAGAATATTGGCAGTTTTCCACACTGAAATCCTCCATGCCGATAGGATCGGCGATTTCCTTTTTAAATGCTTCGAAGATCTTAGCACCGGTTTCCTGCTCGAATATTGTGCCCAGCACGTTAAAGTCCCAGTTATTGTAATAATAGAACGTGTTTGGAGGATGGCTGCTTCGGGCTGGGCGGGTATCGATCATGACCTTCGCTTCCGCCGCTGCCTCATGGTATACGCCTGACCGAGATTTGAGAAGATCTCGAACGGTGGCCTTTTTCTCTTCTTTACTCAATGAGGGAGGGATATCGTCTATGTTCAGTTCTTCCAGAGTCGAATTAAGGTTGATTTTTCCGCGGTTTCTGTAAATGCCGTACAGCGCGCTTAAAAAGGGTTTTCGTATAGAATGGCATTTGTAATTTTTATCCACATTGCCCCAAGAAATGAAAACTTTTCCGTCATAGAGCATCATGACGGCTGCTGAATTGATCTTTTCCGCGAAGGCCTTGGCTTCTTCAAGTTTTTCTGAAGACCACCCCACTTCTTCCGGGATCACATACTCAAGACTTCCATCAATTTCTTGA
>JAOUKO010000237.1 GCA_029882525.1 Candidatus Aminicenantota bacterium | reverse complement strand
GACAGGGGAAAACGTCGCTTTTGTCCCCAACACCTCATCCGCCATGTCGCTTCTGGCCGCCTCCTTTCAAAAGCACGTCAAGAAGCCGTTCAACATTGTCTCCATGGAGGATGAGTTCCCGGCTTCGACTCTCGGATATGAATACCAGGGGGTGGATATGCGCTACGTCCAGCCAGAGGAGGCGCGCTACCCGGTCGGATCCATCCTGAAGATGACAGATCAGAACACGCTGGCCGTGGTCACTTCTCACGTCCAGTATGCCACCGGGTTTCGCCAGGACCTGAAAGCCCTCGGACAGGAACTGAAAAAGAAAGGAATTCTTTTCATCGTCAACGCTACCCAGTCCTTCCCTTTCTTCCCGATTGATGTCAAAGCCATGAATATCGATGTGCTCACCGCTTCGGTCCACAAATGGGGTTTCACCGGCCATATCGGCACCATGTTCTACACCTCTTCGTCTTTCCGAAGAAAATATCCGCCTGCCTGGGCCGGATGGATGTCGGTGATGCCCGGGAAAGACGACTTTATCCACACCGCCAAAAACGCCCCTTTCCGCCTTCATGACAGCGCGGAAAGGTACATCGTCGGGACCTACAACCTCCAGCCCCTGCTCGCCTTCCAGGCTGCCATGGATTACCTTAAAGCCATCGGATTCCAGAATATCCGGAACCACGTCATGGAACTGACGGATTATCTGATCATAGGTCTGAAGAGAATCAAGGTCGAGATCATCTCGCCCGTAGCCAGTAAAAAAGAACGCTCAGCCATTATCTCCTTCAGCATCGGCAAAGAGAAGAACAGGCTCTGCATAAAAAACCTGGCCAGAGCCAAAATCTCGGTAGGTGAGCGGGCAGGAAACATCCGGGCCTCAGTGAATATCTTCAATAACTTCGAGGATATCGACCGTCTGCTTGAGGTGTTGAAGAATTTTTGTTAAGGACATGGACATGAGGACCTCATGGAAGTGTTGAAATTCTTCATGTTCGCCCGGTAAAGTAGAAAAAGAGGTGCCTCAACCGTGATTTGAGTCCATTTCTTCTTGAAAAAACTTGAATCTTATTTCTGAAGAGTGGCTACGTCGTCGATGACCCACATCCCGCGGCCGTTGGTGGCTATGACGAGCATGTTATCCCGCGGATGAATCTGCAGGTCCCAAACCGGAGCGTTCGGCAGTCCGCTGCCGAGGCAATTCCAGGTCTTGCCGCCGTCTGTAGTCACATAGACTCCATAGTCGGTGCCGACGTAGAGAACTTCTTTCTTCTTCGGGTCTTCGCGGATGACATTGGTCGGGCCGCCTGGGATATTGCCGCTGATATCCTTCCAAGTTTTGCCATAATCGGTCGACTTATACACATACGGGGCAAAGTCGTCGTCGTGCCGGCCGATAAGCGTAATATAAGCGGTCGCCTGGTCATACATCGAGGCGACGATCGTCCAGACATGCTTGTTGAAAGGAAGTCCAGCCGTGATCTTGGTCCAGGTCGCTCCGCCGTCTTTTGTCAAATGGACGCGGCCGTCATCGGTCCCGGCATAGATCAGCCCGAACCTGAACGGCGATTCGGCAATGGCCGTGATCGTGGCGAAGGGGATGGCGTACGGGAGTTTGCCCTGTATTTGCGGGTCAAAGGCGGTTAAATCGGGGCTGATTCGCTCCCAGGACTCGCCCTTGTTCATCGAGCGAAAGACATACTGAAAGCCATGATAGAGGACATGGGGGTTGTGCGGGGAAATGATTGTCGCCGCCAGCCATTGGCCGCGATACTCGGGCTCGCCCTCTGCGGGTTTGGGATAGATCGGCTTCCTCGTCCAGACTCCATCCTCGTACTCGGACCGCTCGAGCCGGCCGTAAAACGACGAGGCATACTCTGTGTTCGGATCAGTGGGGTCGATGGCGATATGCGTTCCCTCGCCGCCAGGCGCAGATTCCCAACGGATCGATGGGCCGCGGCGGAAGCGTCGCGGCTCTTGATCTGCCAGCGGAGCAACCCCCACTCCCCTGTGTGTTCCCGAGTCCTGGACAGAGCCGTATACTGTGAAAGGCTTCTTCATGTCGTAAGCGACATTATAGAACTGGGTTGCCGGGATCCCTTTGTGGAAATCAAGCCAACTCTTGCCGCCGTCATAGGAGATATTTGCCCCGCCATCGTTAACGTTGATCAGGTAATTCGAGTCGCTTGGGTCGATCCATAAGCCGTGATGATCGCCGTGCAGATACTCCCAGCGGAGAGGCGTCCAGGACTTGCCTCCATCAGTTGACTTGTATAAGCCCAGCCCCATGAGGTAAACGGTATTTTCGTTGCCTGGGTCCACCCGGATCTGTCCGAATACCCACCCGTAGGTGCCCCCGAATCGCTCAAACGTCCGGTCAGAGGGATTAACCTTTATCCAGGTCTCGCCCTGGTCTTCAGAGCGGTAAACCTCTGCCCCAACTATGTCTGGGTATGTTCTCAGGCGGCCGTAAGAATCGCGCTCCCCTGGCTTTGGCACGCGCAGCGTCGTGTGGTTGTCGACATAAGCGTAAACGACATTGGGCTTGCTCAAACAGATGTCAAGGCCGATCCGGCCGGTCATTTTGGTGTCAGGAAGGCCATTGGTCAGCTCCTTCCACGTCTTTCCGCCGTCGATCGTCTTGAACAGGCCATCCTCACCGCCTGGAACGGGGTCGCTCCAGCGCTGCCGGATCCGGTTCCACATCGAGGCTATCAGGATGTCGGGCTTCTGAGGGTCCATCACCATGTCGATGGCACCCACTTTCTCGTTGATATAGAGAACTTTCTGCCAGGTCTTGCCGCCGTCAGTTGTCTTGAAGACACCGCGTTCGGGATTGTATGTCCACTCGTGGCCCGAGGCTGCGACATAGACAATGTCTGGATTCGTAGGGTGGATGAGGATGCGGCCAATAGTCTGAGTCCCGGCAAGGCCCATGTGCTGCCATGATTTTCCGGCATCCGTGGACTTATAAACACCGATGCCGGCGATCGAGGCCCGGAAGATATTGGCTTCCCCTGTTCCGAGCCAGACAATGTTCGGGTCCGATTCGGCGATGGCGATGTCTCCAACCGAGAGAGTCGGCGCATCGTCGAAGATCGGCTCCCAGGTTATGCCAGAATTCTCGGTCTTCCACACTCCGCCTGTGGCTGAGCCGATGTAGATGGTATGCTTGCTGCCCTTGGGCACGGCGATGTCTGTGCAGCGTCCGCCGATGCTATCCGTTCCTCCCCCGATGAAGCGCCATTTAAGGTCCTTATAAGGCGTCGCTGTCTTCATGGCCATATGCTGTTGGTACCATTTGAGGCGCAGTGCCGGGTCGGTACTTTCGACTTTTTTCTGCGCTTTTACAGGCCGGGCGGATTTCTGGCCAGCCGATAGGTTTAGAAAAGCCAGGCTAAAAATTACAAGGATGAAAAGAAAAAGATATTTTAAAGACCTCATGAGACCTCCTTAATGAAAATATGTTTTGAGAAATGCGGGACATTCCTTATTTAATGTCTGTAAAATGATATTTTTTTCAAAGAAATATGTCAACGTTCAAATTTGGCATGAAGTTTAGCAGACAACAAAGCGGGAGACCTGGATTTTGTCAAGCAAGCCCAGGAGCTCTTCCCAGGAGCAAAGTGTGTTGCAGTAAAGGAAGGAATCGGCAAAGCAGCCAAGATGTTTTATTCCACCATGGCCCTGCCTTTAATCAAAGAAAAAGAGAAGAACGCCCTGACTGACCTGAAATAATTCAAACCTTCAAGCTCGATATGCCGGGCACCACAGAGCTCCGCTACAAAGATGAAAACAAGGCAGCCAGAGCTTCATGATTTCCGGGAGCAAAGAGGACTGAAGAAAGGACCGCCGCCTCTACTGATGAGGACCTCATCGAAGTCCTGAAACTCTTCCTGTTCGCTCGGTAAGGTGAAAATAGAGGGGCCTCAACCGTCATTCATACCTCAGCGAATCGACCGGATTGGCTGTGGCGGCTTTGATGGTCTGGCTGCAGACCGTTAAAGCTGCAATTGACAGGACAAAGAATCCTGAAAGCACAAATATCCAAATCCCCAAATCGATGCGGTAGGCGAAATTCTTCAGCCACCTGTCCATGAAATAATAAGCTACAGGCCAGGCGATCATATTGGCCAGCAGAACCCATTTAGTGAACTGTTTGGAAAGCATAAGGATGATTATTCCCATTGGAGCTCCAAGAACCTTTCGTATACCGATTTCTTTGGTCCGGCTTTCGGCCGCAAACGAAGCCAGTCCCAAAAGCCCCAGGCAGGCGATGAATAATCCCAGGAAAGTAAAGATTCCGAATATATTCCCTACCTGCTCATCCGCCCGGTACTGCTGGTCAAAGTCCGTATCCAGAAAAAAGTGCTCAAACGGATTGCCCGGCCATAAAGCCTTCCACTGAGACCTGACAGAGGCTAACGTATCATTCAGGTCAGTGATATTTATGGAGAGAGTTATGTACCTGAACATCTGGGGCAAAAATTCCATAACCAGAGGTTCCACTTCAGATTGGAGTCCGCGGTAATGAAAATCCTTAGTCACACCGATTATCGGATTCACCCGGCCTCCATATCCTGTTTTCAGCCGCTTACCGAGCGCTTCCTCAGGGCTGCTCCAGCCAAAGGCTTTGACTGCCGCCTCATTGATGAGAAACGCTCCCATGAAGTCTGTCTTCATTTCTTTCTGAAAAGCTCGTCCTGCCACCATATCGATCCCATATTCAGGAATAAAATCATCATCAAAATACATAT
>JAOUKO010000236.1 GCA_029882525.1 Candidatus Aminicenantota bacterium | reverse complement strand
TGATAAATATCGAGACCAGAAACTCTAATAACCCAAAGATGACCTGTTGTCCGCTCATTTTCCTACCTTTTCAGTGAATTTAGCCTAAACTGATCCAAAAAGCCTGCACAGCTTTTCAATTGAATACCGGCAAAATGACCGTATGCCGTCATTTTATCAAATATTTTTTTATTAAAAAACATGAAAAGGGGGCCTGGCCCCTTTTTATTCCCTTTTATTCTTTCTATCTTCCGAAGCGAGGATTGACGACGTTACTGTAGACAGAGCCAAAGGTATAGCTGAACCCTATGGAGGCATTATAATCGAAATCAGTGGCCAGCTCTGAACGGCGAAGCAAGATCTCATCCAGTGTCCTTTCCCCTTTCCTCAAAGCGAGTTGGTCATGGATGGCTGAAAAGCCTCCTCCCATGCTTAAAGACAAGCCTTTGGTAAGCCGTAAGGATAGATGGCCGTATAGCTGCAGTCTATTATTGCTTAAATCATGAAAATAATGAGAGCCGACTATGGTGGTGCTCGCGTCTCCCCACGGCTCTCTCACTTCAAAGGTAATAGAAAGAGACTCCGACAACAAATTCTCTTTAGTCTTATCATAGATCGTCTCTTCCATGTAGCACCTGAAGCTGTAACCGATCCTGTAAACGAAGCGGAGTTGTCTCCTTGTCGATTGAGAATAAGGGAAGAGGTTGTACTCGATCGCCGGGCTTGGGCTTAAGGAAAGGTCGATGTTGTTGTAAGTACTCGAATAGGCGGTAAACCAGGCACCGATGGACCAGTGTTCACTCAGGCTTTTGACATACATAGTGCTGAAACTCTTACTGTCTGAATAACTGGAGAAGGTCTCCTCTTCATATGTATACTTACTCTCGTTGAAATTCCCAGAGACGCCTATTCTCAATTTCGATTCAGGAGTGACCCGGCTAGCAGAGAGGTTTCCCCTTAGCGAGAAAGATCTCCTTTGGCTCTCTCCGCTCACAGAACCGCTGAAACCTATGTAAAAAACCCAGAAATTCCACTTGTCCTCCACCGCAGTGGGCTGGACCTTTTCTTCACATAAAACAGTTATGTAATCGGCGATAGGGGTTTTATTGATGAAAGGAATAAGCCCCAATTTTATGACGCGGACCATTCCCTTCCGCACGTCATCCCGCGTGTCAGTGCTTTGGGATACATATTTCAAGGTATCCTGGATCTCTATGAAATCCTGCAGTCCGATAAAGGCCATGGTGTATTCCATGCCGCCAGCTCCGGTCCTCTGTGTAGTGATGAGGAGATGAATATCGGCTTCTTTGCGGTCGCGAACATAATTGACAAATGGAATCTCTGTCCGGATATAGTCATGGTCACATTGGTAGCAATCCAAAAATACTTTCGGGGCATCCTTTTTAAGATCATTTATATTGAGCTGGCTGTCCTTTGAATAAGACAGAGATACTAAGACACAACTCATAAAAAAGGAGGAGGCAAGGAAGGCCGTCCATTTCTTCATCCTATTGCTTATTCTTCTCATAACCTGATGCCTGGGAGCTCTTCTGGCTCAAAAGGATAAACTAATACCACAACACAGCATACAAATCAAAGAAATTTCCGGCTGTCCTTGTGAAACGAATTCCGGGCATGAACTTTTATTTTATTGTCATCCGGCGAAGCGTGGCCATCCTCTATGATGATATGATGCACAATTATACCTGTTGAGGCCAAACACAGAATTTTTTTCTATCGAAGGCTTTCTCTTATTTCTCGCCAGTTGTTGACTGTGTACCTGTGAATTCTTATTCCCTCAGTTTCCTCTTCGGAGTGAACTTCATACATGCAACCGTTTTTTATGAGGTCCGGGGAAAAAGGAAGGCTGACTTGGTAAAGGTAATAGCCATCCTTGCTGAAAATATCAAAATCAATCTCCGTGCGCCTGTCCAGGACCGATCTCACTCTTTCGACATAGATCCTTCCTTTATCATCAGCCAGAATCCTGCTGAAAAACGGGCGGTGAGGAGGAAACCGGATGGCATCTTTCACCACTTCCCTGGGCCATTTCTCCTCGAAATCAGAGTGCTTTTCATAAATGGCATCCTTTTCTCTCTGCGAGATCGAGGAAGGTTTTTCATCTTTTTCCATGATCAATTCAGTCTCTCCCCTTATATCAATGCGGTATAAGCTGTATTCAGAGGAGTGGGCGTAAAGAGTGCTTTGGGAGTTGAGGGGTATGTAACACAGCTCATGGACATACTCATGGTCGATGAAAAACATCACTCCCCGTCCTCCTTCGCTCCGGATCGCGACTTCAGGCGGTGGGAAGTCCGCGATGATCTTCTCCAATTTCCCTGTTTTGCTCAGCTTGATCACGCTTCTCGTACTTCCCTTTTCTGTAGGCAGACGACCTATGCCCCATATATTCCCGTCTCGATCCACCGAAATATCATGGCTGAAGATCTCGAGTATGGTTTCCCGCAAGTAGGATCCATCCCTTTTGAAAACCTTGACTCTCATTCCATCGTGGACATAAATGCCGCCTTCCTCGTTGACAAACATCCCGTAAGGAGTGTCGAATTCTCCTGGTCCCTGTCCCTTCCTCCCGATGGTCTGAAGGTAACTTCCATCGCTGCCGTACTTCTGGATTCTATGACTTCCCGCATCAAGCACATAAATATTTCCTTGATTGTCGACTCCGATATCCTCGATTCGATAAAACTGATAATTCTCATCTTCTTCACTGCCCAGACTCAAATCCAGGGCTAAATCGAGATCCAGCTGGCCAAATGCAGGCTCATCAGGATTCTTGATGACCTTTATTCCATTTTTATACTCAATTACACCTCTCCATCCGGAATCCTCCTTTCCTTGCCTCGAACAGCTCAAAGAAAACAAGACCAGGAGAGGCACAAGAAATATCAGTTCTTTCTTCACTCTCACTCCTTTGTTGCGCAGGAATCAGGGCAGCAGACCTGACACGATTGCAGTCAAAGTTTCCCGAATTTTCAATAATAATATACAATTGAACATTCATACATACCTGAATACAGAACTTAGCGAAATCAGACGGGCATCACATCTGTCTTCAGCTTCACCGTGAAGGTGAATATTTTACTCTGGATCGATGAGCAGAATAACTCGTTCAGACCGGAAGAGCGAACAACAGATAGAGAGGGAGTATACAGATTATTATTTTTTTATGATCGGGGTTGGAGATAAGGTCTGGGCTATTCTTGAGCGCGGGTCACGTTTTTAGCGACAGGCCCACGGTCGCCATCTTCAATATCGAAGTTGACTTCGTCACCTTCAGCAAGAGTCTTGAAGCCGGGCATGGTGATTGAAGTAAAATGAACGAATATGTCTGGACCATCTTCTTGTTTGATGAAGCCGTATCCTCTTTTCTCATTGAACCATTTGACAGTTCCTTTGGGCAAAGTTTTGACCTCCTTAAAAAATTCACATCTGGTCCCAAGCCTTAGGTCGCCACTTTGACGGAAGAAAAAATCCTTAAACCAAAGCCGACCCTCACTAAAGCAGGGCCCTTTAAATGCTTGAACTTACCTTATAAACTAAAAATAAAATATATTCAAGTAAAGAATTTCTATTTTATTGTGCTCAGCTTTTTCTTTTTTTCCCTTTTCTTTTGAGACGATATTTGGATATAATTCCTGTCTGAAAAAACAGGTTCACCAATCAGACTCGGCTGAACTCAATGAGTCTGGGGAAAAGAGAGCTCAAAATGTCTTGTTCATTATCATGGACAAAGTCCATCCGTCTGCTTATAATGGGCAAAGCAAAATTTATCATCTCTCCGATCGAGCCCTTGCTTATAAATGAGATAAAGAGAACCAGACAAGATATGGACTTCAATAGACCTTATAATTCAGGGCTATTAATCAAGTGAGGAGTATATCCAATGAGAAGCTCGATACCCGAGATTGAATTTATCGTAGGAATTCCCTCCTACATGGAAGCCGATACCATCCCTTTTGTCACCAAGCAAACAGACCTTGGCCTCACAAAATACTTCAGCAGACTCAAAACGGTGATCGTAAATGTCGATAACAACAGTGAAGATGATACAAAAGGTGCTTTTCTCTCGACTAAAACCCAGACACCAAAGCTCTACCTCAGTACTCCCAGGGGAGTAAAAGGGAAGGGAAACAATTTTCTCAATCTTTTCCAATTCGCGCAAGAGCACTCCCGCACTTTAAAAGGAGGTGTGGTTATCGACGCAGACCTCCGTTCGATCACTCCGGAATGGATAAAGTACCTGGGAGAGCCGATCCTCAAAGGTTATGATTATGCTCTGCCTCTCTATTCCCGGCATCAGTTTGACGGCACGATAACCAATCACCTCTGCTATCCCCTCTTTTACGGCCTGCTGGCCGAAGACCTCCGCCAACCCATTGGAGGGGAGTTCGCTTTTTCTTATGCGCTGATAAACCACTGGCTGAAGCAAAATTGGAACTCCTCGGCAAAACAGTACGGTGTTGATGTCTTCATGACCCTGCATGCCATTTTCGGAAAATTCAAGATTTGCCAGGTCGGCCTCGGGGCAAAAATCCATAAAGCCAGCTCCTTGAAGCTTGGGCCCATGTTCACCCAGGTGATCACAACGCTGTTTAATCTTCTTCTCGAAAATGAATCATCCTGGATAGCGACTCCCATGATAAAGCCAAAGCCAAAGGCTAGATTCGGGCTCAAAGAACTCGGCTGGCCCCAGGAGCTGAAGATCGACATGCGAGACCTCAAGGATAAACTGAGGCAAGAATATTTCCCGAGAG